>JAHEEV010000046.1 GCA_024640505.1 Halieaceae bacterium
CGGCGACCTCGATGAATGCAGGGAGTCGCTGTGGCAGGTGGTCGAGGAGGTATCACAGGCGCTCGCCGCCGAGCGGGGCGACGACCCGGGCACGTGGCTCAGGGAAGGCGCCAGAACCGGGTTCGAGCCCCGATTTATCTCTGAGACTTTCCGGTCAACCAATCGACCGACCTTCCAGCAGGTGCTGGAGTTCGCCCCGGAGGGTTGAGACTGACGGGGAGCAGTCAACCGCAGGTTGGCTCCAGAGGTACAACCCTAACCAGCGCTTCGAACCGACCGGTAACGGTCGGCTCGAGGCGTCCTTGCCAATGCCGCGACAATTTCTTTACTCTAGGTTCCACTCACGGACGCCCACACACCCAATAATAACGGGCTGACCCTATGCCGGACTTCACACTGCACAGGCTGGACCTGGCTATCATTGTCACTTACATGCTGTTCAGCATTGGCCTGGGTCTCTATCTGTCACGCAAACACGACAGTGCGGAGGACTATTTTCTCGCCGGCAGGTCCATGCTCTGGCCGTTCATAGGCATCTCGCTCTTTGCATCGAATATCTCCAGCACCACCCTGATAGGACTGTCGGGTGAGGCCTACGCCCACGGCATCGCAGTTTTCAATTATGAGTGGATGGCCGCGGTCGTACTGGTTTTTTACTGCCTGTTCATACTACCGACCGTACTGAGATCACGGCTTTACACCATGCCGGAGTACCTGGAGCGCCGGTTCAACAGGCGTGCTCGCCGGTACTTTTCGGTACTTACCATCTTCCTGAACATCGTTATCGACACAGCGGGCAGCCTCTATGCCGGCGGATTGTTCCTGCAACTGATTTACCCTGACATACCCATCGCCTACAGCATCGCATTTATCGCCATCGTCGCAGGCATTTACACGATTTCCGGCGGCCTTGCGGCAGTCATTTACACCGACGCGCTGCAGACACTGCTCCTGGTCGCCGGGTCGGCCATCATCGCCATCGCAGCGCTCGAAAATGTCGGTGGCTGGGAAGTACTGACAGAGTCGGTCTCTGCTGACAAACTGAGCCTGATTCGCCCCTGGGATGACCCCGGTGTGCCCTGGCCCGGGCTCATCACCGGAGTAGTGCTACTCGGGTTCTACTTCTGGTGTACCAACCAGTTCATGGTGCAGCGCATACTTTCGGCAAAGAATATCGATCACGCACGATGGGGAGCACTGCTGGCCGGATTGCTCAAACTGCCTGTTCTGTTTCTTATGGTTCTGCCCGGTTCATTCGCCATTCTTCTCTATCCGGATTTAGAGAATCCCGACCTTGTTTTTCCCACCCTGATATTCGATCTTTTGCCGGTCGGCCTGATCGGAATCGTTACCGGCGGATTCATTGCGGCACTGATGTCCCAGATCGACTCCACGCTGAACTCGGCTTCGACCCTTGTCACCATGGACTTTGTCCTGGGTCGGCACCCCGAACTCAGCCAACATCAGCTGATGCGCATTGGCCAGCTTGTTACCTTTATTTTTATGGTACTGAGTGTGCTGTGGGCGCCTTATATTGAAAATTTCGGCTCCCTGTTCAAGTATCTGCAGAAAATACTCTCCTACGCCGTACCTCCGGTGCTGGTATTGTTCCTGTTTGGTTTTTTCTGGAAGCGTGCAAATTCTGCCGGCGCAACAGCGACACTCTCATTCGGCAGCGCTATCGGCGTCGTCATGTTTGTGCTGATAGAGGTACTGGGGCTGGTGAAGCTGCACTTTCTGTACATAGCCCCGACCTTGTTCGCCATTTCCTCCCTCATAATGGTCTGTGTCAGCCGCCTGCGTCCGGCTCCTGACCCTATGCAGATCGACGCCTATGTCTGGTCACCCGCGAACTACAGGCGGGATTCGGCTGAACTCGCCGGAACACCCTGGTGGGCGAACTACCGGCTCCAGTCCATTCTGCTTCTGGCGCTGACCGCAACCATCGTGATTACATTCTGGTAGCCGCAAGGGGAGCCAGCTACCGGGCAGGGCCCGTCGGTTTGACAGTGTTACTCACATCCAGTAACACTGCCGGTTTCGCTCTGCACAATTGGAAAACCCCATGGCCCGGTTCTTACTGTCAGTTCTTATACTTGCCAGCTTCGCCACTTCCCCGAACGCAATGTCGGAAGAAGCACTCCCACAGGTTGACGTGTTCCCGGCTGTACCAGGTAGCGATAACGCTCTGCTGCAACCGGGCACCGCGATCAACAGCAGCAATGTCGGCCAATATACCCAGTGGCTGGATGAAACCCTCGTTGAGATCATTCGCGCGGGCGAGTATCAGATCACCCTCGGCCCCAGGTTGGACTTCCCCACCCATCCCCGCTACCAGCAGGCGACTGCCACCCATGCCGGAGAAACCACGCTGGATCCAGCAACGGGTGAGCTGACAGGTTATCAGTCAGGAATGCCCTTCCCGGAACTGGACACAAAGGACCCACAAGGTGGACTGAAAGCCGCATGGAACATGCGCTACAGCTACACCCCGGATGAAACCGAAACCGCGCACTTCATCTGGCGCTACCGCGATATGGAAAGGAACAAGGTTGAGCGAACCCTCACCATGTATGGCGCGATACTGCGCTACACGCATCGACACTCCCATGAGCCCATTCCCGAGCTTGAAGAAAACCCGGCCCGCCTTTTCTCTGCCCTGTACTTGAACGTAACCAGCCCACAGGATATCCGCAATACCCAGTTGCTCATTCATCGGGCGGAAGAAGATAGCGAGCCGGAGCAGGCGTGGATGTACCTGAACACCCAGCGCCGGGTAAAACGTATCGCCACCGGACAGAAGACCGATGCATTCCTGGGCAGCGACATCATGATCGAAGATTTTCTCGGCTATAACGGCCGCATCAAAGATATGGAGTGGAAGCTGCTGGGCAGCGGCGAGTCCCTGCTACCCATGTACGGACACAACCAGCTGGACCTGAGCCAGCAGGAAACCGACAGCGAAGGTTTTGCGGACATAGCCTTTTCGGGCAAAGGCGGCTGCTTTCCCGAGGTCACCTGGCAATTGCGCAAGGTCTATCACCTGGAAGCCGTGCCGAGGGACAGCCGCCACCCCCTATCCAGGCGCCATTACATTATCGATGCCGCCACCTTCTCTCCTGCATTGACCCGCATCTATGACCGGATGGGCAGCCTCTGGAAACTCGGTATCGCGGCCCTGAGTCACTCGGACTTCCATACCCCCGAGAATAAAAGCTGGCAGGGTGTGATCACCGACGGGGTCAGCATGATAGATTTACAGGCCCGGCACTGCACCACCCTGAACCTGAAGTCCCGCCTGGCACAAACCCCTCTTAGCCAGAAAACGTTCACCCCGGCTTACCTCCGCCAGATGGGACGTTGATTTTTCAAGCTCGATCAGCTGAATCAAGGATGGGGAGGAGAGCATGCCCGACCACGAGATCTATCAGGCAGCAATCTGGATAGCGATAGCCTACATCACGGTCTCCTTCCTGTTTGTGCAGCTGACCAACGCGCCCTACGGGCAATTCGACAACTGGCGTGAGTCGATACGGCGAATACCCCAGCTCCCGGCATGGATCATCATGGAATGCCCCGCCCCGCTCGTATTCACCACCTGTATGTTTTTCGATGACGCACCAAAGCCTGCTGCCGTCTGGATACTTTTCGGTATGTGGGGCATTCACTACTACCACCGGTCGTTTATCTACCCATTTACACTCCGGGGAGACGCCCATATTCCCGTCATCCTGGTCGCTTCCGGTGCTTTCTGGTGCGCACTAAATGGCTACCTCAATGGTATGTGGGTTGGTGTTTTCGCTGATTACGGCGAGGAGTGGTTGTACGACATGCGCTTTATCGGCGGAGTCGCGATATTTATCTGCGGATTCTTATTGAACAAGCACTCTGACAGAATTCTCAGGCAGCTGAGATCCGCCACGTCCCACTCGTCAGAGTTCAAAATACCCTACGGCGGAGCTTTCAGGTTCGTGAGTGCTCCCCACTATCTCGGCGAGATCATCACCTGGATAGGTTTTGCCATGGCCAGCTGGTCAGTACCGGGATTACTGTTCGTCATCATGACCGCGGCAAACCTGATCCCCAGGGCACGGTCACTGCACAAATGGTATCAGGAGAATTTTCCCGACTACCCGACCCATAGAAAAGCGATAATTCCGTACCTGCTGTAATGGTAATCAGCTGCCCGCATTCGCGCCGATCGTGCGCTCTGTCACGGCACCGTAAAATGGTGACCTTCGGGCAGTGTGCGGCAGATACAATGAATGAGCAGGCTCCCCATCAGAGTGGTCATAACGATACCTCCTGCACGGCGAAAACGTAGCCCCCCTATCCATCAGCCTGGTATCTCCTGCCTACAGGACACAGGCCATCGAGTAATCGAGTCACACGGTCCATGGCCGCGTCCTCCTTCAGCTGGTCGTTTTCAAATTGCTGCCTGACCTGGCGCAGATTGTCCAGTGTATCCATGGGCTTTGTACCAATAGCGCATTCAGGGTGCGGGGGACACCCGACAACCTGGCGCCGATCGAGCAGCGCTATCAGCAGTGCGTCGGCCTGTTTGAGCCTGTCTGCATCACTATAGGAAGCGGCATAAGGCAGTATCAGGATCGTCGGATCATAGGTCAGGGTGAAGACCGGAATCATGGCGATAGCTGAAGCCGTGGCCAGGCTGAGTTGCACCATCTGGGAGAAATCTGATTCCAGCTCAGCCCCATCTTCCCGCAGTGACCAGCGAATGGCGTCAATCTGCCTGATATTCCTATCTACACCCGCGCAACTTGTCGTCTCGATGTTACTATCAGAAAGTCGGAATGTCGGGTAGATCAGGCCGCTTTTTGTACCCGTCGAGCTGCATCCCGAAACCAACGCGTGGCACAGTAGCGCCAATAAGAGTAATTCACGCCTATTCATCGGTCATCAGGGCACCGCCATCATCACAGGCGCAGGCCCAACGGCAATGGCGGCCACCATTGCACCGATCACTGTCACACTGGCGACCAGCCCGGCCGTTTTCAGGGCGCTGGGTTTTTCCACCTGGATCAATGCCAGATCACGATAGGCGACAAAAAATTCCAATCCGCCCGGCACCCCGGATGCGTCCCACTGCACCGATTCACCTCTGAGCCCTTCAGGCTGGATCCCGGTTATATCGAGCATGAAGCGCTCTCTCTGGCGAGTGATAATTTTTATACGGTCTCCCGCTGTCAGCTTGATTTCGCTGGACCCGTGAGTCATGTCGCCAGAGTCTGTGCGGATGGTCGAGCAGCCGGCAATCAGGGTAATGGCAATGAAAAGCGGCATCAGCCACGTAAAAGACCTCCGTCGACAACCAGCTATTTTTCGATAAAGGTCATTCACGTGATGCAAATATCATGACAAAGGGTAAAGCATATTGACCATGCTCAAGTGATGTCCTTTGGATGCCAGTTCACCGTGTGGCGCCCAATGGCAGGCTGATTCCGGGCACGACAGGCTGGACCGGCGAACCGGGCAGGGGACGTACAAGGTTCACAGGCGGTTGCTTCGGCTCCACGGGTACTGATTGAGACCAGTCGATGGTTTTGCCGGCAGGCAGTCGCACTGTGGCCTGGCCAAACTGATCAACCCCATAGTCCAACCGATTTCCGCGGTCATCGCGGTACACACTCTGACCAATACTGCTGGTATTGCCATTAATGACGGTATCAGGGTGGCTGCAAAGCGTTGTTCCCTGTTTGTCCGTATAACAGGTCGTTTGCGCCAGACAAACCGGGGTGAGTATGAGTGTCAAAAAAAGCGCTACAGACTTCACCAGAAGCACACCTCTATTTAACGGACCTGGCACCCCCAAAGGTTATTTTCATACCAAATCAGGGGCCAGTGATGCTTGAGTATTTGATCCTATCGACGGTTTTGCTATTGCCGCTTATGGATTGAGATACTACTCTCGGAGAGCATGAAATCCCACCTCATATTTCCGGCAGCAGCGACCCTGGCAGTCTGCTCACTGAGCGCCGGCATAAGGGCCAATGAGCCCCTCTACGCCAAGAATCTCGGTCCGGCGGCGGGCCTGTTGGGCCTGCCCTCCCAGCGCAATGCCGCGACCCTGGCGGCAGGTCAGTTTTCCGCGGCGTTGCATGGGAGTATTGCGAATCACTATGTCAGTGATTCAGACAGGGATGAACAGCTGAATTTCGATGGGGAGACGTGGCGCGTTGCCTTCGAAGCGCGCTTTGGCCTGGCGGAGGGCTGGGATCTGCAACTGGAACTGCCCTGGCTGGATCACAGCGGCGGCAACCTCGACGGGTTGATCGACGACTGGCACGACATCTGGGGCATGCCGGACGGCGGTCGATCAAGGGTAGAGCGGGATCTGCTGGATTACCGCTACCTCGGACAGGGCGAAACTTTCCTGTTGCAGGACGATGCCTCTGGCATGGGCGATATCAACCTGTCATTGACACACCGCTTCTACCAGGTCGATTCCGCCTCGGCCAGCGTGGCACTCGGCTATAAATTCGCCACCGGTGACGAGGATGATTTTCTCGGCAGCGGTGCGCAGGACGCCTGGCTGGCTCTGCGCTTCTCCGGCGAACACCTGTCTGACCTGCCCTTGCGCTGGCACGGTCAGCTGGGCTACCTGCGCGCGGGTGACAGCGACCTGCTGGGCGAGGTCCAGGAACGGGACCTGTGGTTCCTGGGTCTGACCATGGACTGGATCGTGGCTCCGGCCTGGTCGATAATCGCCCAGGTGGATGCCCACGCGGCCGTTGCGGAAAGCGACATCAGCGGCCTGGGCGATGACACCATCATGTTGACCGTTGGCGGCCGCTGGCGATTGAGCGGCGGCCTTGCCCTGGACGTCAGCGTGGTGGAGGATATCCGGGTAGAGACCGCGCCCGACGTGACTTTTCAGCTGAGTGTTCGGTATCGGCCTGAGTGACCGGCCTGGTGCTTCAACAGGACTCTATTTTTTCCAGTCGGGCAGCTCACGGATCATCTTGATATCGTTGATCATTGCCAGTGCCTGCCACTCTTCCAGCGGGAAGCGTATCCCTCCTTCTTCCTCACCGTACTTATGCTTCAACTCGGCTTCAATGTTGAGATTGAAATCAAATGCCCCGATACCCCGCATGCCCCAACCCCCGAAAAGCCTGGCATCGACGACGCTGAAACCGATGAGGTTCAATTCCTCGTGGCGATCGTCCCGGGCGATCCGCCGGAACACAGCATTCACATCCTCAAACTTGCCTTCCAGGGTCTGAAGGAAGTGCGTTCTGCTTGCCAGCAGCACGCCGGTGACACCACACGCCTCATTGCGTTTTTCACTCTCAGACATGATGCTTTTCACGATATCCCAGTCGAGGGGCTTCACGCTGCGGCTTTTGTAGATGATTCGGTACATAACTGCCCGCCAACCTGTATGCGGTGTAGTGTACAACAAAGTGTAGACCCTGCTCCTTGATGTGCAAAGGCATCGGGGCAGCCCGCGATCGGCACCGCCCCCTCCCTGCTCCTCAGCGGGCCTGCATTGCGCTGGCGGTCTTCGCCTTGCGGACCAGCTGGACGAACTCGGTGCGATACCCGTAGCGGTCTTCGCCGCGGGATCTCTGTGCCAGCTCGATCACCTGATCGTAGCTGTAGTCGCCCGTGTACCTGCCACCTTTGAGCAACTGGGCGAACCCCGCCACGGCAGTGGCAAAACCGGCCTCCCTGACCCGCACCCCCTCGCCCACCAGCTCGACCGTGTCGGCGACGGTGATTGGTCGGGTGATCAGCCTGGAGGTATTCTCATCCGGTAATTTATAGCGGATCTTGAGGTAGCCGTACTCACCGCTGGCGGCAGGGTCAGGCTGGCGCTGCGCTGCGTAGCGGCTTTCGTCTATATAGCGTGCATCCGAATCCACAGGCGTAATTTCGTAGATCGCCGTGACCGTGTGACCTGCGCCAATGTCGCCCGCATCCACCGCATCATTGTTGAAATCCTCCCGATTGAGGTGGCGGGTTTCATAACCGACCAGGCGGTACTCGGCCACCATGGCGGGATTGAATTCCACCTGGATCTTGACGTCTTTCGCTATCGGGAACAGGGTAGAGGTGGCTTCATCCACCAGTACCTTCTGGGCCTCACTCAGGGTGTCGATATAGGCCGCCACACCATTCCCGTTCTGCGCCAGGGTCTGCATCAACGCATCCTGGTAATTACCCTGGCCAAATCCCAGCACCGACAGGAATATACCCTCATCGCGCTTGCGCTCGATGAAGCTCTGCAGTTCACGCTGGTTGGTGATGCCCACATTGAAGTCACCGTCAGTCGCCAGAATCACCCGGTTGATGGCGTTCTTTTGGAACGTGCTCTGCGCCAGCTCATAGGCCAGCCGTATACCCTGGGCTCCCGCGGTCGATCCCCCGGCGCTCAGACTATTCATGGCATTGAGGATCTTCTGTTTGTCCTTCACCGGGGTCGGCTCCAGCACCGTACCCGCAGCACCGGCATAGACCGCGATGGCTACCGTATCGTCAGGATTGAGGCTGGTCAGCAGCAATTCCATGGATTGCTTCACCAGGGGCAGCTTGTCGGGACTGTTCATGGAGCCTGAAACATCCAGCAGGAACACAAGGTTACTGCGGGGTTTTTCTGCGGGCGTGATATCGAATCCCTTGATGCCGATATGCAGCAGCCGGCGTCCCTCTGCCCAGGGAGCGGCACTCACCGCTACCGTTGGCTGAAACGGCTGCGTGCTGCTCTCGGGTAACGGATAGTCGTAATCGAAGTAATTGATCAGCTCCTCTGCGCGTACGGCATCCACCTGGGGCAACACGCCCTGGTTCAGCATGCGCCGCACGAAACTGTAGGAGGCCGTATCCACGTCGACCGAGAAGGTGGAAACCGGTTCCTGAGCCACCAGTTTGACCGTATTCTCTTCAAAGGCCTCAAATTGATCACGTCCCACATCCTTGTAATAGGCTGTCACGGCCATATCGTCCGCATCTGCCAGATCGCTCTCCTTCCTCGCCATAGCGACCTGCCCGGCCAATGCCTGGCGAGCGGCGGGCATGGGTGGTGGACTTGCGGGATAGGGCTCCGCGGCGTTAAACAGCGCTTCCGATTCGCGGACCGGTCGGCTCATTTGCGCCTTGTCGGCACGACGCTCACCCTCGGCCTTGTTCTCGTCGATGGGACGTTCCACTGGCGTCGTTCGGTCCTGCTCGCGCATCTCACTGCTCAACCCGTCCCTGCCGGTCAGGTCTGGCCGGTAGGTACTGGTTTGAAGGCTGATGCCCACCGCAACCGCGCCCAGGCAGGCGGCGGCGACGGCGCTGTAGAGAAATTTCTGTCTTGCAATCATGGTCTGTCTCCCGTTGTCAGCATTACTGCCAACCATGAGACGCCACCAACGCCGAAATCCATGGTGGATTTCCGGTTTTTCTTTCGTTGCCCCGGCCTCAAACGCCTCACGGGCCAGCGCGATTGCGCGTCGTCTGGCGTCCTCGCTCGGGGCGGGTATGTCGACGCTGTTCAGCTCTTCTTTCAGCTGTCGATCGAGCTTGTCGTCGTTATTCACGCAGGCCTCCCTGGTCCAATCCGAGGCGATGGTGTTTGCGAAATTCATGCAGCCGCCAGGATACGGTGCTCTCTTTCACCTCCAGCACCCGGGCGGCCTCGCCGTGTGTGAGCCCTTCGGCGTGCACCAGCAAGAGCGTTTCCTTGATACCCTCCGGAAGTCGGTCGAGCTGCTTGAGCAATTGCCACAGGTAGGCCTGGTGCTCCACTGCACCCGGCTCCGACAGGGCGTCACCGACTCCTTCCGCGTCCAGGCCCTGGTGGCGGCGCTGGGTGCGCGCCCAATCCTTTGCGCAATTGATCACCAACCGGTACAACCAGCTGGTGAACGCGGCTTCAAAGCGAAAAGAAGCCAGCGAGCTCGCCAGCTTCAGGCAGGCCTGCTGGGCCACATCTTCGGCATCAGAGCGATTACCGCACCACTTGTAGGCAAAGCGGTAAAGGGTGTCGTAGTGGCGCTCAAGCAACTGCTCGAACGCGTCTGCGTCACCCGCCTGCGCGCCGCGGATCAGCGCCTCGTCGTCTATCACCGTTCATCCTCTTTTAGCATTAGACGCACTGTTCAGGAGAATCCTTGGTGGAATATACTGATCGGCTCATGGTAATACACACAATGACAATAGACCGCTGCTTCCAGCTCACGTTCTACGTCTTGTACCGGCTGCATCTGGCCTGGAATTTCCTGTTCCGCCCCGAATGTCATGGGGTGTGGATTGCCGTCTGGGCCAAGGGGGAGCTCCTGGTGGTAAAGAACGCGTACCGCCACACCATCACACTGCCGGGTGGCAGCATCGATCGCGGTGAACAGCCTGTGGATGCCGCCCTGCGCGAACTGCGCGAAGAAGTGGGAATCGAGGCCGCGCCCGACGAGCTTTCATTCTGGGGGCAGTACCTGAGCCTGGTAGAATACAAGCGGGACCATATCAACCTGTTTGAACTGGAGCTGCCCGCTATTCCCCGGTTCCAACTGGATAACCGGGAGGTAAACTGGGCCCGTGTCTGCACGTCAGAACAGGCCCTGGACCTCAACCTGTTTCCGGCACTGCGGACTTATCTCGAGGACAAGCGCGCGGGGAGGCGACCCGCCATCCCGGCGTGCACCAATGCATGAGTGCTTTCACTGGTTGGTTACGCCACCAACCGGATTCCGGTGCCCGGCGGTAAAGAGATGGCGCCGCCCACAGGGACGGCGCGGTCAGGAAACCAAAGCCCAGGGCCCTGGTTCGGGGAGAAAGTAATTACCTGGAGAGCGCTTCCCGAAGTTCTGTTGCGCCAACCGCTGCCCGTTCGTCCAGTGATTTCTGGAGATCTTTCAGCGTCAACTGGTCATCCTTGCCTTTCAACTGCTCGCCCTTGATGTCCATCTTCACTGCAGCGCGATAATCCCTGGTCATGCTGTCCGTTACGCGAAACTCTGCCATTACAGTGACATTTTCGTCCATTTTGCCAGTGGCTGCACTGGCGGCGGAGAACAGGAGATGAACGGGAACGATATCCTTGGCGCTCAATCCCTCCTCTTCAACCACCACGGATGTAATGGCGGGTTGCACGCGCAAGACTCGCGGCCCGGCTTGATCGACCACTTTCACAGCAGTACCCAGATTCTTGCGCATCGATTCGGTGAGGAAATCGGCGACCTGCTCCAGAACGGAAGAGCTTACCTGCGGACCGGGATTCGGCGCCGGGTAATAGACCACACGGTCAACCATGACAGCGTCGTAATTCTTTCCGTTCAACTCGGGGCTCGACCAACGCATTACCTTGCGACCATCGCTCAAGGTGACCTTTTCAAGCTTGGCTTCGATCGCTGGCGTCAGGAAGCCGCTGCTGGAGTGATCACCTGCGACAGCACCAGCGGCGATAAAGGCCAGCATGGCGATAAAGAGATAGATCGGACGGTTCACAATAGTTTGAGCGCTCATACTGAAATTCTCCTTGCTGCTATTAAGGCAGATCACCACTGAAGAACTCCTGGGTGATCTGGCCTGAGGATGACAATTCTAAACAAAGCGATGTGATCCGGGCTGTCATTCTGCGACAAAGTATAGCCGGTGATCTCTGGCTCGCAACGGAGTTGCCCCCGTATTGTAGATAACGTGATTCAGATCAATACAGGGTCATCTTGATCACCCCGGCACTTTTGCTACCAACATTCTGTCGCAGAATGACAACTCTGCACCGACCGAATCCTCTACAGTTGTTTTCGGATTTAGGCCGCTGTCAGTGAGTAATGATTACACGGCAGCGTGTTTCTGTTGGTTATCATCATGGTGAAGTTATGGCTAAAAACATCTTTTCTCTGGCGTTCCTAACCGCCTGCCTGCTGGTCATTACCGGTCAGGCCCAGGCTGCAGGGTCGGGTATCGAAAAGGCGGCCGTGGATCGTTTGCGCACGTCCATGTCCTACCTGGGAGGCCTCAAAACTTTCAGCCTGGAAACCCACTCGACCATCGAGGTCGTGTTGCACTCGGGTCAAAAGATCCAGTTCGACAATTCGATTAATGCCGAGGTCCAGCGTCCCGACAAGTTCCACGCCATCCGCCTCGGTGACCTTTTGGATCAGGAGTTCTTTTATGACGGAAAAAGCCTGACACTGGTTGATGAGAATGCAGGCTACCATGCCACCGTCGAAGCGCCGGATACACTGGAAGGCATGCTGGATTTCGCGAGGGATTCTCTGGATATCGTCGCCCCTGCGGGCGACTTCATCCATGCCAACGCATTTGAGATCCTCATGGAGGGCGTGACCTCAGCTTTTGTTGTCGGGTCCTCGTTTGTCGAGGGGGAGGTCTGCGACCACCTTGCCTTCAGCGCACCCGATACCGACTGGCAGATATGGATCCAGCAGGGCGAAATGCCACTGCCGCGCAGAATAGTCATCACCTCGCGAGATGTGATCAACGCGCCACAGTACACGGTCCACATTCATGACTGGGATCTCAAACCCGATCTTTCGGCAACGAAATTCCGGTTTGACGAGCACCAGGATACGACGGCCATCGAGTTCATTACGCTCGGCGCCGACGGTAACTGAACAACATAAAGTGAGTGAACAAGTCATGAAAAATCTCCGCAAGATCGTGGTATTGGTGTCAGTATTTCTGGGTTTCTGGACGTTGAATTTTACGACCCAGCCCTACCGCATGCCGGTACTGGTCATGCCGGTCGGGGCAGTCATCGGCAGGCCAGTGAGCCCAGCCTCCTACGCCGGTGTCGCCCGACGGACGACCCGACGGGCGGTAGCCGTCGGCAGCGCCAGCGCCTCGGCCAGTGCGTCCCAGCAGCAGCAGGCGCAACAGCAGCAACAGCCCGCGCCACAACAGTCTGCAGGTGCACTGCCGGCAGGCACTGTGGTGACCGCCCTCCCGTCCGGCTGCAGCTCCATCGTGGTCGACGGTGTCAACCTCTTTAACTGTTCAGGCGTGATGTATCAGCCGATGTTTCAGAGTAACAACCTGGTCTATGTGGTGAAATAGACCAGGAGGGAATGCGCCCATTCAGGCGGCTTGCCCGGAGCTATAGTTCGCGACACAATAGCCCCACCTCAATGACGGCAAGGGCGGTGCTCGTTCCATCAGAACGCCGCAACCACATTATGGATTCTGCGCAAGTCGCCAGTGAACAGACGCTGAGAGTCGGCAATTTTGTCAATCTTGCAGGGGTCCTGCGATCGCTGGGCTGCGAGCCCGGGCCTGTATTTCGTGCGTCAGGTTTTCAAGCTCGAGAATTCATCGACCCCGATCACCGGGTAGATTTCCTGCAAACCAGCAAGCTGTTGAAGCGCTGTGTGGACATTACTGGTTGCGATCACCTCGGGTTGATACTCGGGGAGCAGAGCTGTCCCTCACACCTGGGAGTCGCCGGCTTTCTTCTGAAAACCGCGTCGACGGTTGAAGTTGCACTGCGCTCACTGGTTGAAAATCTCGACCTGCATGAAGGTGGTGGAACTGCAATACTCGATGTCGGCCCCGAATTCACAAGCCTGAGATACAGCCTGCACGTGCCAGAGACAGCGGCCAGAGCGCAGATTCATGATCTTTCGGCCGCCACCATGTTCCAGTTATTGCGCACTATCTGCGGTAAAAACTGGCAGCCGGAATCTATCTCCATCGAGAGGCGCAAGCCTGTTGATATTTCACCCTACAAGCGCTTTTTCGCTACCCAGATATATTTCGACGCGACGGATTCTGCCGTCACCTTCCACAGTCACTGGCTCAAGCACGTGCCGCCAACAGCCGACCTGTTTTTGTTCCAGCACCTGCAAAAGGAGGCGGACTACCTCCACGAGCAACAGAAACATGATCTCATGGATGTGCTTCCGGTCGCGCTCCGTCGAGCACTCTTGACGGAGCGCTTCTCCAGCCAGGATATAGCCGATGAGCTGGGCCTGCACGAGCGCTCACTGCACCGGCGCCTCAAAGCGGCCGGCACCAGTTTCAGACAACAGCTTGACACTGCCCGGCAGTCCGCCAGTGAGGAACTACTGGAGAGTACCGCGCTGCCCATATGCGAAATTGCCGGTGCTCTGGGATATGCGGACTCCAGTGGGTTCATTCGAGCGTTTCGGCGCTGGAGCGGCACAAGCCCGGCATCATGGCGAGAGCAAAGCCTCGCGGCCACAAAGTCTCAGCCATAAGCACAGGCACATCAGCGCCGTGGCTTGGCGGCGGGTACTTCACGGCGGGGCTCAGCTCCGGAAGTTTCATGACGGGGCTCGGCTTCCAGCACCTCCCTGCGAGGATCCGCTTCGAGCACCTCGTCACGCGCCTCTGCCTCGCCAATTTCCCAGCCAGCTTCGGGTGCATCGATTTCCCGCTCGTCATCTGTCACGATAACCGGGCTATTGTCATGTCTCACGGTACCCTGCGATCCAGGCATGGGCTGAGAGGGCTTACCCCCTTCATCCTGGTCGGCCTCCCGGGCTGTCGAAGGCACGTTCACCGGGTCGGCGACATTCGCCTCTGGTAGATCCACCACCTCAGAATCTGGCGTGGGAGTGTCTGTAAACACAGGGTTTCCCTCTGCATCTCGCGTTTCATAAATCTCTGCCCATGCCACACCTGAGCCTGCCAACGCGATGATGCCACTCACTATCAATGATCTGATGGGCATGATTGGCTCCTATTTTAATCAATCGAAAACAGCACTCGCTGCCATTGTTCGAGACACGTTTGAATACCTTCAGAGTCTAGAACATCTGCCCGATGACACAAGCCGACAACCAGGCATATGTCGGCTTAAGGTGACCTGGATCAACACTCATGTGATGTCAGTAAAAAATCCGGCTCCCCCCTACTGGACGTCTCGAACATTCATGCGACAATCGGAAGATCTCAGAGGCAGGTCTATCAGGGAGAAGTGCATTGTATTGGATAGATAGTCTAATGCCCGGCCGGATTTCCGGAACCTTTATCGCGGGAATGGTTTTCACGGTGCTGGCCGGGTGCACCGCGGTCGGCCCCAAGGCCGTGCTGAGCGGCCGAATGGCCTACATCGAGGCGATAAACGAGACCAACAACCAGCAGTTACTGATGGCGTTCGTACACAACCGCTACGAAGAGAGTAATACGCTCCTTGCTGTATCGAGCGTCACAGCAAACGTGAGGGTCTCCAGCCAGGCGGCCATTCAGGCAGGCTTTGGTGACAGCGACAATTACGACGGCAACCTGGTGCCTTTCAGCGGCGGATTTCTCTATGAGGAGAATCCCACGATATCCTACGCGCCCGTCGCCGGCGAGGCCTACCTCAACCAGCTGATATCGCCGCTACCCCTATCCGTTCTGGCACAGATTACTCAGTCGCTACCTCACCCTGAAACAGCCTACAACATGTTGATTGCTGCCGTGAACGGCATACGCAACCCTGCTTTTCTCCACGGCAATCAGCAGCTCGACCCACGATTCGAGCGCTTCGCGTCGTTAATGACACAGCTGGGGCATGAGCATTGCCTCCATTGGGCAAGCGATTCGGGGCAGCCCGCCGCAAGCGAGCTGACGATCGGGGGCGCTGCAGCCTGCGATAACAAGACGCACGATCTGTTGGAACTTCTGGAATTGGACCAGCCCGTCCAGCCGGGCGTGCCGGTCTCCATCCCGGTCACGCAAACACCGACGGGTAGCACTTCAACCGGGATCGCGCTGACCACGCGCACACTGTGGAACCTGGTAGAAATCATTTCGGCTGCTGTGGAGGTGCCACCGGAAGATACGGTCAGCGGAGCCGCTTCCGACTTTCCAAAAGCCGGTAATGCAGGACGGGATTTACGCATCCGATATTCAACGTCGAGACCCGATTCGGCCTACGTGGCGGTGGAACATCGCGATGGCTGGTTCTACATCGACGAAAATGACCTGGCCACCAAGCGCTATTTCAAACTGCTGGGAAGCCTCTGGTCGGCTGCCATGGCGAAATCACTCAACTCCGCACACGCCAGGCCGGTACTGACTGTACCCGTCAGCCGCTGATGTGATGCACGATAACGGGGCGCATCACCCCGAAGGGGGAAGCGGCTTGAGTAACAGTTCCGTCAGACCACCTTCGCCCAGATACCGGCGAATGACGGCGAATACGTTGTAGCTGAGCAGGGCCGCCGATACACAGATTACATTGATCCATACGTGATGGATGTCCCTGTGCTCGTACACCGAAGCCAGCGAAGACCAGAAGCCGCCATGCTCATGGCGCCCCTCGAATGCCTTCTCCACCAGTAGCACGACGGCAACCCCGGCAGCATAGAGCAGCGTTCGTAAAAACACATCCAGCCAGGCGGGCCTGTTTTCAGTCAAACTCCCCAGGGAGACATGTTCAAGTACCAGCACAACCTTTGACAGCACCAGCGCCCCAATGACCGCTGCCGAAAGCCTTGTGAGTGGCACGTCGTACTCCTCCAGTAGCAGATTCTTCACCACGAGCAACGGTATAAGCCAGCAGGCGAAGTAAAGCATCATCATTCCTACCGTTTTTAACTCTGCTACGAGCTTGCTGGAGAAACCCGCTGCTTTTGTTCCGCCATATTCCGAAGTCATATCGTCATTCCTCGTTTTACCGAGCGATCCCATCAATGTCTATTTGCTTTGCAACTCTTTCGAACAGGATTGGCCAATTGTCATGCCGTTTACAACAGGAACCCGAAAATCAACTTCATCAGGTCACCGAGGGGCATCTGCAGCGCCGCCATCACCAGCATAGGGATGCCCGCAGAGACCAGTAATTGGACTAATGCGGTGCGGTCGACCGGAAAAGAACGCATCGCGTACACGATTTCCACGCTGGCATTCAGGTCCGAAGCGGACGAAGGGTCAGAAGATCCCATGATCTCTTCGCCACCCACGCCGCCGCCGGCCAACCACTTCCGGTGAAACGCCAGGTGATGGCCATGGGCCAATCGCCCGTATTCCAGCAGTGCTTTTTCCCGGGCCAAGTAGAGTGGCCGCACGAAGCACAGCAGAGGACCGAGGAAGATCAACGCGATCAACACCAGCCAGGCAGCGGTTGCCAGCCAGAGCGTCTGTTCCGAGCTTCCAACCACCGACGCCGCCTTGTGGAACGACGCCGCTATGACACAGCTGAGCGCAAATATAAGGCCGCTGAAGATACCGGGGAATATGCCCAGAAAGCCAAGTCCGCCGCAGCGATCGGGGTGCAATGGCATGATCTGCAGATCCATTCTCGAGGTACGCCACAGCAATGCCGACCATATATAGAATCGCCAGAACCAGCGCAATAACAGGAACAGGAATAACGTATTGCTGGTCAGGGCCGAAACCTCACCCGCCCAGGAGAGCCCAATCTCTCCGCCTGCGCGCACTGCGCCCTCCCAACTGTCGACGGACACGACGGTGACAAAGCGGGTGTTAATGATTGACCAGCCGAAGGCAACCGCCAGGATCAGCCATTCCGCCCGGTGTGAGTTGGCTTGCCGATCCGCCCGGATCACCGATACCGCAAAGCGTACGCGTTCCACGGGGTTTAACAGCTGCGCGTCCCGGAAATGCTGGGTCATCAGCACGATACGGCTGTCGGCAAATCGCTCCGTGGAGACCATGACGACAATGGACACAAGGAAACGGGCATAGACCGTGGCATCCTCGAAATAATCCCAACCGGAATAGCCGTCGTCGATAAGGCTCTGTAGCGTCACAACAGCAGCGGGCAAGAGAAAGGCAACCAAGCCCAGGCCCAGCGCAGCGGTGCGACCGGGCAGACCATCGGGCGCCAGCAAGCCAACGCGACCCAGCAGGGCGTGAAAAGCTCCCCCCGCGACCAGGGAGAATCTCTCCGGAAGGTCCTCTCCAGTACTACCTACCGCGCGCTCCGCGCTACCCGACCCCGGGTCACTCATCTGCCGCCGCGCCGAACGATCTGAGAATGGCCTGGTACTCCGGCGATTGCCGCATCAGCTCTCCCGCGACCCCTCGCAGCTGATCAACTTCCTCCTCAGGCAACACGAAGGTGGTAGGCAAGCCCTGGAATCTACTTCGCCGCTCGGGGTCGGTAATCCGATCGAAACTCACCTCCATCACGTGCACCTCCATATCCGGGATACTGGCCTCGGCCTCCTCCTCGCTCATGCCTGCCAGTCGGGCGCGGGCCACCAGCAGATCGCGTCGCCACCTGGCTACCGCCGCCCGGTCTTTCATCAGCTCGATGGTCTCGAAAGAGTAGCGCTCGATCGGTACGCCGGAGGATTTCATCAACTGGCTGAACATGCCGGGGGGAGACTCCTTCTTCTCCCAGTCATTGGTCTCCTGCGAGTGCGCGTTGGCAACGATGATTACCAGCCTCCTGATCTGCATAAAACCCCGCTCCTGGGCAAATTGGCGGCTGAGGAAGGCCTCCTCCAGCGAGTCGAGGACACCGCGAACCCCGATGTTGTCCGAAACGCCACCATCCACCAGGTGGAGATAGGGCCGGCTATCGCTGTCCGCAAAGGCGGACATATCCTGGTAGCGCTCAAGGGCGCGTCCGGCGGGTCGCTTGTGCTCATCGATAGAGAGGATATCTTTGACCCACGGTGGATACTGGTAGCCGCAGGTTCCGCCGTAGTTGTTGAACGTGACGGGAGATAAAACCACCGGCACGGCAGATGAGGTGGCCGCCGCGCGCGAGATCTTGACCGAGTTAAGATCGGAGCAGATCAGGTCGAAGTCCTCTTGATAGAAGCCGAACCGGGAGCCGATGGACATATCGGTTCCGGTAGCAATCGCCACAGGGCCGGCCTTTTCGATCAGGTCGGCAAAGGTGGCATTGTTGAAAAGAATCTCGTCGTAATATTCCGCCGCCAGTTCGGAACGGCCGAAATTACCGCTCAACAATTTGCCCCAATTGAAGGGATTGAGTGCGCGCCAGATCAATGTCTTCTGCACATTGCGCTTGAGGAAGCGCTGCTCGTACTCCTCGAAAAGCTGGTCACCATACAGGGCGTAGGACAGTGCAGTGAAACTACCGCCGGATACCCCTGTGATCACATCGACCTCATCGAGGAGTCGGCGCTGTTCGCCGTCTACCTCGATTCCCGTTCGATTCAACTCCTCCAGGACACCGTAGGAAAGGGCTGCGGCGCGGGTGCCGCCGCCAGAGAAAGAGAGTACGAACAGGGTACTCCGTTCGTTGTTGGCTCTTTGCGGCACGAGAACGCTGGGACGATAGCCGACCTCGGGATCGATCCCGGTAATGGGTTCGTTGATCGGACGGCTGGCGCAACCGCCCAGACTCACTGCCAACGCGAGCACTACTCCCCGTACAGCTTTATCTGATCTGTGGTCCAACCTGATTGCCAACCTAGAATTGCCTTCCATGCCTGTTTTGCCTCCAAGAGCCTCAACCCTGTCCTAGAGTATAGTCGGTTGGCTTCACCTCGACAGTACCCCTGGGAAGACTCCTCTTCAGAAGGCCATCCCTGCTTCCAGGAAAGGCTTGCTGCACTCAAACCATCTCTCTGAATTCAGTTGTTGCCTGCAGCCTGCCGCCCGGCAAGGCGGCCAAAAAAGGTCGCATCCCCCACTGACATCCCACTGGCATAGCCTTTCGATGTTCTGGGTAACCCCGCCGTGGTTCGGCCGGCGGCATAAAGCCCCGGAATGGGATCTCCCTGCGGTGTAAGGACCTCACCCGAGGGTAGCGTCTGAAGGCCACCGAGCGTGAACATCAGGTATCCGGGAGCCTCCCCCAGCGGATACTTCACATCGCGGGGTGCATAACTCACCAGGGCATAAGGAGGCTTATCGATCGGTTTGATCCAGGTCGGTGCTTTGTGGAACAGGGGGTCCTCCCCTTTCGCGGCAAAGCCATTGTAGTAGGCGACTGTCTGCTGCAGGCTGCCTTCCGGCAGCCCCGCTTCCCGCTCGACTTCCTCAATGGTGTCCCCGGTCCCTGCGATATGCAGCGGGTCCATGTAGTGGGACATTTCGTAATCTTCATTCTGCACCAGCAGATAGACTTCCTGTGATTCCTGCTGGACCGCGTAATGTGCCAGGCGTGCCAGATAGGCATCCTCATTCACAAAACGCTGGCCCCTGGCGTTGATCAGCAGCCCGAATGTCAGTTTGGCCGGGGGATAGACGGCCAGACTGAGAAAAACCTCACTCATGTTCATAACATTCGCACCCGCTGCCAGCCCCATCTGGATACCGTCTCCCATATCCCAGGGACTACCATAGGGTTCGGCATAGGGTATTACCTGCGCGCAGTGCTGTTCGATCATCGCGCGGTTCATGACAAAGCCGCCAGCCGTGAGGATTACTCCCCGCCTGGCCTTGATGAAACGCTCCTCGCCATCAATTTTCGCCACTACCCCCCGTACTCGATCCGCCTGATCCTGTACTATCGCGACAACGCGGGCGTCCGCTTGCACCTCGACGCCCTCCTCCTCCACGCGGCGCATCAGTATCTGCATGAAGATCATCCCGCCCTGGTTCCCTTCCCTGGAGGGGACATGTCCACGGGGAACAGGTTCGGCCAGCCGATCGAACGGGTAGGCGCGTTCGTTGCCGGTAAACAGCAGGGACTCATCGCCAAAGGGCTCGACAACACGCTCGTAAATGGCCTCGCGCTTGTAGGGCACACCCAGCGATTCCACCCAGTCGAAATGGGCTGCCGCACCCTCCGCATACGCGCGTATCTTTGCCGGATCGCCGTTGGTCCCGAAGCACTCTTCGAGGTAGGCGATCATATTTTCTGTACTGTCCTCGATACCCAGAGCCTGCTGCAACGCCGTGCCACCACTGCCTCCGAGGTACATTTCACAGCTGGACATCGCGGTCGCCCCGCCGCCGCCACTGGCTCGCTCCAACACCATAACTTCAGCGCCAGCCCGCCTGGCCTCCAGTGCGGCGGATGCACCCGCACCTCCATAGCCACACACCACGACGTCTGCCTCACGATGAATCTCCGCCATATCCTCGTAGCGCCGCAACCATGGTTTGATCTGATATTTTGTCATTCTTTTATCCTTTCTCACCGTAAGAACACCTGGCTCTTACCTGTTCTCGTATGCCCGTCAGGGGAGATAGTGATATGGAGAAAAGTTCATGACAAGTGTTGTTTTTGCCGGGCGAGGGATACCGGGGCGGCCGGCCACCTCAGCCGCCGCGCCGACAATGAACATGGCAGCCACGACGACCTGCGTTCATCGGATTGCACGGTATGACTCCTCGTATGCCTCTTGGAGCTGCCACTACAGCCATGTATTAAGACAGTTCTATTCGATCTTTCTTTGATTTATATTCGGCTTTTTCGAATAATTGATTATCCCTCCCCCGACCAGCAGAGGTTTCCATGCGCCATCTGAATTACAATCACCTGCACTACTTCTGGGCGGTGGCCAATGAAGGCAGCATTGCTCGCGCGGCTGAAGTGCTGCACCTTTCACCCCAGACCATCAGTGGACAACTGAAGCTCCTGGACGACGTTATCGGTGAACCGTTGTTTCAGCGGGCGGGTCGGGGCCTGGCGCTCACGAATATGGGGCGAACCGTCAAGCAGTATGCCGACGATATCTTCAACACGGGCGCCGAGCTCAGCCAGCTGGTGCGCAATCGTCAACCGAACGTCCAGCCTGTACTCAACGTGGGCATCGTCAGTTCCATTGCCAAGCTGATTGCCTACCGGGTTCTGGAGCCGGCGCTATCGGCGCCAGAACCGGTAAAAGTTGTCTGTAGTGAAGCCGGCCTGGAACAGCTTCTCGCAGATCTGGCTGTGCATCGTCTGGATATGGTCATCTCCGACCGCACTATTCCGGTCGGGATGAACGTCAAAGCCTACAATCATCGCATGGGTGACAGCGCAATAGCGCTTTTCTCCGCAAAGCGCGCCGTGGCGCGCTACCAGCGCGGATTTCCCCAATCCCTCGATGGCGCACCCTTCCTGCTGCCGCTGCACACCTCTGCCTTGCGGCGTGACCTGGATGAATGGTTTGAGAGGGTCCAGGTCCGGCCCAACGTCGTGGCAGAAATCGGCGACAGCGCACTGCTGAAAGCATTTGGTGAGGCCGGCGCCGGTATTTTCCCCGCGCCTGCGGTCATCGCTCCCGAGGTGGAGAGGATGTACAACGCGCGCGTGATCGGGGTGGTAGAAGAGGTGAGAGAGGCTTTCGTAGTCATTTCACCCGAGCGCAGGCTGAAGCATCCCGCCGTGGTGGATATTATCGAAAGAGCCCGGGAGCAACTCTTCATGTGAGGCCCGCTCTACGGCAGCCCGGCGCGACGCCTCCGGTTGGCGATATTACTGCCCGCCGGGAGAACTCAGTGAACCACCCATTGGGCATCCGAGACCAGACAGATGCCCCCGGAGCGATGCAGCAGCGGACGCACCTGCTCCACAAGTTCACCGACCAGCTTCGCATCCTGGCAGGCGATGATGAACAGGGTATTGCTGGAATCACCGGCCAACTCATCCGCCCTGCGCACCCCCCTGTCGCCCTCGCCACCGATGTTCGGGACGGTGGTATAACCTCGCAAGCCCATATCCCGCAGCAGTTCCACCAGCTTCGGAGCCATGGGCTCCTCGATAACAATTTCTATGCGTTTACAGGGTTTCATGATGGCCTCTACAGAAAGTCCGGTCAGGCAGATACCAGGTACTGTGCCACCTGGTGATAGAGCGGGATACCCACGAGCAGATTGAAGGGAAAGGTGATGGCCAGCGACATGGGCAGATACACGCTGGGGTTGGCCTCAGGCAGCGCAAGCCTCATGGCCGCTGGCACGGCGATATAGGAAGCACTGGCCGCGAGTACCGTCAGCAATACCAGGTCGCCCACCGTCAGTCCCAGCAGGGTCCCCAGCAACAGGGATGCCGTCGCATTGATCACGGGAAATACCAGCGCCATAGTCACCATGTACCCCAGGGGCGCTGCACCACCGCGTTTGTCGCCGGACCGGCCGAGATCGCGCAGCCTGCGTGCGGCGACGATGCCCATATCGAGCAAAAAGAGGCACAGGATACCCAGGAACAGGTCGCTGACCACGGGTTTCAGTTGTTGCATGCCGGCCTGCCCGGTAATCCAGCCGATCAACATGCTGCCCATGATCAGGAAGACGGAGCCGTTCAGGCAGGCTTCCCGCAACAGTTCGCTCCAGCCGTGGGATTTTCCC
>JAHEEV010000007.1:0-63996 GCA_024640505.1 Halieaceae bacterium
AGCCCGCGCGCAAAGAGCTCGTTGATCCAGGCAAACAGAAACAGGGCGTCCGTCCCCGGGCGGATGAACAGGTGCCTGCCGGCCAGCTCGGCCGTCTCCGTGCGCCGGGGGTCAATCACCACCACCTGGCCACCGCGATCCTGGATCCCTTGCAGGTGGGCCGCCGCATTGGGGGCGCCCAGGAGGGATCCCTGGGACACCAGTGGATTGGCACCCATACAGACGAGGAAATCGGTGCGTCCCAGGTCCGGCACCGGGAACAGCCAGGCATTGCCGTAGAGAAGATCGCTGCTGAGATTCTTGGGTTGCTGGTCGACGCTGCCCGCGGAAAAGAAGCGCTCGGTGTCCAGCATCTGGATGAACAGCTGCGTGTAGATCTGGGTGTGGAAATTATGGCCGTTGGGGTTGCCGTAATACATGGCGATAGCGTCCTTGCCATGCGCTTCGCGGATAGCCGCCAGGCGTCGTCCCACCTCTCCGAGGGCCTCCTCCCAGCTTACCTCCTGCCAGGTCTCGCCGGTTCTTTTCATGGGGCGGCGGATGCGCTCCGGATCCTTGTGGATAGCGTGGAAAGCCTGGGACTTGGCACACACATAACCCCTGGATCGTGGATCCTCGGGGTCACCCTTGATCGAAATGACCTCGTTGCGGTCGCGGTCGACCTCGAGCACCAGGCCGCAGCTGGCCTCGCAGGTGGGGCAGGTTCTGAAAACAGTATCGATGCCTGGCATGGGGTCACCTTGTTGCCGGTTTGACTGGAGCATTGCCAGGCCGCGGTCTATCCTTGGGTCTCCCTAAACGCAAACGATCTCACCCATGGTGGAGACAAAATACACCTTCTGCCGAATTTGCGAGGCAACGTGCGGGCTGGCTGTGCAGGTAGAGGATAACCGTGTCCGGAAAATAGAACCAGACCGGGAACACGTGGTGAGTGAGGGGTTCGTCTGCGTCAAGGGGACCCATTTCGACGAGGTCCAGAACAGCCCCGATCGTGTTACGACGCCACTGAAGCGCGTCGGCGACCGCTGGCAGGAGATCACCTGGGACCAGGCCGCTGCCGAGATCGGTGAAAAACTGAACGCGCTGCGCTCGCGCCACGGGGGCGGCAGCATCGCCCACTTTGTCGGCTCTCCGGCCGGGGCCAATGTCCTGTCCCCGATGTTTCGCAATGCCTTTTTCAAGGCGCTCGGTTCCAACCGGATGTACGGGACACCCACCACCGACACCACCAACAAGTTCCGGGTCAATGAGGACATGTACGGTTCCCCGTTCCGGCTCGCCTTTCCCGATGTGAACCACACCCGGTTCCTCATGGTCATCGGCGCCAACCCTGCGGTCTCCGGCAATACGCTCTACCATCTTCCCCGCGCCAGGTCCCGTATGGGGGAGATCGTCAGGCGCGGAGGGAGGGTAGTGTTCATCAACCCGCGACGGGTGGAGAGCGCCGCCGTGGGAGAGCACGACTTTATCCGCCCCGATACCGATATCTATTTCCTGGCGGCGTTTCTCAACGAAATGATTCACTCCGGCCATGTAGCCACGTCGGTGGTGGCAGATCACTGTCGTGGTTTCGAATTGCTGCGTGACGCCGTGGATGGCTGGACCCCGGAGAGGCAGCAGGCAGTAACCGGAATCAGTGCCGCGCGGTTGCGCGAACTGGTCGCAGCCCACGCGGCCGCTGATGGCGCGGCACTGTACATGGCCACGGGGGTCAACCAGGGGCGCCACGGTACCCTGTGCTTCTGGCTGCTGGAGTGCATCAATGTCGTTTCGGGTAACCTCGATCGCCGCGGGGGCACCCTCATGGGCGAGGGACTGTTCGATATGGCCCGGGAGGTCAATAAAGAGGGACAGATGCTGCTGCAGTACCAGCGTCGCGACGGTCTGCCCACCGTGGTCGGCAACCATCCCTCCGGCATGTTGGCGGATGACATATTGGCCGGTGACGTGAGGGCGATCATCGTCGAGGCCAGCAACCCCTTCCTGGCCTGCAGCAACCCGGGCGGGCGCCTGGAGCAGGCCTTCGCAGAACTGGACCTGCTGGTCTGCATCGACCTGTTTCGCAACGAGGTGGGCAACCTGGCGCACTATATACTGCCGGCCCCGACCTGGCTCGAGCGGGCCGAGATACCCTATGCCTTGCAGAGCTTTGCGGGCAACAATCCCACACCCTACATGATTTACAGTGACGCGGTGGTGGAGTCCCCCCCCGGTGTCCGTCACGAGTGGTGGATCTACTGCCGCCTGGCGCGCGCCATGGGGCTGCCGCTGTTCGACAGCCGCCTTGCCGGCTGGCTGCTGGGTCTGAACGACCGCCTGGTTTACAGCCGCCACCGCTGGCTGCGCCGGCTGGCCCTGACCCCCGAGAAGATGCTCAATGGCATGCTGAAAAAGGCGGGTCTGCCTGGGCGCAAGCTGTTTCTGGAAAAACATCCCCACGGGATGTTACTCGGGGAGAACCGCACCGGCACGTTCCTCGGTACGGATCGTGTGCTGACGCAGGATGGTAAGGTCAATCTTGCCCCCGACGCCTATCTCGAAAATTTCGATGCGACCCTGGCGTCCGCTTTTCAGGAAGAACTGGCCAATCGCGACCGCTTTAAACTGATCGGCAAGCGCGAGATCCGGCGCATCAACACCTCCAGCGCCAACGTTCCCCGTCTGGTAAAACAGACCTCCAACTTCTGCTACATACACCCCGCCGACGCCAGGGAGGTAGGTCTTGGCGATGGGGACCTGGCGACCGTGGCTTCGGATTACGACAGCATCACACTGCCGGTCAAGGTAAGCGATGAGATGATGCCGCGCACGATTGCCATACCACAGTGCTGGGGGCATGCCCGTGCCGATGGCCTGTCGCACGCCCGCAAGTTTCCGGGGGTGAACTCCAATCTGCTGGCGGGTGACGGACCGGACAATATCGAACCGCTGTCGGGTATGTCCCATCTTTCCGGCATACTCGTGACGGTATCGCCCGCCGCCTGCGATAAAGTCTGGAATGAACAAAAAAATGGTTGAGACGACATGAAGTCAGAGACAGTTGAATATTCTCCCAATGAGCCCTTCGCCGTTTCCCTGGTTGGAGATAAGCCCTCGCCGCCGAGAGTATTCGGATCGCCGGCCCGTTATGTTCAGGGGGCGGGAGTCATCGATCACGCGGGGCATTATCTTTCCAGGCTCGGTTTCACGCACTGCGCGGTGCTGTTGTCAGCCCGGAGTTTACAGGCCGAGGGCGGGAGGCTGATGGAGAGCCTCGCGGGCGCGGGTATCCCGGCCCAGACGGCTATCTTCAACGGGGAGTGCTCACTGCAGGAGATTGATTCGCATCTGGCCGTGCTGCGTGAATTGCCAAATCCCGTTGATGGACTGGTTGCCGTCGGGGGAGGCAAGGTGGTGGATGCCGGCAGGGCCATTGCGCACCGGCTCCGCGTGCCTCTGGCCGTGGTCCCCTCCCTGGCGTCAAACGATGCGCCCTGCGCAGCCGTATCGGTTATCTATACCCCCGAGGGCGTGACGGCGGATGCGGAGATCTATGATGAAAATCCCCGCCTGGTGCTGGTGGATACGGGGGTGGTTGCGCAGGCTGATGAGCGCTACCTGGTGGCCGGTATGGGCGATGCCATGGCTACCTGGTATGAGGCGTCCGCCTGCGCACGTACTCCCGGCGGCGTGAATGTGTTTGGCGGCCGTCCGACGCTGGCTGGAACCGCCCTGGCAGAGTTGTGTGCAAGAACAATCTATGAGGATGGGGCTTCAGCCCTGGAAGCGGTGCGTCATTCCCGCGTGAGCGAGCCCCTGGAGCGTGTGGTGGAGGCCAATACGCTCCTGAGCGGTCTCGGCTACGAGAGCGGCGGGCTGTCGGTGGCTCACGGCGTGGCGCAGGGATATACAGTCATCGAAAGGGTCCACAGGCATTATCTCCATGGTGAAATGGTGGCGATGGGCGTATTGGCGCAGCTGATGCTGGAGTCATCGACGGACGAAGCACAGAAAGCGGCCGGGTTCTTTGCGTCGGTAGGTCTGCCGGTGCACCTGGCGCAGTTGAGCCTGTCCGCTGAGGATCAGGACGAGCTGCAGGCGGTGGTCGAGGCCACCCTGGCCTTTCCGTTTATCGGCAACATGCCGGATGAGGTCACCGCCGAAAATTTGCTTGCCGCCCTGTTGGCTGCAGATCGTCTCGGACGGAATGTCGTGCAACAAGCCCGCCGCTGACCGCGGAGTCGATGCCCATGCCGCAAGAAGAAGGAAAACAGATCACCAGGGTGGAAATCCTGATCAGGATCAAACGACTGCTCGCCGGCATAAGCGGCCTCGAGCCGTCCGAGGTCAGGGCCGACCAGAACCTGGGTAAAGACCCGCTCAACTACACCAGCGTATCCAAGCTGGCCCTGGCGAAGCGCCTTCGCGATGAGTTTTCAGAGTGACCCCTGGAGATTTCGCCCTCGGAGGCTGCCGCTTGCGAGGTGGTCCGGGACCTGCGTCTGCTGGTTGAACTAAAACTCAAGGAGGCCGGCGTGGAAGTGTCGGGCATCAGAAATTTTTGGAGTTGCGCAGTGATGCCATACCGAATCGCGATTACCGCCTGCGTGTTGCTTTGTTCGATGAACCTCCAGGCAATGGAAAAAGCTGCTTATGACCGGGACGGGAATGAGGTGATCGACCTGGTCGAGTACGCCCGCTACGTACTGGACCTGCACAGCCCGCCGCTCAGCCATTTCGACGAGAATCTCGACGGTCGTATCGAGGGGCCGGAGCAGGAGCAGGCAGCGGAAGCGCTGCTCGAGCTCGAAGCCAGTGTCTCTCCCTGCGTCGATGACTTTTCCGTCGATTTTCCCGAGCGGTTCATGGTGCGAGCATCCACCGAAGATCTGATTCTTTTCAGGCCAAGGTCAGAGGACGTGCGTCGCGGTGCCATGTTTTCCCTGGCCCGCGATCTCAATCGCAGCATTAACATTGCCAGCGTCAAGGGAGCGATCATCCGGCCCATCAATCTCGTCGACGCCGACTCGGAGAAAGACGCGCGTACGCATTGGCTGAGCCGACAGAACTGCAACCGCGGCCATTCTTCGCAAGCTTCGACTCGCCAGTCTTAAAGCCAGGGGTCCGGCGGTTCAGGGCAGGTCCAGGTAAGAGTAGGCGTTGAGTTCCCGTTCATAGAATCGTCGCAGCGCCTGGCTCTCCTCCAGCGACATGCGACCTTCCCGCACCGCCCGCTCACAATCACGCCATATGCGTGGATGGAGCTCGGCCACGTTGAACTGCATATAACTGAGCAACTCGCTGGCGGTATCGCCCTTGACGATCTCGTCTATCGACCAGGCACCGTTATCCTCCGCATGAATGGTTACGACATGGGTGTCTCCGAACAGATTGTGCAGGTCTCCGAGCGTTTCCTGGTAAGCGCCGATCATGAACGCGCCGAGATAATAAATATCGCCCTCCTGCAGAGCGTGTAGAGGCAGCGTTGATTCAGCACCATCGGGAAGGGCAAAACGAGAGATTTTGCCGTCGGAGTCGCAGGTAATATCCGCCAGTGTCGCTGAACGATTCGGCTGGGACGCCAGACGATGTATCGGCATGATCGGGAAAAGCTGGTCGATGGCCCAGCTGTCCGGAAGCGACTGGAAAACCGAGAAATTGCAGAAATAGATATCGCTGAGCACTGTCGGCAGGCTCGCCAGAGACGCCGGCAGGTCTGATGGCTCCGGGTAGATGTCCCTTATTCGGGTGCAGACGGTCCAGAAAATGCGCTCCGCCATGGCGCGCTGCTCCAGCGTGACATACCCGACGTTGAACATCTGCATTGCCTGGTGGTAGGCCTGTTCGGCGTCATGGTATACCTCGACCGCGTGTGCGGCATCGAAATCTTCGCAGGCAGCCACGAGATCAGCCAGGGGTTGTGGCAGGTCAAGGCGCTGATCGGGTGATGGAGGCGGCTCCCGCTGCTCGAAGCTCGCGCTTCCCAGGGCGTTGAATACCAGGACACTGCAATAGGCAGAGAGCGCACGCCCGGACTCGGATATGATCTTGGGGTGCTCGATGCCTGCACTGTTGCATACCGAGGCGATCCGGTACACCACGGCAGAGGCATACTCCGTGAGACTGTAGTTCATGGAGTGTGGCAGGTTCTGGGCGCCACCCTCGTAATCCACGCCGAGCCCGCCGCCGATATCGATGTACTCAAGGCCGGCCCCGAGTCGGTGCAGTTCTGTATAGACATGCGCCAGCTCTCCGACGCTGTCCTTGATGGCGCGGATGTCGTTGAGCTGGCTGCCCGGATGGCAGTGCACCAGCTTCAGGCAGTGAAGCATGCCCTCGCCGCGTAATACGGCGACGAGTTCAAGTACCTGGCTTGCGGACAGGCCGAATTTCGATTTCGGTCCTGCCGACGTCGCCCAGCGACCCGCACCCTGGCTGGCCAGTTTGATGCGGACCCCGATAGCCGGGTGCACGGCGTGTTTTTTGGCATGTTTTACGATGAGGTGGAGTTCGTCGAAGTTTTCCACCACAGGAATGATGTTGCGTCCCAGCTTGGCGGCGAGCACCACCGCCTCGATATAGCTGTCATCCTTGAAGCCATTGCACACAATGGGTCTGTCACCGGCATCGGTGGTCATTGCGAGGACGGCCAGCAGTTCGGGTTTTGATCCGGCCTCCAGGCCGAACCCCAGCGCGGCGCCGTAGCGGTAGACTTCTTCCACGACCTGGCGGTGCTGATTGACCTTGATGGGGAATACGGCCCGGTAACTTCCGCGGTAGTCGTTTTCAGCGATGGCGGTTGCAAAGGCATCGGCCAGTTTCTGCATGCTGGAACCGATGATCCCCGCAAAGCGAATAACCAGGGGCGCGGTCAGGTCCCGGGCACGCAGCCCCTCCACCACCGCATAGAGATCGACCTCTGCGCCCTCCGGCCCGGTGGGACGCACGCAGACATTACCCGCAGCATTGACCGAAAAATAGTCATTGCCCCAGGTGTCGATGCCATACAATCCGGCCGAATCCTGTACCGTCCAGTTCATTATCGCGTCCCGAGTCAAATAGGTTGGCAAGAGAATACGGACATCGAATTGCCCCTACAAGCATGCTAACCTCAACAGCGTTGTTTTTACCGGAATGCGACCATGCCAGATGTGGATCCCAACGCCGCCGCCTGCGGCGAGGGTATGTTTGGTCTTGATACGAATCCACAGGAAGCCGGAGTGATTCTCGTTCCGGTCCCGTTCGATGCAACCACGTCCTATCGGCCCGGTGCCGCACGCGGTCCCGAGGCAATACGGCAAGCCAGTCACCAGATCGACCTCCACGATCGTGAAGTGGGGGATCCCTGGCGGGCAGGTATCGCCCTGCTGGATCCCCGGCCGGAGATTGTCAGTCATGGCACCATCGCACGACAACTGGTGGAAGAGCTGCGTGAATCACCGGATGATGACAAGCTGGCGCGGGTGAACCAGCTGTGTGCTGAAGTCAACCAGCTGGTTGCCGCCGAAGTGAGCCAGTGGCTACGCGAGGGCAGACTGGTGGGCACGATTGGCGGGGATCACGCCACGGCATTGGGTTCGATACAGGCACATGCCGGCCATTTTGGTGAATTCGGAATCCTTCATATCGATGCCCATGCGGACCTGAGGCGGGATTTCGAGGGGTTTACCTGCTCCCACGCTTCCATCATGGAGGCGGTTTGCCGGGATCTGCCGGAGGTGACCCGCCTGGTGCAGGTCGGTGTCCGCGACTTCTGCGAGGAGGAGGCCCGGCGCATTCAGGATGCCAATGGCCGTATTGTTACCTTCTTCGATGCGGATATGAACGAGCGCCTGTTCACGGGTGCCACCTGGGCAGCAATAGTTGCAGAGATCATCGAAGTGTTGCCGCAGCGGGTGTATATCTCCTTTGATATTGACGGTCTTGACCCGAAACTGTGTCCCCATACCGGAACGCCGGTTCCCGGGGGACTGTCATTCCCCCGGGCCTGCCACCTGCTGCGTGCGGTGGCGCGATCAGGGCGGCATATTATCGGGTTCGACCTGGTCGAGGTGGCACCCGGGCCGGACGGGGATGAGTGGGACGGCAATGTAGGTGCGCGTCTGCTATACAAACTGATAGGGGTGGCCCTACAATCGATGCCCGACGCGCCTCACTGAACGGAGACCCGACCATGGGCCCTATTTCACAGTTCATCACTCACCATTACCGCCATTTCAATGCCGCCTCGCTGATGGATGCGGCCAGGGCCTATGTCGACCACGTCGAGTCAGGCAAGCCGATGCTGGTCAGTCTGGCCGGGGCCATGAGCACCGCGGAACTGGGCCTGTCGCTGGCGGAGATGATACGGCAGGGCAAGGTCCAGGCTATCTCCTGTACCGGGGCAAACCTGGAAGAAGACCTCTACAACCTGGTGGCCCACGATCACTACGAGCGGGTGCCCCATTACCGCAACCTGAGCGACGAGGCGGAGCAGGAGCTGCTCGATCGCCATTTGAACCGGGTTACGGACACCTGCATTCCCGAAGAGGAGGCCATCAGGCGGATCGAGGGGGCCATTGTGGATCTCTGGCAGTCTGCCGGACGGGACGGCAATAGCTTTTTCCCGCACGAATACTTCTTCGAGCTCATTCGCTCCGGTGTCCTTGAACAGTACTACCAGATCGACCCGAAGGACTCCTGGCTGGTGGCCGCGGCGGAGAAAAACCTGCCGATGGTGGTGCCGGGCTGGGAGGATTCGACCACCGGCAATATTTTTGCCGCTCACATGATCACCGGGGATGTCGAGCGCCAGGTAATGAAGAGCGGCGTCGACTACATGGTGTCGATGGCGGAGTGGTACCAGCGCGATGGTGGCAAGCATGGTTTCGGGTTTTTCCAGATCGGTGGTGGCATTGCCGGCGACTTCCCGATCTGTGTGGTGCCCATGCTGGAGCAGGACCTGGAAAAGCCGGTACCCAAGTGGAGCTATTTCTGCCAGATCAGCGACTCGACCACGAGCTATGGCTCCTATTCCGGCGCAGTGCCCAACGAGAAAATCACCTGGGGTAAGCTGGCGGTCGATACACCGAGATTCATCGTGGAATCCGACGCGTCGATCGTGGCACCGCTGATTTTCGCCTACGTGCTCGGGTGGTAAGCCATCAATGAGAAAGCTGGGCAGATCCAACCCTCGCGGGTTGATTAACGCTCAGTGGCCGGGGAAAGGGCACAGCCGTCAATTGTGATCCGGTGCATGATGCGTCGATGACCCTGGTAGTCGTTGCTGGCGAAGTGCCAGGTGGCACGGTTGTCCCAGAAAGCGATCGAACCCGGTTCCCAGTGAAAGTGGCAGACGTGTGCCTCCCGTATCGCGACTCCGTAGAGATAATCCAGCAGCGGCCGCGATTCTTCAGCGCTCCAGCCCTGGAAATGCAATGTGAAGCCCGGGTTTACGTAAAGAGCCTTCTTTCCTGACAAGGGGTGGCGGATGACGACGGGATGAACGGCGTCGGTTAGTTGTTCAGCACTATCGGCATTGCCGATTCGTCCGTTCAGGTCTTTATCCTGCTGTTCATAGTAGCCCTTGCTTTTGCCGAACACGTGCTTCGCCGAGTGTATGGCATTTAAATTCTCCAGCGTCTTCTGCAAGCCTGGCGACAGTGCGTCGTAGGCGGCATACATGCTCGCGAAAGCGGTATCTCCGCCAACCGGGGGCAGCTCCCGGGCGACCAGTATGGATCCCAGTGCCGGTTCGTGATCATAGGAGTGATCGGTATGCCACGCGCCGCCGATGTTGATCGTCTGGTCCGGTTCCTTGGCCACCAGGGCGATTTCGGGATGGTCAGGATGCGACGCAAAAAACCGGTTCACATTGATGCGGCCAAAGCGTTCCGCCAGGGCGATATGATCTCTTTCATTCAGAGACTGATTCCGGAAGAACAAGAGGCCGTGTTCATTGAATGCCCCCTGAACTGCCGTGAGATCCTCCGCATCCATGTCGGTGAGCGCGACGCCAGTTATTTCTGCACCAGCGCCCTCCAGCTTCTTGACGCGAACGTTGCTCATTCGTCAGTCTCCGGGCTTAGTTCCCATGTAGTACAAGACGGGCGTTCATGGGCTGGGGTCCGCGGGCATCGGCTCCGATCAGCTCGATATACCAGGAGATCTGCTCAGCAGAGATGGTCGCTGCAACCGGTATAACAAACCAGCGCAGTCCCTCGGAACACGGCGGTGTAGTGAGTGAACCATTGTAGCGATAGTACGTCGTGATATTGCTCAGTGGAATGGCAAGCACCTCGCTCAGCGGGTGCTCGAAACTGGACTGCTTGCCGACCTCCCGGGGGCTGGATTCAGCAAACATCGAAAGGTCCCGGCTCGCCTCCCCGGATTGAAACAGCAGGCCGACGACTGCAATTTCTCCCTTCTCATTTTTGTGGACGAAGTGCGCCTCGAGCGGGAATGCCTCCCCGTCGATCCGGTGCTCGCTGGGGCTATGAAAATGGAACTGGCTGAGCTGGAATGTCTCACCCTCAGCGGTGAGGGTATTGTCGCCGGATACATTGACTTGCAGCGTGTGGCCATTATTGATAACGCTGTCAGTGGCGCCCCGATAGTCGAGGGAAACCGGTGGCAGATCGACTTCGAGAAGGTTTTCGGTCCTGATATCGATGGGGGACTGGTTTTTCCCCCACTTGCACGAACCGAATTCCTCGGACAGTTCACCCCAATGCTGGGGGCCTGTCGCTCCTTTATATGTCCAGTGTACAGCTTCACTGGCTCCGACCTGTGCGCACCAGCAGAAGGCAGCCACGGTTGTTAATGTTTTTACGCTATTCATTTTGTTAGCCCTCGAACCATGTTTGTTAACAGAGGATAGTCGATCGTGGCACTCTCGCCAGCGGCGAATTCCCCGAGCTATAACGCACTGATGTCAATCAGGGTGCTGCCATGCCAGGGTATGCCCATCTCAGGTCACTTTTTGCTGACAGACCGGTGACTTTGGCGACAGATCGCTGCCCGGTAACCCTCTCTCGAGAGATGGCTCGGTTCGGGCTGCCAGGGCGTGCTAGACTCCAGGCGCAATCCCGCAAACGGAGGCAACCATGATATTCCGCCAGCTGTTCGACCCGGTATCATCCACCTATACCTACCTGCTGGGCTGTAGCGAATTGCGCGATGCGGTGGTGATAGACCCGGTTTTCGAGCAGCATGACCGGGACACGGCCCTGATTCGGGAACTGGGTCTCAAGGTGCGCTACGTTCTCGACACCCATGTTCATGCGGATCATGTAACCGGTGCCTGGCTCATGCGCGAGGCACTCAATGCGGAAATTGTCCTGTCTGCACGTTACGGGGTCGAGGGTGTGGATGTTCCCGTGGATCACGGTGATGTGCTGGCATTTGGCAATTCCTCCCTGTCAGTGCGGGCGACGCCAGGGCATACCAACGGTTGCGTGACCTACGTAAGCAGTCACCGGGATATGGCTTTTACCGGCGATTGCCTGATGATCCGCGGAGCCGGCCGGACCGATTTTCAGGCGGGTGACGTGCATGAGTTGTGGCGCAGCATTCGCGAAGAAATTTTTACGCTGCCTGACGACTGTCTGATTTATCCCGGCCACGACTATGCCGGCAGGACGGTCTCCACGGTGATCGAGGAGAAGCGCTTCAACCCGCGTATCGGCGGTGATGCTCGCGAGGAGGATTTCGTAGGCTATATGGAGAACCTGGGGTTGCCTCACCCCAAGCTGATCGATATAGCAGTTCCTGCCAACATGCATTGCGGCCGGCCCGCTGGCGATGCGACCCCCGGGGAGGTCACCTGGGGACCGGTAACCATGACGTTTGCCGGTGTTCCCGAAATCCGGGCGGACTGGGTGGCCAGACATATCGATGAACTGTTTGTGCTGGATGTACGCAGTCCGGGCGAGTTCGACGGGGACCTTGGGCACCTGGAAGGCGCTCACCTGATTCCGCTGGATACGCTCCGGGAGCGCCTCGATGAAATCCCGAAAGATCGGCCTGTGGTTGCGGTCTGCCAATCGGGCAAACGGTCCGCCCGGGCGGCGGAGATCCTGCTGAAATCCGGCTACACCCGGGTGGCGAATGTCAGCGGTGGGCTCATACAGTGGTTGCGCCTTGCTCTGCCTTATCTGGGTTCACACAACGACCGTTAGCACCCCCGGGAATTACCCCCGCCAGCTAAGGACAGTGGCCTCACGGGCCAACTTCGGACTCCTGGCAAGCCAGCAGCACCTTTCCCTGGTGGCCCTGCGTTGAGGCCAGGCGAATGGCTTCACCGACATCCTGCAGGGGTAACACCCGGTCAATATCGGTCCTGAACACCCCCGCGAGATGAAGTTTCTTCAGCGCTCTGACCGTCGACAGCTTTTGCCACAGTGACTTCTGTGCGAGCCAGTTCCCGGCAAAAAATCCGGAGACTTTTGCACAGGGCATCATGAGATCCCTGGAGAAAAAGGTATTGCTCAATCCCGATAAAGTCCCGTAAACGACCATGTGACCGTTCAGGCCCATGCACTGCATCATTTGCGTCAGGAGATCTCCGCCGACGCAGTCCATGGCGTAATCAACCCCGCTCCCGCCGGTTGCCTTGAACACCTCTTCCCGAAGATCCTGCTCGCTGGTATTGATAACCACGTCCGCGCCCAGTGCCCTGAGTTTTTCTATATTAGCCTCGGAACGGACGATATTGATGGTTCTGAAACCCCGCTGCCTGCCCAGACGGACCACCATCTGGCCGAGGGCCGACCCGGCCCCGGACTGCAACAACCAGGATCCCCGCTGGACCCCCAAAACGTCCAGCACCATGGCATAACAGGAGAGGGGGTTGAAGATGTACATGGCCGCCTGCTGGGTGTCTATGCCATCCGGCACGGCAAACACTTTTCTGGCATCGATCGATGTGTATTGCGCCCAGCTGCCCCGGGGCGGCCCGGAGGCAAAGGCGACATGTTTCCCGATGAGGCGGTTTGCCAGTGCACCGCCCCCGGCCGCCTCGACGATGCCGACGCCTTCTCCACCGATCGTATAGGGTGGCTCGGGATGTGGATTGAGCCCTGCGGGGTCGAATGCCAGCGGACTGCGGTCGCGATTCCACAGGACCCGGGAGAGAGCGCTGTCATAATCGCCGCGAATAAAGTTGAAATCCGAGGGGTTTACCGGGGCATAGAGCACCTTTACCAGTACCTCTCCCGGCGCTGGTACGGGTTTCGGCACCTCTTCGATAACCAGATTGTCCATGCTGCTGGAGAATGCATGTATTCGAATGGCCTGCATGGCATTTCCTGTCAGTTGATCCTCAGAGATCGAGGATGGTAATAGGTAAAAAGTATGGCATCTATCCAGGTGTTTTCCAGGCGGTGGCAGACCCGATAGACACCGGGGATGATCGGGGGTAGTTTAGGCTCACTATTTGCCGTGAAGCGTGGTCGCTGTTCCAGGGCCGGGGAGAGAAAAGTGCCGTTTGTCAGTCGCAATGCAGAGGGTGAGATATCAGCCGTGAGTCAGCTGCCCACCGGGGAGTGCGCTGAGGAGGTGGCGGCCTCTGATCCGGCACTGGCGAGGTTTCTCGGCGCGCTGCAACCTGGTGTGACGGCGTTACAGCAGAGTGATCAGGGATTTATCCGCGTCCTGGAGGACGTCGTTGACCTGCTGATCGAAAAGGGGCTCATAGCCATGAGCGACCTGCCCCAGGACGCCCGGGACAAGATAGCGCAGCGCAAGGCGTTGCGGCGCAGCCTGCACGCCCAGGGCGGTTCTCGCTGACAGCCCTTCCTGACGGGACCAGACCATGAAGTGTAACCGGCCAGGCATTATTCAGCGCTAAAGCTGGCGCTTTCCTGAATGCGCTCACTGGCCCGGCTTGCCATGGATGAGGTTCTTGATCAGATCGAGGGCCGCTTGTATTTCTATTTCGGATAACGCCTCATGGGTGAAGTAGGCCACCATGCCGGCGCGATCCAGTATAGCCAGGCCTGAACCCTTGTCGCCCAGTTGCCATTGCAGCGCGCCGCTGCCCTCCTCGTCGAGAACTATGGTGGACAGCGGGAAATCGCGCTTGTTCGCCTTTATTTCGGACACGGCAAAGCCGGTTGTTCCCCACAGAGCGGCATCGAGGTTGACGATCGTGGTGACGTGATAGCTGTCCGGCTCCAGGGTGTCCTGCAATCGATCGGTGAATGGAGCAAACGTCTCGCTGTCGCTCATGGTGGCGGCAAAGTACTGGATGATATGCACCTTTCCTGGATTGAAGTCGGTGCTCCAGGGTCGGTAGGAGAAGTCGTCGTTTTCGAATAATAATTCACCCCGCTCTTCGATATTCATCGGGGGTAAGGGCTGGTTGACGGCAGGCGCCTGGCCGACTGCCGCGTGGGCAGAAAGAAGGAAGATCATACCCCATGCCAGCGGGCGGGCTCGCTTTCTGCCCCGGCTGTCCCGGTGCCTGGATTGGCCTCCCAGGGCGCTCATAAGATGATTTAGCGTTGCCATGATGTATTCTCCTTTCCTGCCTGCGCATATCCTGTCCCAGGGCAATCGAGACGTCCAGTATTTTCCTTACCGCGAAGCGTCGCGCCTGACAGCGGACTCCCGGTGTGTCTCCGGTGCGACGACTAGCGGCGTGCCCTGCGCCACTCCCAGGGCGGCACCGGGTCCGGCAGTGCCCACAGGCCCCGGTCAGCCTCGCGGGCCTCCTGTTGTGCCGCTTCCAGCAGCCGGTCATGGGGAGCATATCTCCGATACCACCAGGCATGGCCGCCTGCGACCATGGCCAGGTTGATATTGGTATCGTCGAGATAGACAGTGCCCACCGTCCGGTTGAAGCGGTCTATCTCGATCTTCACCACCCCGACCGACTCGCCCAGTACCATTTTTCTCATCAGGTTCCTGGCAGTGTCCGCATAGGCCTGGCCTCGCTCAGGTGTATCGATACCGAACAGTCTGATGGTGTACTTCCTGCCGGATTGATCCAGCATGACGATGGAGTCGCCGTCCAGCACACCTGTGACCCGACCGGTGAGATCAAAGTCCGGTGGCGGCTGCCTTTCCTTGCGGGCGCCCAGCTCTTCGACCCTTTTTGATGCCTTGCGCCAGGCTGCTTCGGGTCGGGTGGCATAGCCTCCCACGCCAGCAGTAATTTTGTGGAAGGCCGTTTTATGCCAGGTCACCTCGCCGCCGGTGAGGTACTGGTAAAGGCTGAGCGCAGCCAGTATGAGGACGATATTGCGCAACGCCCGCAGGTACCTGGAAGGGACGGCGCGTGACGCATCCCGGGTCGTCGACGCTGAGCTCCGCTTGCCTGCTTTCCCGCGTCGAAATGGCGGCCGCTTCATCGGGTATTTTTGTCCGCGTTGGTGGCTATCGAGGGTGCAGGGTATGACACCGACAGAAGGCGGTCCAGCTCGCATTCATACCCTGGCCTGTGCGGTACGGTGCACTTTCTGCGATAGCGACTATCATTGGCCTTGGACAACTGATCATCTTTCAGGAGGGATTCACCATGGCAGAAATTTCAGGTTTTCAGTCCGGACGTCGCCTTTTTCTCCAGGCAGCCGTGCTGGGTGCGGCCTTTCCACGAGCCTGGGCGGAGGCCACTGACGCAGCCGTTTATGGCAGCGGGCTGCCCCGCGGGCCATTCGGTCGTGAATCTACCGCCGAGGAGGTAACGGCGGGCCTCGATCTCTCCGGCATGACCGCGGTTGTGACCGGTTGCAATTCCGGCCTTGGTTACGAAACCATGCGGGTTCTGGCATCGCGTGGTGCGCATGTCATCGGCACGGCGCGAACGGAGGAGAAGGCCCGACAAGCCTGCTCCGGGGTGGCCGGGCAGGCCACGCCGGTGGTGCTGGAGCTGAGCGATTTCCAGTCAGTGCATGCCTGTGCCGATGCCATCGAGGCGCTTGACCGGCCGATCGACATGCTGATCTGTAATGCCGGGATCATGGCGCTCCCTGAGCTCCAGCTGGTCTATGGCCTGGAGCGGCAGTTTGTGGTCAACCACCTGGGGCATTTCCTTCTCGTAACCAGGCTGCTTGAGTCGGTGTCGCGGGCGAAGCAGGGTCGTGTGGTCATGGTAAGCAGCCGCGCACATTTCATGGCTCCGGACAGCGGGATCGATTTCGATAACCTGGATGGGGCGGTGTCTTATATACCCTGGGAGGCCTACGGCCGGTCCAAGCTAGCCAATGGGCTCTTTGCGGCTGAATTGTCCCGGCGAATGGCGGGCACCCGGATGACGGCGAATTCCCTGCATCCTGGAGTGATAAAAACCAACCTGGCCCGGCATCTTGGACGGGAAATAGACGACAGCCGTTTTGACAAAACCATACCCCAGGGAGCCGCTACCCAGTGTTATGTGGCAGCCCACCCCATACCGGCCCCGATCAGCGGCGAGTATTTTTCCGACTGCAACCCGGCACAGGCGAGCGACCTCATGTACGATGAGGCACTGGCGGCCCGGCTCTGGTCGGTTTCCGAGGAACTGGTGAAGCGATAGGGCAGCCTTCCGAGAATAAATCTGCGAACTGGAGCGCGGAAACCCGATGACACTGAGCCTTTCAACCTGGGCGAATATCGCGGAGATCATCGGTGCGTTCAGTATCATTACGGGCTTCACGTTCGGCTGGATCCAGATTCGCCACCTGCGCAATCAGCAGCGCGATGCTGTCGCCATAAACCTGGCCCAAACCTTCTACAGTCGGAACCTTGCTGAGGCTATCGCCATGATTCAGTCCGTTCCCGACGGCATCTCTCTGGACGAAATGAGAGAATTGGGCGTGGACTATCAGCAGGCTGCGATTACGGTCGTGACCTCATTTGAAACCATGGGTCTCCTTGTGTTCAAGCGGGTTGCTCCCCTGGACATGGTCATGGACCTGGCAGGCGGTATCGTCTCGGTCATGTGCAAAAAGCTGAGAAAGTGGCAGCAGGACTTGCGGGATGAGCAGCAACAGCCGTCCTGGGGCGAATGGTTTGAGTGGCTGGGAGACCAGGCACTGGCCAACAAGGCCAATACAGAGCCTGCGCATATCAGACACAAGAACTGGAAACCCTGATTCCCCCCATAGGCCCCCGGCCTGTCTCTTCGGTGGAGTGAAGGGTTTTATTGAAACCACTCGATGATCTGTTGGTGTACGCGCGCATCATCCAGCAGGTCAAAGTGGTTTCTTTCGTGAAACACGCGGCAGTTTTCAGGCCTGACATCCAGCTTTTTCAGCTCATTACCATGGGTTCCCACTGCGCTGTCCAGTCGCACGAGAAGATCTCCCAGCATGTGTCCCAGCGGGTCATGTACATCCTTGCCCAGTGTCGCCGCGACGAAAAAATAATCGACGTCGTGCAGCAGAGGAACCGGCCTGCGCTTATCCGGTCGCGGCTGGTCTGGTCGATGAGCCTGCCAGTCCTCGTCGAGAAGGTCGCCGTGGCTGAGGTCCTTGATGCCTGCGCTGCGATGCCTGCCAAATGCCAGGGGAGCCAGGTAGGGGAATTTCTGTATCGCCACGTCGAATGCATGCCCGGCGCGTTCCAGCACGGCACCGTGGTGAGGGGTGCCGAGGCAGACCACGCGCTGGAGGTTTGCCAGCCATGCGCGTCGTTCCAGTTCCGCATACCAGCAGGCGCTGCGTATGACCAGGCCTCCCATGCTGTGGCCGATAAGGGATAAGGATTCCACAGGGACCGGCCAGGCGTCGCACAGTTGTTGCAGAAGCTGTGCGAACTCCCGGCCGTTGGCAGAGATATGCCGCCCGGTGTTGTATCGCAGGTAGAGCGGCGTGCAGTCCAGTTCATCCTGCAGATGGTCTCCCAGCCCGGGTGCATCCCCGCGATGCCAACTCAGCTCCGACAGGCTCAGGCCATGGACAAACACAATCAGGTGAGGGCTGGCATCAGGCAGGGACTCGTCGATTGATGGGTTGCTCAACTCGAGTTGCCTGTGTCCAGCATGCAGGCTCATGGGTATGGCCAGTGCGTTGCCCGTGGCTTCCAGGTGGTCACCAATCACGCCATTCACGGCGGCTATCGTGCGAATCTCTGCCGCGGAGTGGCGCTGACCATCAAAGCTCGCAGTGGCCAGGCCGAACAGGCGGTCGGTTCCCTCACGTAACAGGCCGTTGGTCCCCCTGATCGAATGGTAAACGGAGGACGCGATCAATCCGTGTGCCCGGGTTGGCTGGTCAGGGCGAGGGGACCAGGGCAGCGGGCGCCGGGCAATGGTTTCGTGCATGTTTTCTACCGTGTTGGTGATGCCCTCCACGGAGTCGAAGATGAGTCGGGTGCCGCCTTGAATTGCTCTGATCGATAGTGCCATGGTCTTGCTCCCATCGTGTTTGCGGGGTGTTACTTGGCTGACTTGCCTGCCGGTCCTGAGGATTTGGTTGCAGGGACGTCTTCGGGGTTCTCTGGCCGGGTATCGGAGGAGAGGGCTGCAAGGCATTCCAGGCAGAGCAAAACCGGTCGGGCTCGTGCGGGTACGCCCACCGCGGCGCGCTCGCCCCTGGGCAGGATGGCGTTGCATGTTTCGCAAATGCCATTGACGTTCAAGATCGCCTCCTGCCAACCTACCACGGTTGCCTCATCGTCCTGCCGGGTGGGTGCCGTAACCTTTGATTCCGTTGAGTCCAGAGAGGGGGGTACGCTCAATCCCTGCAGTGCTCTTCCGATCTGCGCACTGTCGGCGACGACACCTTCCACCAGATCGAAGGTGTTGAGGAGGACGTTGCGAACCACCGTGGAGACGGACAGGCCCAGTTGCTCCGCCCGGTCGCGTAATTCTTCATCGAGATGCTCCGGGATTCGTGCCTGCAGCACACGATCCTTGGTAGGCCTGCGCTTGCTGCGACCCCGTCTCCGCTTTTCCACCATGCCTGGACTCTTTGGCTGTCATTGTTCGATGCGGGCCACTATAGAAGGTCTGTATTAATCGTGTCAACAAATGTAATACATATTATTACAATTTGTGTGAATCAAGGGCGGCTTCGGCACTGTCCTGCCCTCACGTCAACAGACCACTTACTTCCGGGGGGTTGGTGAGCCTGAGCCTGCTGTACGGCTGGCACGCTGGTGACCGGCGGGCGCGCATGATGTATCGTTCGCCATTGCGTTAACACGGCACCGAAAGCAGTCGCCACAACAGAGAAAGCAATGATCCAACCCGGCTCAAGGCCAGTCAGGCGCTCCTCCCAGTCACTTCCGCGTTACCTCCAGCTCGTCATCATCCTGTTGACTGGCCTGTGGGTGTCGGCGTGTGGTGGCGGTGGCGGATCAGGGTCGAGTTCTGGGACGCCTGCCGGAGAGCCCGTGTCCGCTGAAGTAGCGGAAGAACCGGCGGTCAGCCGGGCGCCCAATATCCTGCTGATCGTGGCCGACGACCTGGGCTATAACGACCTGTCCATCAACAATGACAACAACGCCATCGATACGCCGAACCTGGATCAGCTGGCCAGGGACGGAGTGCGCTTTACCCGGCACTATGCAACTGCAGTCTGTTCTCCGGCCCGGGCGGCGCTCCTGACCGGCCAGTACCCGGAGCGCAACGGTTACCTGCCCAATGGCCGTGGACTGTCGGCTGAACTGGTGACCCTGCCTGAGCGCCTGCAGCAGGAGGGATATTCCACCTGGCATATCGGCAAGTGGCACATCGGAGCGCGAGAGCGCACGGCCTGGCCCGACCACCAGGGCTTCGACCACTGGTTCGGGTTTCTCAATCAGTGGCGCCTCGCCGGCAAGCGCAAAGGGGGCAGCCTGGTGCCCGCCGGGCCGCGCTACGAAAACCCCTGGCTGCAGGGAGACAGTGACCCCGGAAGTTATTATGAGGGCCATCTCGAAAATATCCTCACCGACAAAGCTATCGAGGTGCTGGCTGACCTGGACCGTTCAGGTGAGCCCTGGTTCCTGAATCTCTGGTATTACGCTCCACACGCACCGATCAGTCCCGCAGAAGAGTTTGCGGCCCTTTACCCTGATACGAAGCAGGGAAGGTACCGGGCTTTGGTCAACCAGCTGGACAGCAATATTGGCCGTGTGCTGGCTCAGTTGGAGGCTATGGGCGCGCTGGAGGAGACCGTTGTCGTGGTTGTCAGTGATAATGGTGGTACCAACCGGGAAATCGATAACAACGCCCCCTTCCCGGGTACCAAGGCCACCCTGTTCGAGGGCGGACTGCGAACGCCACTGATCATCCGCTGGCCGGATGACGCTTATAATCGGCAGGTACTTGATCACGTGGTCAGTATCCAGGATCTGTATCCCACCCTGCTGGACGCCGTCGGGCTCGTACCGGGCAGCGACCTGGATGGACAAAGCCTCTACCCCACTGTTCAGGGGGAAGCTGCGCCGCCGCAGCGGAACCTGTTCTGGGAGCATGTTGCCAGTTACAGCGTGCTCTCGGCAGACGGTCGCTGGCGCCTCTATCAGCTCGCGCCCCTTTTCTATCAGGAACGCCCGCCCAGCTTGTATGATTACGATGCCGACCGTACCGCCACGATGGAGACTGTGCCGCCGCCGGAGGGGACACTGTCACAGTTGCGAACCGAACATGAGGAGTGGTACCACGACGTTCATACGGTAAAGGCGCGCTATTCCGGGGACGACAGCGGGGGCACGCTGACGGGGATGGATTTTCTCAGGACGCCGGGATTCGGCGGTTATACCTTTGGCCTCGGTTTCAGCGCCGGCTACAGCGGACAGCTGGCTTCCCAGGCGGGGATATGGGACCTGAACGTTACTGGCGCGACGGTCACGGCCAGCTTCGGTGATCTGGTACTGTCAGGCGAGATCGAGGGGGTGCGCGAGTGTCACAGCGTGGTCGTGACCGGTGTATTCTACATGCACATCAGCCCCACCTCAGGCCCGGACAAGATTGACCTCCGCCTCTACGTTGACGGTCGGCAGGTCGCTTCTGTGCAGACCGATGGTGCGCTGCATGTCGATGACCCCACCGTGGAGACAGTCATTGGCGATCCGGCGATGTCGTCCGGGCCGGGACAGGTCTACCCGCCAATCCTCCTGAATACCAGCCTGGATTACTCCATCGTCTGGACCCCGGCATCGCTGGGCGAGGCCCTGTGCAGCCAGCCCTGAGATGGTGATATCCGACAGTCATCGCTTTATCTTCCTGGCTGTGCCAAAGACCGGCACCAGCAGCATCGAACTTGCGCTCGAGCCTTACCGCTCACCCATTACCGCACAATTCAACAAGCATGCCACCTGCTCCAGGTTGCAGCGGGACCTGCCCGGCGAAGTCTGGCAGTCCTACTTCAAGTTTGCTTTCGTCAGGAATCCCTACGACCTGATGCAGTCGTGGTATTTCTACCGCCAGCGGGAAGAGTTGGCAGCCCCTGAACATCCGCGCCACCACCTCTACACCGGAAATCTTGCGTTCGAAGAGTTTATCCTGGGCTTTGCAAAAAATGAGCTGATGCTGCGCCAGGTCGATTTTATCGCTCCCTACGGTCGAGGTGTGCAGGTCGACTTCGTGGGGAAATATGAAACCCTGGAGCAGGATTTCCAGCAAATCTGCGAGCATCTGGGACTGGACCCGGTGCGGTTGCGCCGGGTTCGCGCCAGCGGGAATGAAGAAACGGGTGTAAACATCTGGAGCAGGGTGACGAGGAAGGTCGTGAACGACTATTTCGCCGAGGACTTCACCACCTTCGGTTACGACCTGGTCGAGGTTTGATCTGCCCGGAAGTGCGTAAAAGTTCGAGCGTTGCTTTTATGTCTCCCGGCAGAACTGCGCAATGCTCGCAGCCGTTTCCCGGCTGATGTCGGGGCAGGCGATGGCAAAAATCTCTGTGCCGTGCACTGTACCCATGACCTGGCGGCAGCGTGCGTGCACGCCGCCGCGCAGTAACAGGCGATAGAAGTCGATGCCCTCGTCCCGGAGGGGGTCGCATTCGTTGACGCTGATAACCGTGGGCACCAGCCCGCGCACGTCCTCCTCGGTGGCAAAGCCCGGCCAGGCCAGCGGGTTACGCGCCTGGAACTGTTCGATGCCATAGGCCATGGCGCCGCGGTTGTTATGCAATGCGATCACCAGCCCGTTGTTTTCGGACGAGGAAGGATAGCGGTCCTGGGGCCACTCCCCGGCGATATAGGGGCACAGGGCATACAGGCCCTTGATGAGCGCCAGGTCACCGTCCTGCTTCAGCTTCAGGCCACTGGCCAGGGTCAGGTTGCCGCCGCCGCTCTCGCCGGCAATGATGATGTGCGCCGGGTCGATGTTCAGGGTTCCTGCACTGGCCGCCAGCCACTTGAGGCCCGACACGCAATCGTTAAGCCCTGCCGGGAAGGGCGCGACCTCGCCGCCCGAGGAGGGTACCAGGCAGTTGCGGAAATCGACCATGGCCACCGCCACGCCCTGCTGCGCGATAATTCTGCCCCAGGCGCGGTAGATGCCATCGAAACACGACATGATCTGCATGCCGCCACCGTGGATATAGTAAACACAGGGCAGTGGCTCAGGCGACTCTGGCCGTATGAACTGTACCTTGACGGTATTACCATCCGGCGCTGAGGTAAACTCGTGGGTGGTGGTTTGCAGGCCCGTGGAAGGCGCTACCTCTTCATTGTCCAGCAACCCCATAAGCGCTGCGCCGCGTTCCCACGCAGCAATGGACTCGGGGCTGCCGGCCTCCTCGAGCAGCTGTTCGCGTGATTCGACATCGCCCTGGAAGCTCACCGGCATGGAGCCCATCAATGCCTTGATCCGGGGGTCGATGCGCGGGTCGTTACCGATATCTGCCATGAGTCTCTCCATTGGTCATGCGTTCAGCGCCAGTGCATTGACGCCCGTATCACTCAGCTTGCTGCGATAATGTTCGGGTCGGTGGTAGCGCTGCTCGGCCCTTCGCGGTTGCGCACGGCGTCGGCAATCCGGAAGAGGGGTATTGTCAGCATTTCCACCAGTTCCTCGCTGGCGCCGGTCTCCTCCAGGGCCCGGTTCATGCACAATAGCCACTGGTCCCGTTCCTCGGGCCCTATGTGGTAGGGCTCGTGGGGCGTGGTCATACAGACACTCCCGTATTTCTGGGCATACAGGGGAGGGCCGCCCATCCACCCGATCAGGTACTCGGCCAGTTTCTCTTTCATCGGAGAAAGATCCTCGGCGTGCATGGCTCGCAGGGGCGCTGCCTCCGGCAGGCGGTCCATGATGTCATAGAATGTATGGGTCAATTCGCGAATGCCTTCTTCACCCAATATCTCGTAGGGTGTGCGTGGTGCAGTCATGGCAATCAATCCTTTCCTTCATCATCAACAGCGGGTTATCGGGCCTATTGTAACGCGCCGGCAGGGGTATGAGTTGATTTGAATCATGCGATGAATGGCGCGTAGCGAGTCGGCGATTGCCGTGATTGGACAGCAACTCAGCGGGATACACTGTCCGGCTGCGGGTTGTATTGCGATATCTCAACGGCATCCGGGAGCGACGTGTATTCGATGGTCCCGGCCCGGTTTTCGGAGCGGTATTGGCCATTGTTACGGACGTAATCCAGGTAGTCGTCAGGGCTGAAAATTTTGCCGACGTTGTCCGCCACCACGATACTGCCGCGCCTTATCAATTTTCGCTTTTCGATCAACTGTAGATCGGTTTTGTAAAGATCCTTCCAGTGGTCCAGGAAAACAAGGTCAAATGTGCCGTCCAGTTGACTGATGATATCGGTGGACGGTCCGTGCAGAAACGTGATCTGGCCGCTCAACCCTGCCAGCTCGACATTGGCCCGGGCACTGGATACCGCGTCGGCATTGACTTCGACGGATACCACCGTGCTGCCGGGCCCGAGTGCCCGGGCAATCAGGATGGAGGAGTAGCCGCAGTAGGCGCCCAGCTCCAGCACGCGGGCTTCAGGGGGCAGACGTCCAGCCAGTTCCTCAATGAGCGGGCCTTTTTCGGGCCCTACACTCATCAACCAGCGCTTCTCCATGGCAAACCTGTCCAGGGTCCTGAGCACGTCCTCCGGATCCCCGGGTTGGGCGTGCAGGGAAGCGAACTTCGCGGCCTGAGTGGTTCTTGCGGGCGCTCCACTGATTTTATCGATAAGCGCATGGCCTGCATTCCTCGCCGTGAAGCCCAGCGCAGAGGGAAGGAGAAAACGCCAGAGATGCATTGCCAGGCTCCTCGATGAGTTACGTGCGCCTGGCCGAATTCGGCCGGGCGGGTGGTACGGAGACGACACTTTGACGCACCCGTGGTATTCCCAGGGTGGCCGCCGCCCGTACTGCAAATCCCTGAGTGTGCATAAGAAAAGCTATATTGTTCGAATTCTGACTCTCCAGTGTAGTCAAACCGGGCGAAAAGTGCCGGTGAGCCTGGCTGTGCTCCTGGCCAGGCGCCCGAATCAGTGCCGAAACACGGGACGGCTATTCACCCCGGCGCAGAATAGGCCATAATCATTCATCCCGATCTTCAACACACAGGACTCTGTATTTGAGTCCCGTATCCACAAGGAGCACTAATGGCTATTTCACTTTACGATATCAGCGTATCCACCTATCTTCAGGTGCTGGGAGGCGTCGCTGGCGTTCTGGCCAAGGGCGCTGAATATGCCGCAGAACACGATCTGGATCTCCCGGAGATTGTGGAGACCAGGCTGCAGCCCGATATGCTGCCTTTTCGCTTCCAGATTATCTCGGTTGCACACCACTCTCTCGGGGCTATCGAGGGAATCCGGCAGGGAGTATTCCAGCCACCGCCCTCAATGCCGGACCTGGATTATGCGGGCCTGCAGGGTCTGGTGGATAACGCCATAACCAAGCTGAAGGATACACCGCGCGAGGAGATCGATGCCCTGGAGGGCAGCAGTGTGACATTCAGGATGGGCAAGGTCGAAATTCCGTTCACTACAGAAAATTTCATCATGTCTTTTTCACTGCCCAACCTGCTTTTCCATGCCACCACGACCTATGACATCCTGCGTATGGCAGGCGTACCCCTGGGCAAGCTTGATTTTCTGGGCGAGATGCGGGTGGGGGCCTGAGTTAGGGCATCCGCTTGTCAATAGGGCCAGTGCAGCTATGATGATTAGTGGAGCTGGGCTGGCAAGCCGTGCGGACCCGACCTCCGGTGCGATAGAGGCCACCGGGGGGCGCGCAGCCCGGCTCGTTAATTGATAGATCTTCCGGACCGAACTGCCGTCCCTGTCGTACCCAAGGAATAGTGACATGTCCATCTCCCGTGTTCTGATTGCGTTGGCCCTGCTACTGCTGGCATTGGTGGTAATTCTTCTCGGCTACCTCCATTTTGCCGACCTCAACAGGCATCGCAGCACGATCGAGGGTATGGTATTTGATGCTCTTGGCAGAGAGTTTCGCATTGAGGGAGACCTCGACCTGGCTCTACTCCCCGTGGTGGGCTTTCAGGTTGATGACCTCGAACTCGCCAATGCGGATTGGGGCTCGGATCCGGCTATGGCTAAAGTTGGCCACCTGCTGGTGCGGGTCAAACCCCTTTCACTACTGTTCGGACCTGTGGACATCATCGGAGCGGAGCTGACCGATGTCGACCTGCTGGTGGAGGATAATGCGGCAGGTGAGAGCAACTGGACCTTTCCCGCTCAGGAGCCTGAAGACAGGAAAGAACCGGAGAGCCGCGAGGAGGGCGGAATATCCGTCATGCTCGACGACATCCTGATAGAAAATATCCTCCTCACCCGGCGCGGTCCCGGTGCCGAAGACCAGACATACCACCTGGAAACGCTGGAGATTCAGGCCGATGGCGACGACCAGATGATCTTGTCCGGTACCGGTAAATTACTGACATTGCCGCTTACGTTTTCCGGGATAGCTGGTACCCGCGAGGTCCTGGCGGAAGTCGGCTCAGCTGATTTCAGGATCTCCGCGACACTCGGAGAACTCGATGTCGAGCTCTCCGGTAATCGCGCTGCACCTGGCTCGGACGGTGAGAGCCATATGCAGGCAATGATACGCTCGGAAGAACTGGCAGCGTTCCTGGAGAGCCTGGACGTGGCTCTGCCGTTGGCCGGACCGCTGTCCGTGACCGCAGACATCACCGGCGACGATAAGCGCGGGAACGTCGACGTAAAGGGTAGTCTGGCCGACATTAATTTGCAGGCAGCCGTGGCGCTGCAGTCCGGGCGGGTACAGTTCGAGGGCCAGGTCGGCACCCTGGACAGGCTGGGAGCCATGCTCGAGGTGGCCGGTCTCCCGGCTGCAGCCTTGGGTTTTGAGGGTGTACTGACTTCAACGGACCTGGCCGTGCAGCTGATAGATAGCCGCCTGACGGTGGGGGACGCACTGGCCTCGGTGAATGGCACGCTGCAGGACACTGAGGGCAACTCATCCCTGCAGATAGAGGCCAAAGGCCCGAGCCTGGCGACATTGATGACCACCCTGCCAGTGCTTCCCTTCGAAGCCTCCGCCGCGTTGGCGCTTGCCCCGGGGAGCGTGGGGGTGGAACCTTTGGCGGTCCGTATCGGAAACAGTGACCTGACGGGGAGCGTGCACGCCGAAACCGGCGGCATCCAGGCCGATCTGTCGTCGCAATGGCTGGATTTCACGGAGTTTTCCGATGGCGAAGAAGCCGCGGACAGTGAGAGCACCTCCGCGACGGCGGCGACACCCGAACAAGCCGAAAGTAAATATGTGTTCAGGGAGGAACCACTGCCCCTGGAACTGCTGCAGTCGCGTGAAATGGACGTGCGATTATCCGTCGGGAAGCTGACCTCCGCGGCGCTTGCGCTGGAAAACCTCGAGGCCATCGGCAGCCTGCACGACGGGAACCTTGAATTTACGGCAGATTTTACCACCGCGAAAGGTGGCAGCAGCTCCAGTTCCATCCAGCTAAAAGCCCTTGGCGAACAGGCCAGTCTGTCTGCCGATATCAGGGCGCGGGACCTGCGGATCAACTTTGCATCGGGCGATGTGGATGATTACAAGGATATCCCGCCCACCAGTGTCACTGTAGGCGTGACCTCATCGGGCGTCTCTCCCCGCGCCCTTGCCGCCAACAGCCATGGCAATGTTCTGGTTACCCTGGGCCCCGGGAAGATCGACGCCCAGCTGATCCAGCGGACATCCGGTGACATCCTGGCACAGCTTTTTTCAGCGCTTAACCCACTGGCCGAAAAGGAGCCCCACACCCGGTTTGAGTGTGGGGTGATCGCGATGGATATCAAGGATGGGCTGGCGGAGATGGATCCCCTCATGTTGCAGAGCCAGAAGCTCCTGATCACGGCGGGTGGGGCCCTGGATCTCAATACGGAAAAACTCAATTTTGAGTTCAATACCAAGCCGCGGGAAGGTGTCGGCCTCAGTGCCGATATGTTCGTGACGCCATTTGTCTCCCTGAAAGGGACGCTTGCCAGCCCCGGGATAGGTCTCAACAAGAAAGGCACGCTGCTGAGCGCAGGCGCTGCGGTCGCGACAGGGGGTTTATCCTTCTTGTGGAAGGGAATTGCGGATCGGGCAACCGGCGCATTGGACCACTGCGAAGAGACCATGCCAAAGTTCACCCATCCGCCCATGAAAGGCAGCTGAAATCGGTGTATCGATAATCCGTGCGTGCGGCGCTGTTCTTTACCCTGCTGCTCCTGGTGGTTGTCAGCCCGGCTTCACGGGCGACTGACGACAACCCCTGGACGCTGGTGGCCTATTTCGAGAACGATCTCTTCACCGACACGGACGAGAGCTACACCAATGGCGTGCGACTGTCGTGGATATCACCGGATGTAAGCTCTTATGAGCACGATCCGGGCTTTCCCCGATTCATCAGTAAAATCAATGACCGGCTGCGTTTTTTTCACGACCTGAACGTGCGCGACTGCGGTGACCCCTCCGCGGACTCGCAGACCTGCCTGCAGAGGAACCTTGTCATCAGCCTCGGGCAGTTGATGTTCACCCCTGAGGATTACCTGGCCACCGAGCTGATCGAGGATGACCGTCCCTACGCCGGATACCTCTATTCGACATTTGGTTATCACACACGCGATGACGCGCAGTTGGACACCATCGAGGTGACTTTCGGCATTGTGGGGCCGGCCTCGCTGGCCAAGCAGACCCAGGATTTTATCCACCACTTACGCGATATTCCCGTGTTCAAGGGCTGGGATAACCAACTGGAAAACGAGCCTGTGTTCCAGCTCCTCTATGAACACAAGGAGCGCCTGGTCTCTGACCGTTTGCTCCCCGGCTGGTCACCCCCCCGATGGTTGCCATCGGACTGGCATCCGAGGCACGACCTGATCGGTCACCTGGGCGCGAATATCGGTAACGCCATGATCTACGCCAACCTGGGGTTTGAGTACCGGATAGGGTTCGGCCTGCCCAATGACTTCGGGTCTGCAGCGCTGCGACCCGGAGGGGATAATTCCGCGCCCGGGCGATGGCTGCCGAGACACGTCGATGATGGTACCCCTCGATCTGCCTTCAAGACCGGCAGCCTGCACCTGTTTGCATCCTTTGACGGCCGGGCTGTGGCGCGAGATATATTTCTTGATGGTAATACCTTTCGCGACAGTCACAGCGTCAGCAAGGAGTACTTTGTCGGGGACATGTCTGTGGGTATAGGCCTGATCTACCATCGCTGGAAGGTTTCGCTGGCCCGCGTCTGGCGCTCTGAGGAATTCGCACGACAGAAGGAGCCGCACCAGTTCGGCTCGATCTCGGTGTCCTTTATCTACTGATCCCGGCGGCCAGCCATTATCATCGGTTTATGACCACCGGTGGGATGCCTGCCGCCAGGTCACCTGCAGACTATGGCTGATTCTGCAGGAGGGCAGCGCGCAAAGCACGGGCCTGGGCCTGTATCCTTGCCGTGTTTTTCGGGCCCATGCGCAGCAACTGTTTCTGCAGGCCGGAGCGCTGCTCCAGTGCCGGGTCGACGTATTTGTACGCCTTCACATGTTTCTTTACCTGTATGGGAGCATCGATCTGTGGCGTGGCGAGGATGTCGTCCAGGACGCGAATGACCGCGTTATCAAAGTCTTCCGCCGGATGGCCGAGTGCCTCGTAGGCCTGCTCCAGCAGAGGCCGGAAGCGATGGAAGCTCGCCACGAGTGCAGCGGTATCCAGCTCTTCAAATGCCTTGGCATATTGGTCGTAGCGCTGGTAGCTTGAAGGATCGATCGTTGCCAGGCCGTTTTCCTCGACCACGGCAAATTCCCCCTCCGGTTTTGGCAAGGGCAGCAGTTTCTGCAGGACGACGCCCTTACTGTAGCTGTCGACCAGACCGGCGCCGCGCTCTACCAGGTTCTCGTTGGACAGGGCGCTCTCCAGAATTTCCGAGTCCCCGGCGCTTCCAAGGCTCTCACGCAGCTCCTCATCACTGGTTTCCAGCGAGACGGGGGGCGGCGGTGCAGGCTCCTCGGGCTGGTCGGGTGCAGGCTCTGGCACTGGCACTGGCGCCGGTTCAGGAATATCAGGTGCCGGTGGCAGTTCCGGGACCGGTTCGGGTTCCGGCATTACGGTTTGGGGAGGTGCAGTCACGGACGACTCGGGCTCAGGCTCTTCCCCTGACAATAGCCACACGGCGATGATGACGACGATGGCGACAATCGCCACAATGATTGTGATGGCCGGACTCGATTTGCGCTGGGAATCCGACAGGCGATCTTCAACATCTGGCTTCATGAACTACCCCCGACAAAGTAACTACCCCGCCCCATGATCAGGGCACACCCTGAGTATAGATGATCTGATTGCTTACGCCTTTTGTCTGCAACAAAAATATCCCTGAGTCCACTCGGTGGTCGCTTCACTGAACGGTAGCCCATACCGTTCGTGCCAGCCGCAGCAACAGGTACAGGAACAGGATGGGAAGAAGTATCGATTTCAGGACCAGCGACATGAGCAGGTTGATCAGGTTTGCCGTAAAAGCATCGACCTGGTCACCCAGTGCTTCGATACGGTTGCGCACATCCACCCCGGCCAGGGCGCGTACCATGCTGTCTGCCAGGGTGCAGGTATCGCCTCTCGCGCGGCGTTCGAGGCACTCGAGACGGTCCTGCAGGGCAACTGCTGACTCAACCAGTGCGGCCAGGGTGTATTCGTTGGACTCGATAGCTGCCTCCAGCTGTTCGATATCCTGTTGCCTGGCCTCTATCGCGGCTGTGCTGTTGCCCATCAGCCGGTCAATAATTGTCCGCTTGTCGACGGCGTCGAGCTCGTTCTCCATTCGCTCCAGCTGCTCACGGTGGAGGTCCAGCTCCTGCTGTTCCGCTCGTTGGGTCTGTCGATTTCTCGCAATAGCTTCCTGGACCATTTCGATATCGTCGGTCAGGTCCGCACTGAGGCCTGCCCGGGAACCGATAAGCTCCAGCTCATCCTCGAAGCCTTTCATCAGCTCGTGCTGTTCAGTTTCATTCTGCTCGAGAAATATCACATCCGCCCAGCTGTTTGCCAGGACCGCCAGCGCCAGGGAAAACCGGACTATGACCGTAACGAAGAAGAACCTTGCCAGTGGCCGATATACCCGAGGGCTACCCCGAAAGCTGGCCAGAATCGTGGCCAGCCCCAGGGCGGTGAGCAGGCCATTGAAGGTGGCGTGTGAAACCACCTCCAGGAGAATTTTCTGCATGGCCAGTGAGCCGAGAGCTACCAGCATCACCCCGGAGAATCTCTCGATCAAATCGTTTACGGGGTCCAGCAGCTCGCCTATGGTGAACGTGATGACAAATGCATTCATCTCCGTCCCCTGCAGGACAGAAACCAGGGCGTTGATACCCCGGGCGGTAGCATAGATCGCCCCGGAACCGATCAGCGCCCCGTCCAGGTATTCCGTGGAGAGCGTATCCAGCACGCCGCTCCAGGCCAGGGCAACGGTAGACACCACGGCAGCCAGCAGCCACCAGGTAAACCGTCCGGGCCTGTCGCCGTTACTTTCCACCATCACATCGCCCTCCCGGGTCTAAATCAGCGCTGCGCCCTGCAGGCCGGTTGGCTAGTGCAGATAGCGGTCTTTTAACTGCTCGATCCTGAAGTCGTCCAGATCCAACGCCGACTCGAAAAAATGTTGCTTGGATTCGTAACGTTTCCTGATCTCTTCAAAACAGGCCCTTATATATTCCGGGCGGAGCTCCAGCATCGGTCGTAAAATATCCTCCGAAACTGCTTCACCGGTATGATCGGAGAATTGGCCGGACAGTCGTTCGATCTCCTGTTCCACCGGGAGGTACTTGTTGGTCAGTAAGTAATCATCCGTTATGGCGTCTTCACTGACACCCAGTACATCAAGAATCAGTGCCGCGCCAAAGCCCGTGCGATCCTTGCCGGATGCGCAGTGAATCAGCAATTGCTGATCACCTGCCAGCAACAGGCGAAACATTTCGGCATACTGGGGCAGCTGACTGATGACAAAGTCCCGATTCATCTCTTCCATGAAGCCCGCCGCGTCGCTTACCGCGATGATCCCGTTGTGGAGGTTTTCGATGAAGTTGTGGGAACTCCCGGGCGCCACGGGCAGGCTTGCCAGTAAGGGCGTGTGTTGTTCTCCGAGGCTCGTCGGTTCCAGCTCCTGCTCCATCACCTGCCGGAAATCGCAGATCAGTGTGACGCCCAATCGCCGGACATAATGCATATCGATGTCGGTCAGCGAGGATAACTTACTTGACCGGTAGAGTTTGCCCCATTTCAACCGGCGGCCGTCTTCTGTCTCGTAACCCCCCAGGTCGCGGAAATTCGGCGTTCCCTGTAAGGATAGCTTGCGCTCGGCCAGAATGACGCCTTCACCGTGCTCGGATTCGAGGTAAAAGTAGTGTCTCACCGCCTCATCGGGGTTATCGATCACGGCTTCTTCGCCGGACGTATGCAGTAGCGGAGTGCCCGGGTCACCGCCGCTGTAATACTGATCGGGGTTGTCCGACATATACACAGCGACTTTCTGTCCCGCATGGAAGCTGCGCCATCTGATCAGGTATTTGTGATCATGGGTGCGTTCGACGTGACAGGCGGTTAAATCAAACATTCCAGGATGTTCACCGTTGATTCATTACCAGACCGGGCCGGACTGGATAACCCGGTTTCTCCATCATATACCCTGATCGGATCCCGGCGGTCGCTTTCGCCATAGTGTCAGGGCCATGGCGCCAAGCGCGATGAAAATGGCGATGACGCCCGGCATAAACCCGTAGAAGACCACCAGGTCGTGAGGTGATGCATCCGGGCCTGGTATCAAACCGCGCGCATCGAAAATACCGCCATACATGCTGGCCAGTATATTCGAATAGCCGGTGACGATCATGCTGTAGCGGATGATGCGCTCGAGCCTCCGGTCGGGTTGCAACAACGGGTAGGAGAGGGCAACAACCAGCATCAGCACACCGTTGGCAAAGCCCTCGATATGGGCAAGCCGCCACGCAGCGGCGCGGGAGGCCGTCGCGTCGGGGTCGGCCAGCACATTGCCCCAGAGGAACCCTGAAATCATCCCCAGGGCGAGCACGATGATGGCGTGGAAAGCCAGTTTTCTTGCGGGCTGCAGTAATTCTGTCATGTGTCAGCTCCGATGCGATGTAAAACGACTGTCATGGGAAGCGGAACATCAGCCCGGCGTTCACCTGCACCTGGTTGTAAGTGTCAGAGCTCAGCCGGATCGTACAACCACCGCTGCAAAAGGCCGATCCGCTGCCATTGAAAAAAGTGGGCAGCCAGCGTGCGTCAAAACGCAGCAGCAGGTTGTCGGTGAGCTGGTAATTGGCGCCCGCTCCGACCTGCATGGAGAATTGCGTCTCGCTCTTGAGACTGGAGTCCTTGGGTGAGAAGAATCCGGCACCTACGCCGGCGATGACGAAGGGCTCGAACTTTCCCTGAGGGTAGTAGCTCATGGCTGTGAAGTGGACGTGGGTAACATCCATGTCCCGGTCGTTGAGCCCTGCATTGTCTTCAAACTCGGTCTGCTGATGAGACACGTAGAAACCGATGCGCTGATTCTGGTTTTGCCGGTAGACAAAATCCACGCCCAGGGAGAACGCTGCGCCGTCGTCCAGCTCTATATCATCGCCGGGTGAACCGCTGGCGGGAGAGGCGTCTGGCAGTTGTCCGTCCAGGCTGGCGACTTCGAAATCCGAATTGAATTGGTAACCGGCCAACAGGGTGATGTCGGTCGCCTTTGCGGGTAGCCCAAAGGCGAGAAAAACAGCCAGCGTGATGTATTGCTTCACAATAAGTTTCCCTGGTTAGAAATTGGTCTAATTTAACTGCAAATCGCGCTGTATCCAACCGCCCGCCGCAGCTTGGCTATAAGTCGAGTTTTCTTTATACAATGTGCTTATAGTAAGTTAGTCTGAACTAAATTAATAACAATAGATGTGCAGGTGACGAGTTGAGGGGATGTCAAAGTAGCCGCAGAAATGCAGGCCGGAACGTTATATTGCTTGCCGCCTTGGCCAGCAGCATTATCAGCTGCAGTGGTACACCCGACTATGAAAACCGCGAAGCTGCAAGATTGGAAGCCTCCAGGTCCGAGCTTCTTGTGGAGCAAACCGGTCTTCCCGATGGTAAGTCGGCGCCGGCCTATCCGGCAGGAGAGAAAAATTTCCTGGAACCGGCTATGTCGACCATAGAAGGGCGGCCCTGTGAGGGCAATACCTTCTCGCTGAACGAACTCTCTGTAAAAAATGTCGGATTGTCCAATCGGGACATTCTCTCCGCGGCTCATCTGTTGAATGTCATGGGTTACAACACCAGGGTAGACGAGGTCACAGAGGAAGCCTCCAGCTTTGCCAGAACAACGCGGGAGCTGTTCGGGTGCGCTGACCTTCCACTGGTCATTGTGCCTCGCACACAGGAAGAAACCAGTCTCACCTTGTCGCACCAGGAGCGCCCTGAGGGATACGTCGGGGCAGGTGGCCAGGTGGGGACGGGAAACCTCGCCTTTGGCGCGCTGCGTCGGGTACATGCAGTCGATCTCGACCAGATGATGATCTTCTACCACGAGGAAAATGCAGCGAAGGTTGAGCGCCTGGAGGAAACCCTGCGGAATGTCATCGACACGCCCTCAGCACAGGTTTACATCGAGACCATGGTTCTGGAAGTGTCAGAGGAGGATTCCAAGGAACTGGGCGTCTCCTACTCCACGGCAAATATCGGAGGCGCTGATGGTAATAATCTCCTGAATCTGGGCGTGCTCGAAGTGGGCGATGGCGACACGGTCGGGTTTGAGCGGGACACCACCCGGGATGAGGACGGCAATTTCAATTTTGTTCCGGGTGTCGGTATACAGGCAAAAGTCCGGGCCCTGGTCGATAGCGGGAGAGCAGAAATACTCGCGCGGCCCAGTGTCCTTGCGCTCAGCAATCGGCAGGCGGTCATCCAGATCGTCGATGTCGTCCAGACGCCCATATTACAGAGTACGCTCAACTCGACGGGGGAGTTGGTTATCTCCGCCTACGAGTTCGAGCCTCTGCTGCTGGGTATTACCCTCAACCTCCGGCCCCGTGTATCAGCGGATCGGCAGTGGATCAGCCTTGAAATTGATGCGACGGTAGAAGCAGAAATTGATGAGAACTCGGGGGTGGTGTATTCCCCGGACGGTGAAGGCGGTCGTATTGAGCTGGCCGAGAAAAAAGGATCCGCAGCGCGGAAAGTCAAGACCTTTGCACGGATTCCGGACCGCGTGCCCATTATTATCGGTGGCCTGGTGGCGGGCAACCAGGAGAAACAAAGCAGCAGGGTTCCCGTGCTGGGCGCCTTGCCGTTCGTCGGAGGTCTGTTTGGCGCTACTGATAACGAAGTCCAGAAGCGGGAGATTGTCATCGTCCTGACGCCCCATGTCCTCGCCGAAGATGCGGTTGGCGTGCGGGCCAACCAGGCCAGCAAGGAGGTCATGCAGCGCCAGTCCGACCTGGAACTTTTCAACAACTACTATCAGGTTCGCCCGGAAGATGTTTACAACCTTAATTTCCTTCTGGAAGACAGGCAATTCGCCGCCTATCGCCGCAAGGCGCTGGAAATTCTGGACGCCGAACCCGACCTGGCGGCGAATCCGGCCATCAAGCCTTTCGCAGAGGACCGCGTACCCGGTGATGATGCGTTGGTGACCAAGATGGTGTTCGATATCATCGCGTCGGATCTGCGGCGGGAGAAACTCGATCCCGCGTCGCTCTATCTGCCTCTGGTGGACGACAACGGGTCACAGAGGCTTGCCACCCTGGCTGACGTGCTGGATGGTGTAAATTTGCGGAACGGGAAGGAGGCGATCCAGTTGACCTTTGGGCAGAACCCGGGGGGACAATGGCTCGTGCAGCACCGGCGCTTGCCGGCGACTGCACCGATCCGCGATATCTATGGAACATCCCTGGTGCTGCGCACAGAGAGCGATCTGCAGAGGTTGATGACCTCGATTGCGACCGATGTCGTTATTGGTATGAACGGGGGGTTTCCCGAGCTCAATGTCCAGACCTTCAGGGAGGGTCGATCGATACAATTGGCGGGCCGGGAAGATTATTCCGGTTACATGCTTTCAACCCGCACAGCGGAAATATTTTACGAATCACGCCATGTACGGGAGGTGCTCAAGCGCAATCTCGCGAGCGCTTATGAGGGGGTTGATAGTGCGGCTGAAGGTATTCACAGAGAAAGCTGAGAGTCGCACTCACCGCGGATCGATCATATTCCGGCAATTGCCGGTGATGGTAAAACAAAGCCCGGGGAACCGGGCTTTGTGACGCTCTGGGTCCGGGCAACTGACCGGAGAATGCCTACCTTATCCGGATCAGCGGATCCAGCGGACATACGTTATTAACGTCCTTCACATCGTAATAAATGATGTCACCGCTGTTACCTTTGATGATGCACTGGTAAAAGTCTGACACATGCTGGCAGTTGTGCAGGGAGTCGTCTGGCGACCTGTCTTTTTTGGGTACAATCGCGCCGATAGACGCGCCGGGCCCCCAGCGAACGACTGCCCCCGGCGACCTGCATGCCTCGTCTTTCGGGTCAGGACCGCTTCCGCAACTTCCATCGAGGCTGTTGACCTGTTGCGGGCAGCCTCTGTCGTCAAAGACGACTTCCAGCGGCTGGTTTTCCTGTGCCAGAGCGCCATAACTTGCGACAACGGTCACCGCAGTCGCGACAATTCTTTTTATCATGATAGATCTCTCATCAATTAACAGGGTATCCGGTCTACGCGGTGGCTCATGGGTAGCCGCCCCGGGCCGGCAATGTCTCTCATCCCTCAGCAAGGCTGTGGGATGAGTAAAAGGATAATAGAACACATCTCCGCAATTGCCAGTAAAGTGCCGACCCGGGTAAGCCCCTGCAGCGCTTGGCGCTGAATCTCCAAATAGCCTACCCTGCAACTACGTAATAGCCAGCTCTATTAATAACGATGGACTCGGGTCGTCCCTGATGCTCAATGCACGCACGAAAATCTTTTATGGTATTGGCGGTGGTGTCTATGCCATCAAGGAAGCGGCCTACGCCATCTTCATTCTGCTTTTCTACACCCAGGTGCTGGGACTTTCCGGCTCACTCACCGGTTTTATCATTGCAGTCAGCCTGATGTGGGACGCAGTCTCCGACCCGCTGGTGGGGAGCTGGTCGGACAGGCTGCGCAGCCGTTACGGCAGGCGACACCCGTTTATGGTGTACAGTACCCTGCCACTTGCCATCGGTTTTGTCGGCCTTTTTTCGCCGCCTGATCTGGTGGTCCAGTCAACTACCCTGCTGGCTTCCTGGTTATTGTTCTGGTCGCTGTGGGTGCGGACCTTCGTGACCACCTTCTCGATCCCGCACCTGGCGCTGAGCGCTGAGCTGACCAACGATTACCATGAGCGCAGCCAGTTGATGGCTACGCGGCTGGGTTTCATGTTCCTGGTTACCCTGTTGCTGCCGGCGGCGGGTTTCGTGTTTATCTTCAGTATCGAAGAGAATATCGATGGCCGATTCATCGCTGAAAATTATATCTGGTATGGCCTGCTGTCGGCGCTGGTCGTCCTTCTGCTCGGCACGATGACCGTGATGGGTACGCGTCACCACACCAGCCGGCCGGATACCGGTGGTGAGAAATATGCCCTGCCGCATCTGCGGGACTACATTGGCGATGTCGTGCAGACGTTCCGCAACAAGGCGTTTCGCACCATTATCAGCTACGAAGTCGCCGCCGCCATCAGTTGGGGTAGCTCCGCGGCCTTGAATGTTCTGGTGGGAACGTATGTTTTCGAATTCAGTGCGGATGAAATGGCCGTCACGCTTGCCGTACCTTCCCTGGTTGCCGTGCTGCTGGTCTGGATCTTACTGGGCCCCCTTAGTCGACGCTGGCAGAAGCCGCAGCTACTGCGAATCTCTCTGTGGGGAATGTTTCTCAACGCCCTTTGGCTCCTGCCGCTCAAGCTGGCTGATATGCTGCCCTCGAACGACAGCCCCGCCGTACTGTTGTTGAATGTCCTGCACCTGACACTGTTCATGTTTTTCTTTCTGCTTCGCATCACCAATTCCATGTCTATCGTCGCCGATATCACCGATCAGCACGAACTTGAGCATGGCGGGCGGAGCGAGGGCGGATTTTTCTCAGTGATGAATTTCATCGCCAAGCTGTCATCCCTTGTCGGACCGCTTTATGGTGGTTTCGTTCTCGATGTGATCGGACTCAATCAACAGGATCTCCCTGGCCAGGTCGCGGAGCCTGTACTTGCGGGGTTGATGTACGCGGTTATGCTGATTGCTGTACCGACATTGGCCATTGCCCTTTTCTACGCCTATAAAATTCAATTCAGCAAGGAGCAGGTAGACGATATACAGGCCACCTTGCGTGAACGGGATCTATTCACCTGACTGAACCTGCTCTTCACGGAGCGAGTGGGAATATATCCTGAAGCCCGCCGCACCTGTCGCCGCGCCCAATACAAAGCCACCCAGGATATCGAGGGGAAAATGCACCCCCACATAGACCTGGGCGTATCCAATCGAGACAGCCCAGGGTATCAGCCACCAGCGTGCCCGGCGCAGCTGGTTACGCAGGGCGAGTACAAGCAGCACGGCGAGCGCCATGTGGTTGGTGGCATGTGACGACGGAAAGCTGTAGGCCGGTCCGCAGGCAACAGCGCGCATATTCGTCGTTGGCATAATTTCCTCCCTGGTCTACGCTGATTATAAAGTGGCGAGTGTCCCGGAGAGCGGTATGAGCACGACAGAATACTACACGATTCCAACTTCGAGCCTGGACTGGAATCTCGACCAGAACTACACGACCAATTTCCGCTGGGAATATCAGGATGGGCGCGAGTCCCTGCTGAACCTTTACGAAAAGGGCAAGGCGAAACAGTGGAATGCTGCAGATAGAATCGACTGGTCTCAGGAACTGGATCCGGAGAACCCCGAGCAGATGCCCGATGAGTCTATGCCGATTTTCGGTTCGCCTGTCTACCGGCGGATGACGGAGAAGGAGAAAGTTGAGGCTCGGACGCACTTCCAGGCCTGGCAGCTGTCGCAATTCCTGCATGGTGAGCAGGGTGCACTGATCTGTACTGCCAAGATCGTGCAGCAGGTTCCCAGCATCGATGCCAAGTTCTATGCCGCCACGCAGGTGGTCGATGAGGCGCGACACGTGGAGGCCTATTCCCGCCTGTTGCATGAAAAATTCAACCTCGCCTACCCGATCACCCCGACCCTGAAGAGTTTGCTGGAAGATGTGCTCAACGATTCCCGCTGGGACATGACCTACCTGGGGATGCAGGTGCTGATCGAAGGGCTGGCGCTGGCGGCCTTCGCATCAATCCGTGACAACGCCCAGAACCCCCTGGCCGCATCGGTCAATGCCTATGTGATGCAGGACGAGGCGCGCCATGTCGCCTTTGGTCGCCTTTCGCTCCGTGACTACTATCCGCAGCTGACACAGGCTGAGCGTGATGAACGGGAGGAATTCGCCGTGGAGGCCTGTTACGCCATGCGCGATCGTTTCCAGGCGGAAGAGGTGTGGGAGCGACTGGGCCTGCCCGTCGATGAATGCGCCCGGTATATGAGCGAGTCGGGCTTCATGCAGAATTACCGCAGCGACCTGTTCACGCGCATTGTGCCAATGATGAAGGATATCGGCTTGTGGGGCCCGAAGATCCGGAAAGCCTACGAGCAGATGGGTATTATCGGGTACTGCGATACCGACGTGGAAAAATTATCCGACAATGACCAGGTGGTGGCTGAACAGTTCGAACGCGAAATCAGGGAAAGAATGCAGGATATAGAGACCGTTGCGGCAGGCGCCTAGCAGAGGTGTCCCTACGTGCGGGTCAGCGGTCATCAGTTACTGGAAGAGATGTCCGCCATTCGATTTGTCAGAGCCGGGTTCCCCGGGACAGGCCTCCAGGAGATCAGCCCTCTGCGGCGCCGTCGGCGAGGGATGGTCGCAGCAGTCGCGGTAAAATCCAAGCCCCGATGACGGCAATGACAGCCATCGCCCAGACGATTACGGCGCCCGTAGGATAGTCAAACCACATCGACAGGCTGACACCGGTGAGGTACGCGATTGCACCCATGCACCAGGCCGCGGGCAGCTGGTAGGCAGCTGGCAGGTTTCTGGAAGCCAGTGCCGGAATGATCAGGCTGCTGAAAACCAGGTAAATGCCAACCAGCTGCACCGAGGCGGTGATCGCGATTGCGAAAATCAGGTAGAAGCCAATTGTCGGCATGTGGTGTCTCAACCCGAACCAGAATCCCAGTAGCACGGCATAGATGGCTGCGACGGGGAGCAGTTGGCGGTAATCGACCCATAGAATCTGCCCCACCAGCAAGTCCTTGAGGTGGTCACCACCATGCGGGTTGTCAGCGAGTAGCAGGATGCTGGCGGTGGCCGCCAGGATGAAAAGGACCCCTATCAGTGCTTCCTGTATGTCGGGCCAGAGTTTTTCGGTCACGTTCAGGCCCAGTGCCGCGATCATAGCCGCAGAAACCGCCACCAGCTGCACCCCCCAGTCGTGTGGCTCGAGGCCAACGTTGTCAGCCACGATCACCCCCAGTCCGGCCACCTGGGCTATCGCCAGATCGATAAAAATAATACCGCGTTGGAGGACTCTCCTGCCCAGTGGCACGTGAGTGGATAAAACGAGCAGGCCAGCCAGCAGGGCCGGTCCGGTGATGGCCAGATCGAATGCGCCAGTCATTGCCTGATCCCGTCCAGAAGCGTCCGGATCGTGGAGTCAAACAACTGGTATAGATCCGTAGCCTCCGGGGAGCCGCCCACGGTGAAGGGCAGGGCCCGGTGGGGTATCCCGGTTTTACTGGAGAGCCACTGTGAGGGCTTGGCGTCCTGGTAGGGTGTGCGGATGATCAGCGCGGCCGGGCTCGCTTCCAGCTGATCCAGCAACTTGCCCAGGTGCGCGGCGCTGGGTGGTACCCCGGGTTTGCTCTCGAGGGTCGCCACTTCGACGAGGCCCAGCCAGTTGATCAGATAGGCCCAGCTTCTGTGGTGCACGACTATTCTTTGTCCCCGCAGGGGTGCCGCCTGCTGCTGCCAGCCGGCGACCGCCTCATTCCATCTGGCCTCGAATGCGGCAAGCCCCTGCTGATAACTGCTCGCATTGGCGGCATCTATCTGCTGGAGGCGTTCCGCGATCACGCGGGCAACAATACCGAGATTGCGAGGATCGGTCTGGATGTGCGGATTGCCCTCGGCGTGGAGGTCGCCCTGGGCGCGGTCCAGCACTGCAGGGATCTCCAGTCGCTTCACGGATTGACTGGCCATCAGATGACCGGGTTTGCCCGGCTGTATCTCCGGGTTATTGCCTTTGCGCAGCAACAGAGGCAGCCATCCCGCTTCCAGGCCGGATCCGGAGCAGATCAGCAGATCGGCTCGACGGATTCCGGCGATCAGGCTCGGCCTGGCCTGGATAAAGTGGGGGTCCTGCAAGGCATTGGTGGCAGAAACGGCCTCTACCCTGTCGCCGCCGATCTCCGTGGCGAGAGCGGCCCACTCCGGTTCGCAGGCAAATACCTGGACCGCGGCACGGGCGCAGGGTGCCGTCATGAACCCGACGGTCAGAGCGATTGTCAGCAAGGTTCTGTAGTACATGCGGATAGCCTCTAGAATGCGTGAGCGCCGTGGGCGCCCAGGCTCATGATGTATTGCAGCGTAAACAGATTATTGTTCTCAAGCCCGCTCTCGTCGCGCTCGAACTGCACCCGGATGCGGGAATACTCGCTGTTGGAATAATCGAACATGAGTGTGTAGCGCAGGGGGTCGTCACCCATGGGATCCAGTGGCGTATCGAGGAACGATGCGCCCGGATCTTCCAGGTTCAGCCCGTCCAGGCGGGCACCGACGCGCCAGCGCGGCCGCCATTGGTAGACCAGTTGGGCGTACCAACCCGCTGTGTCAGTGGTGATCGACTGCAGCCTGTCCGATCCGGGCAGCAGATAGTCGCCATCTTCATTACGCCACAGATACTCCGTCTGAAATACCAGGTTGCGGTCACGGATATTGCCGTTGGGCGCCCATTTCCAGATGAAGTCGGCGATATAGAACTCCGTACTGCCGTCGAAGTGCAGCGGGTCGTCCTCGTCGCCGGAGGAGCGGTCCCGGGCCTCGGCTTCCATCCATGATATTCCGGCGCTCCAGCTGTGGCTGAAACCGATATCACCACCGACCTGGGCAAAGACAGAGCGTGTTCCCAGGCCATCGTCCGCGTCGCCCGCGGCGGGGTAGTTACTCCCGCGGAACACCTCCGCGCCCAGCTCCAGGAAAAAATCCGTGGGTGCCAGCCAGCGGAACTGGATACCGTCGTCGCCATACTGTCCACCCATGAATGCGCTGTAGGGCAGCGCCTGGTTGGCGAATGACCAGGCATGCGGGTGCTTGTCGTTGAGGTAGCCTACCGACGAATAGAAGCGGCCGAACCGCAGGGTCGTGTTGGCGGGCATGGCCAGGGTGTCCAGGAAAGCCTCTTCGAGCCCGATCTCGAAACCGCCATCTTCCTGTTCGACCGCTGCCGTGACGCGCCCATAGAACCAGTCATCGATGTTGGCGGTAAATACGAATTCGGATTCGCCTATACTGAGCCCCTCGTCGCCTGGTCCCGCTTCTCCGCCAAGCGGTACGCCGGGAATGATGTAATCGTCGGGGTCTTCTTCATACAGGCGCAGGGCGCCATTGAGAATGACGCCCATAGCGGGATTGTACGCGTTGCCCGCAGCCGCAGCGTTGCCCGCAGCTGAATAGCTGCTGGTGGAGCCGGCGTAGTCAGGTTCGGGGGGTGTCACGGCAGATGCTTCTTGCGCATCGACGAGTTGCTGCTCCGCCGACGCCAGGCGCTGCTCCAGTGACTGGATGCGCGCTTCATAATGCGCTTTGAGCGCGTCCAGTTCGCCCCTTATGGCGGCGAGATCATCGTCCGCATGGACTGTTTGGATTGCCAGCAACGCTGTGAGCAACGGCAGCAGTGTCCGCAGTGAAAAATGTATACGTATCATGGGGTTTCCCTGTTTTCACGTTTGTAAAGACGCAGGCTGCCGCAGCTGAATACGGCAGTCTCCGGGTAATCAAACGGGAAACGGGGGAGGGCCGCGAACCGGGTGGGAATCCCTGAACGATGAAGAGTGCGCCGGGGCGGGCCCCTGGAGAAGGGGGGGCTGGTGGCGATACCCGGTCACGGGCCCGGTATCCGCGCCGGGCAGGAGAGCATCCCCGGTGGCGGTGTGCAGGCAGATCTGGCAGTGTGTGGGGCCGGCATTGTCATGCAGCAGGGTATGGCCCGCGTACAGTGTTTGTGAAAACACCAGCGCGAAAACCAGGGCTGTTCTTGCTAGCAGTGCAGCGGACATGGCGCGATTGTACCCCAGAGTGCCAGAATGTTAAGAGCCCCACCAAGCCAGCTGGCAAAACGGACATTGCCACGGGTTTGGCCGCATAGCGCCATCATGGAGCTTGACGATGAGAATCCGGAACCTGCTGACGACCTGCCTTGGTGCAGTCCTGCGGGCCCACGGACCGCCACCCGCAAGCAGGCGTCATCGATGATTCCCCGGCGATGGCCCGGGAGCTTCGCGCTGACGTTACAGGACCTGGATCTTCTGCCCACCACTCTGCAGCACGATGTCCGCGTAGGTGCACTCGCCGGTGCCGCGCTGGAAAATACTGTTGGCGATGAACCAGATCCGGGTGATGCGCGCCGGCGGATCGCCCATGTAATGGCGGTAATCGTCCATCAGGTTGCGCCGTTCGGCCAGCCATTCCCCGAGGCCCCCGGTGCCGCTGCGAATCACCACGTGGTACTCCTTGCCCCGCCAGTTGGGCAGCGGGCAATCGTAACCCGTGCCCTCCGGTAGCTGACTGCTCCAGTAGTAGGTGATGTCGCGACCGTTATCGAATTCGACGGCGATACTCAGGTAATCGTGGCTGGGTACGGAGTCTTCCCGCAGGTCGATAGGTAGTTCGTCTACGCGCCAGCGCCAGCTGATTTCGCTGTCATCCGCCAGCGGCAGGTCCACCGGTCTTTGCAGGATGCCGACATCGGCATGGGTCCGGCAGTGGATGCAGGCCTGCCCATCCTCGCCGGGTTGTTTCGTAAAGATCTCCGCCGGACCCAGGTGCCACAGGTAGGTCCAGCCCTCAGGTGCCGCCGGAGGGTGTCGCAGGCGCTGCAGCTCGGACATGAGCAGGCCCGCATAATCCCCTGTGCCGGCCAGTGCTGCCAGCCCTTCTGCGGCACTGCCGGCCCATCGTATCGCCAGGATCCTGAGCTCCCCGCTAACCTCCTTGTAAACGGCGTCGTCCTGCTTGCGGTTGCCGCTGCTGTCCGCCCAGTCGTTGGGAAAATAGTTGCCAAAGTAGAGTTCGCCGCCGGTCTCTGCACGGAAGGAGTGGGTGGTGCGGGTTCCTCGAAAGATGGGACCCTGCGCCCCGATTCTGCACCAGACCTGCAACTCGGGGCTGACGTAGATATCCAGGGCCTTGTTGGCATAGGCGCGGCCGGCGATAAAGTAGCTGATCTCGTCACCCGGCTCCAGGTGGAGACCGCAGCTCACCCAGGGCGGCTGACTGGCGGGCATGCTGAGCCAGGCGCTGTCTCGAATGATCCCGGTGGGTGCTGTTTCCAGCAATTGCCCCATGCCGCGGGTAAAGTCGTCCAGGTTCGGTGGCGGCTCGATATCCGATCGCAGCCTGCGGGCTATGGCCTTTCCAGCCAGTCTTGCTGCAACCGTCAGGTCTGTGAGTGTTCCGGCCATGTCGTTTTGTCCTGCCTTGTTATCGTCTGTTTCCAGCATAGCGCATATCAACCGTAAGGAGCGGCCGGCGCTCTTTAGTTGGAATGCGCGCGGGGCTGGCATTACACTCGACCCTGTAACCGGATCGAGCAGAGCATGTCACAGGGCCAGCACCACCACCATCACGACGAGGGCAGTCACGATCATACGCCTGAGGTGAACCGCGATAATCAGCGGCGCATATTTTTTGCCATGCTGCTCACCGGCGGATTCATGGTGGCGGAAGTCATCGGGGGTTTGATTTCGGGCTCTCTGGCCCTGATAGCCGACGCCGGCCACATGGCCACTGATACCGCCGCCCTGGCCCTGGCCTGGTTTGCTTTCCGCCTGTCGCAACGGCCTGCCGATCCGCAGCGCTCCTACGGCTTCCACCGGGGCGAGGTGCTGGCTGCCTTCGTCAACGGGCTGGCTATGCTGCTGCTGGTAGCGTGGATCATGTTCGAAGCGGTGCAGCGGTTGATGGAGCCGGTACCGGTACTCGGCGGTATCATGCTCTGGGTCGCCTGCGGAGGCCTGTTGGTGAACTGCCTCGCCTTCTGGCTGTTGCACCATGGTTCACAGGAGAACCTCAATGTGCGCGGAGCGGCGGTCCATGTGCTGGGGGATCTGCTCGGTTCGGTGGCCGCGATCGTCGCCGCAGGCGTAATCCTGTGGACGGGCTGGACGCCTATCGACCCGCTCCTGTCAATCGCCGTTGCCATGCTCGTACTGCGCTCGGCCTGGTTTATCACCCGTCAGGCGGCCCACATCCTGATGGAAGGTGCACCCCACCACCTCGACCCCGACGCAATCAGGCAATACCTGATCGAACAGCTGGACGATGTGGAGGATGTGCACCATATCCACATCTGGTCCCTCACCCAGGAGCGACCCTTGATCACCCTGCACGCTCGGATCTGCCCGACGGCAGACTCCGACCAACTACTCAGGGCGATCAACGCGGCTCTGGTGGAGCGTTTTCAGGTGGCGCACGCCACGGTGCAGATCGAGAAATCCGAGTGCTCACACGGTGATCACAGGCAATCCAAACCGCTTGGCGCTGCGTTATCCCGATAACGGGCATGGATAACGCCGGGCCAGCTTTACAAGCCTTGCCCGCCGGGTTCCGGTTGATCGGCCGACCCTGAGAGGGTCGACCTGCATTCGGGATCACTGGTAGGTGTAAACCAGGTCCAACCCGTAGGTCAGCGGGCGGCCGAATGTGTCACCCGCGAAACCCAGGCTCGCAAAATCGATGCCCCATTCCCGGTACTCCTCGTCCGTAAGGTTCTTACCCCAGGCGGAGACACGCAGAAAGCCTGCATTGCCCAGGGGAATCTGGCTGAGGCTGACCCGGGCGTTGACCAGCGTGCGGTCGTCGGCGCTGTCGAACTGGTTGTTAAAGGGATGGAAGGTGAAATCGTCCGTGTATGAGACATCCACGCGGGCGGACAGCTCGCCCCAGCTGAAGGGTCGGGAATCATACTGGAGGCCGATATTGGCGGTGTGCTCCGGGGCCCTGGGTACCGTGGTTACATCGGCGATATCTATCTCCTGGTCGGTAGCCGGGTCCCGCGCCAGGTACTCGTCGAACTCCGCGTCCAGGTAGCCGTAAGTCAGGTCCAGCGTGACACCCTCGGCCAGCAGCGCGATCAGATCCAGCTCCAGCCCCTGGTAGGTGGCCGCCCCCGCATTGACGATGCGGCTGGAGGCGCCGCCGCTACCGGCCTCGAATTGCGCGATCTGGATGTCGTCGTAGTCGTTGTAGAAGATGGCAACGTTGGCCCGAAGGCGCTTATCCCACCAGTCGGATTTCATGCCCAGCTCGAAGGAGTCGATCTCCTCCTTGTCGATGGTGGAATCCCAGGCCGAGACGGTGGAGGCCCGCGAGTTGAAACCGCCGCTGTTGTAACCGGTGGAGTAGGTGAAGTAGGTGTTGATGTCTTCGGTCATTGCGTACTGCAAGGTGAGGAGGTAGCTGACGTTGTTCCAGTCGTCCTTGTTGGTCAGCTTGTCGTCGATGGAAACCTGACCAAGACTCTCATTGAACAGGAAAGCGTCTTTGTCGTCTTGCGTGTAGCGAATGCCTGCGGTCACATCCAGCGCTTCGGTCAGGCTATAGGTGAACTGGCTGTAGGCGGCCCAGGACTCTGTGTCCTGCCCATAGATGAAATCGACGGCGCCATTCAGGTTTGGGTCTGCGCCGGGAAATGGAAACGGAACCGGCAGCCGCTGGCTGCCGATACACACCGGGCCCTGTCCCGGCACTTCGTTGCAGAAGCCCGCGCCAGTGTAGATGCCGGCCAGTGTGGGGTCGGCGATCAGGAACTGGATGGGCAGCCCGAAGGTCTGGGGATTATTCTGGTACACCTCCTCTTCGTAGTAGAACAGGCCCGCGGTGTACTGTAGCCTGTCTTCCAGGGCGCCCCCGATGATCTGGAATTCGTGGGTCGTCATATCGATCGAACCCTTTTCGATGGCCGCGTGGAATCCCGGTGTGGGGATGACCGCCCCCCCGCCGTACAGCAGATCTGCGGTGCTCAGGGCGCCTCCGTCCAGATCCGTGCTGTCGTAGCCGGACGTGGTATCACGGTCTGCGAAGATGTACTTCAGGGTGAATGGATCCAGGTTCCAGGCCACCGTCAGGCTGTGGCCCTCCACCTTGAGAAATTCGTCCGAGACCCCGTCCAGGTTATAGTCTTCGCGTCGTTTGTCGGGGTTGCCCACGAGTGCCGCCATCTCCTGATACAACTGCCCCCCCAGGAACGTGTAGGGGAACGGCGTATCGGTGATACCGTCGTAGATACTGTCTTTCACCTCTGTGATCTGAAACGGGGTTGGTACGCCCACGTTATCGGTGTCGTCGTAAGCGTAGTCCACCACGATATTGTCTGTCGGCTCAAAACGCAGGGCGATGCGGAATGAGTCGTTGTCCTCGCTGCCCAGTTTGTCCTCGCTACCGGGATAATCGTTGTCCGCCCACCCGTCGTATTCCATGGTCATCGCGGACAGCTTCGCGGAGAGCATTCCGGCGATTTGTGGGATATCGACGGAGCCTCCCAGCCGCTGGTAGCCGTCGTTACCCGCAGAAGCCTCCAACTTGAGATTGAATTCGCCGCTGGGTTTCACGGTTGTGACATTCACCGCACCGCCTGTGCTGTTGCGGCCGAACAGGGTGCCCTGGGGCCCCCGCAGTACCTCGATGCTCTGGAGGTCAACGATGTCAAACACCGCACCCACGGTCTTGCTCATGTAGACGCCATCAATATAGAAGCTTGTCTTGGGGTCGACCATCAGGGAGGTCTCACCGCTACCCACGCCGCGGATAAAGATCGACATGTTTGAGTTGGATGAGGGCTGCTTCTGGATATTCGTGTTGGGAGCGAATCCACCGATGTCGCTGACATCGTAGATACCCATATCGACGATACGGTCGGCTGTGAACGCAGTCACGGCGATGGGAGTGTCCTGCATCATCGTCTCCCGGCGCTGGGCTGTCACGATGACCTCTTCCAGTTCCAGTTTTGTGTCCTGGGCCAGGACGGCCTGGGGCGAAGCAGTGGCGGCGAGGCCGGCGATAGCGAGACAGGTCAGGCGGCGCGGGAATTGTTCGTTCATTGTGGAGCTCCTCTGTTATGATTTTTGGATTGAGCTGGTTATTTAGTACGCGATAGGCCGGCAAATTTCAAGTTGGAAAAATGCCATGCTGCGGGCCTGGCCTGGCCAGGGCAACAGGCGAAGCAGACCGGTTTTCGCTGGTCTTTTGAGGTGGCACAGAAGGAGATGTTGGTGAATAGACGGGGCGCCATCGCCAGCGGGCATGAGCTGACCAGCGCTGCCGCGGAGGAGATTCTTCTCGATGGCGGTAATGCGTTCGATGCGATCATCGCCGCGCATTTCACGGCCTGTGTCGTCGAGCCTGTGCTCACCTCCCTGGGGGCCGGCGGCTATATGCTGGCCGAACCGGGTGGCAGCTCCTGTCGCGTCTACGACTTTTTTACCCAGACGCCACAGCAAAAGCGAGACCAGGGCCTCGATTTCTATCCTATCTCAGCCGATTTCGGCCCGACCAGGCAGGAGTTTCACATCGGCCGGGGATCCGTGGCCGTGCCCGGCTGCGTCAGGGGTATGTTCGAGGTGCACCGTGACCTGGGTAGCCTGCCCATGCGCCGGCTGATCGAACCGGCGGTTCGCCATGCCAGGGAGGGCGTAACGCTCAACACCATGCAGGCCTCCATCCTCGACATCGTCAGCCCCATCTACCTCGCCTCCAGCGCGGTGGTGGAGGTCTATGGCAGCCGGCTGCAACCGGGCAAGACCCTGCAGGAAGGCGAGACATTCCGGCAGACGCAGCTGGCCGCTACCCTGGAGGCGCTCGCCGCCGAAGGTGACCGCCTGTTCTACGAGGGTGATATTGCTGCGATGATCGCCGGGCAGTGTGCACAGGGCGGTCTTCTCACCCGGGCGGATCTGGCCGCCTACCGGGTGGAGAGACGCGAGCCCCTGCGTATCAACTATCGCGACGCCGAACTGCTGATCAACCCGCCGCCCTCTTCAGGGGGCATCCTCATCGGCTTTGCCCTGGCACTGTTGGATCAGTTGCCCCCCGGTGAGCCAACCTGCCCGGACCGCGTGGGGCGACTTGCCGAAGTGATGGCGGTGACCAACAAAGCCCGGGTCGAAGCCCTGGCCGATCGCGGGAATCTTTTGGAGCATCTGCTCGATCCGGAACTATTGGAGCGTTACCGGCGTGAGGTGATGGAGCACCCCTATTGTTCCCGCGGTACCACGCACATCAGTGTGGTGGACGGGGAGGGCAACCTGGCATCGATGACGGTGAGCAACGGCGAGGGCTGCGGTGAGCTGCTCGGTGACACCGGTATCATGCTCAACAATGTACTGGGCGAGGAAGACCTGAATCCCGGCGGTTTTTTTCGCTGGCAGCCGGGCACGAGAATGACATCGATGATGGCCCCGGCCATATTACACACGCCACGGGGCCGGGCGGTGTTGGGTTCGGGAGGCTCCAACCGGTTGCGTACCGCCATCCTGCAGGTGATCCTCAACCTGGTGGACCACGGAATGAGCATCGAGGCGGCGGTCGCGGCACCGCGCGTGCATATGGAACACGGAACACTCAATCTGGAACCCGGCGCCGTCAGGGGTAGTCTGGATGGCTTGCAGTCGGAGTTGGGCGACCTGCGCCCGTGGCCGGACAGGAATCTGTTTTTTGGCGGGGTGCATTCCGTGTGGCTGACCGGGGATGAGTATCACGCCGCCGGCGATCCCCGGCGGGGAGGAAGAGGCCTGGTAGTCTGATGCAGGCATGCTCGTTTTGGCCAGGGTTGTTGAGTCGGCTGCCGCCAATTGCTTAAACCGTGAATTCCCACATAATGATGGATTCGCTAACGCCCCCGGGGACCCAATCGATGAGCGCGCAGAAACAGGTCGAGAAAGAGAAGTTCAATCCACCCAAGTGGATCCTGAAGACCATGTCCCGCACCCACATCTTTCTCAACCGCATTACCCTGGGCAAGATGTTCAATACCCTGTCTGGCGACGAGGTCTGTTTTGTCACCATGACCGGGGCCAAATCGGGCAGAACGATCACCATTCCGCTGATGTATGTCCCCTATAACGATGGCGTGCTGCTGGTGGCGTCCAGGGGCGGCTCGCCGGTGAATCCTGTCTGGTACCACAATCTGGTTAAAAATCCCGATATAAGCGTAATGCACCGCGGCAGGCAGATGACGCTGCGCGCCCGTCTGGCCACTGCGGATGAAAAACCTGACCTGTGGCCGATCTGCGACAGCCACTATGCGCCCTACGCCGACTATCGGGCACGCACCGACCGGGAGATTCCTGTATTCATCTGTGAACCCGGCTGAACCCGGCGGTTGTGGACTCCCGGGCTCCGGGGCAGTAATTGCGGCCTCGTTTCCTGTAGGGCGGGAGGGCCTGAGGCCGATCCACGGGTAATTTTCGAGTAGATGCAAATTCCCGTCTATACTCCACCTAACATGGTATAGCCTTCGATTCTGTTGGCAGCCATCGGTTTGTCTCTCAACTTCATAGCGGAGGTGCAGGCAATGAACAAGCCTGATACGTTAACGGGCAGTTGTTTTTGTGGTGCGGTGGAGTTCGAGGTGTCCGGCTCGCCGGAGGGCATGGGTTACTGTCACTGCGAATCCTGCAGACACTGGTCCGCCGGGCCGGTCAATGCGTTCAGTCTGTGGAAACCGGAATCCGTCGTTATCACCAGGGGAGCCGACAAGATCGGTACGTTTGCCAAGACCGAGAACAGTCATCGCAAGTGGTGCAAGGAGTGCGGCGGGCACCTGATGACGGATCACCCCGGGATGGGCCTCGTGGACGTCTACGCGGCAGTTATTCCCGATCTGGATTACCAGCCGGGACTGCATGTTTTCTACGCGGAGTCGGTGCTGCCGATCAGTGACGGGCTGCCTAAAATGCGTGACATGCCGGCTGAGATGGGAGGCTCCGGCGAGACTCTCCCGGAATAACCTGGCGCTGGAATCGGCTCCGGGTGAGGTCCTTTCTGACCCCCGCTGCCGTTGCGTGGAGACGGGGTCACTGACTGGAGAGGGTGTTCGGGTCGTAGAGCATGTGCGCCGAACAGTCACCGATAAAATCCACGTGCATGGAGCGCTCGCTGAAGTGCCACCGGCCTTCACGATGGGCAAAGGTATCGTGGTAGCGCCCGGTTATGATGGGCTGCAGTGGGAAGCTTTCGGTACTCTGGACAACCGTATAGGTTGATCGCGCCCACGCCGTGTCGCCCTCGACTTCGATGAGTACGTTGGTTGTGAGGTGACGGGTTTTGGGTGTGCCGCTGTCCGGGTAGATGCGGCAGGCGGCGCGATACATCGCGAGCACCTCATCGTAGCCCTCCACCCGGCTGTCATGGGCGGGTGCCACGATTGCGGCGCGGCGGAACAATTCCGCCACACCTTCCAGGTCCCCCGCATCGATACGTTCCGCATAGCGGTAGATGAGATTTTCGATTTCGCGATAGCTGTCCATTGGACTTCCTGCCTTCCGTTACAGTCAATAGCATGGTCGGTGGCAATCTGTCTCCGGTCAATATCTGTCTGCGACGCTTTGCGGGCTATTGCGGAGCGTGCAGTGCTGGCCTAACCTGTGAAGGCGAACTCGAGGAGTTGTCATGGCTGATGAATTCACCATCCCCGCCAGGTTCAATGGCCCCCCGGGCTCCGGCAATGGTGGCTACAGTTGCGGCCTGCTCGCGGCTTTTATCGACGGACCTGCCCGGGTGAGGCTCCACGCGCCGCCACCGCTGGACACGCCAATGCAGTTGTTCGATACGGGTTCCGGTAGCATTGAGATGCGCGATGGCGAGGTACTTGTGGGCAGCGCCGCGCCAGCGCCTCTGGAACTCGAACCACCGACTCCGCCCTCGCTGTCGCAGGCGCAGGAAGCTGCCGGTCGCTATCCCTGCTACGTCGGCCACAATTTTCCCACCTGCTTCGTCTGTGGTCCGGACCGGCCCGGGCACGATGGACTGGAGCTGTTTCCCGGCCCGGTTCACGACTGGAGCCTGGTGGCATGCCCCTGGCAGCCAGCGGCGGACCTGCTGGACGACAGGGGTATTGTGCGTCCCGAGTTCGTCTGGGCCGCACTGGATTGTCCCGGTTACTTTGCCGCCATGGGAGACGACATCCGACCCGCTGTGCTGGGCGAACTGGATGGGGAACTGCGCGCAGACGTCCCTGGTTCAGAGACGCTGGTGGTCTACGCCTGGCCGATGGGCGGCGAGGGCCGCAAACACCATGCGGGCTGCGCGATAGCGACGGTCCGGGGCGCTATCCTGGCGCTTTCGAAGTCCACCTGGATACTTTTGGCCCCCTAGCCCGCCGCAAAGAGTCGGATAAGCAAGCGGGAGGCTATTTGCCCCCGCCCTTGCCGGGAGTCGTGTCGGGCTTCCCAGTCCCGTAGGCATTGCCTTTGCCCTGGCCTTTGCTCTGGCCTTTTCCTTTACCCTGTCCTTGCTTGGGAACCTCTTCAGGAATTTCCACGCCCTGCTCCCTGGCCCGCTGCTTCATCTCTTCATGATGCTGAGCCCGATAGGCATTGCGTTCCTCTTCGGTCTTCATGGACTGCATTTTTTCGCGATGTTCGATACGCTCCTGATCAGTCATCAGGTCTTGGCCGTAGAGCTGCTCCCGGTCTTTGACCTGCTGCTGTGTCTGGGATTGTTCACGATCCCTGGCCTGGTCCTGGGCAACCACCGGCCCCAGGCTTGCCATGCCGGAAACTATACTTGCAGTCATCACCCATGCTTTTACTTTCATCGCTCGATCACTCCCCGATTGAATGCGGTAAATGTTAGCCAGTTCGTGAGCTCACTGACATTGATTGTTATCAAGCGATCCATCTTTTGGATGCGCCATTACTGTACCGGGAAGATGCGCCCCTCGAATACCGTTCCCCACACCTCTATATCCTTCAGCTGCTCGGGTTTGACCTGATACGGGTTGGCCTCGAGTATGGTGAAGTTGGCGACCTTGCCCTCGCGAATCGAGCCGATTTCATCCTCCATGCGCCAGGAATAGGCCGCATCGATGGTGATGGCGCGCAGTGCGGTGTCCACCGAGATCGCCAGGTCCGGGCGTACCACGTTGCCCTCATTGGTCTTGCGGGTGACTGCCGTCCAGGCAAGGTATAGCGGGTCGGCGGGCGCCATGGGAAGGTCCGAGTGGAGGGAGAGGGACATGCCCAGTTTTTCCGCTGGGCCCAGCCTTACCATGGCGTGGGCGCGTTCCTCCCCCAGCCCTATCTCGGCGTATTTGTTGCTGAAGCCAGTGACGTAGTAGGGGTTTGCGCTGACGATCGCGCCCAGTGCGGCAAGCCGCCTGACCTGCTCGTCGGTGGAGTTGGCAAAGTGAACGATCGTGGTGCGGTGATCCTGGCGCGGGTTGTCGGCCATCAGCTTCTCCAGCACGCCGATTACCATCTCCAGCCCGGCATCGCCATTGACGTGGAGGTGTAACTGGTACCCGGCGTCCCAGAAAATCTTTGATACCGTCGCGGTCTCCTCGGGACCCTGGATCCACTCGCCGTGGTGGCCGTCCAGGTAGCCATCCTTCATCTGCATCAGTTGGGAAATGATGGCGCCGTCCACCAACAGCTTTACCTGTTTGTCCAGGAAGCGCACCTTGCCGCTGCTCGGCAGCATCGTCTTAACGTCCTGTACCGCCTGGAGGACACCCTCAGACCCGACGTCGTGGTAAAACTTTTTCGATTCGGGAATGAAGAACGAATAGAGAGGTACGTCCTCGGCGCCGAGCATCGCCTGATAGAGGCCCGCGCTCTGTTGGTCGATCTGCGCACCCGGCTCATTGAAGGCGGTTACCCCATTGCTGTGGAGGATCTCCACCATCTGCTTCAGGCCGGCTGTGAATCGCCTGGGACTGGCCAGATCCGGCATGATCCGGGGGGCCAGGAACAGCAGTGCGCCGTTTTCGTAGAAGTGCCCCCTGGCCAGGTCGGTCTGGCGGCGAACTTCCTCCCCTGCAGCATCTACCTGCGCCTGGGTGATGCCGAGCTGGTTGATGAAGGCGCTGTTGAGGAAAAATTCATGGCAGGATCGGTGCCACACGCCGATGGGTCGGGTCGGGCTGATCCGGTCCAGGATCTCCCGGTTGAGCTCGCCGTGAAAGTACTGGTGATAGCCCCAGCTCCACAGGGTCTCCCGGGGGTCCTCCAGCAGTTTTTCCTGTTCGGCCAGGGCGGCCAGGTAAGCCTGCTGGCCACTGGCCGCTGGCCAGGTCTTCCCCGGAAGCTCCCAGGGTTCGGGCGCAATCACCGGGACGGCAAGGGTCAGCGCCCCGAGCAGCGGATGCAGGTGCTGCTCGATCAGTCCGGGCATCAGGGTCCTGCCCTCGAGGTCGACTTTCTGCGCCTGGCCGTAAAGGGTCCGGGCATCCGCCAGCTTGCCCACGAACGCGATTTTACCTTCCCGGGATACCACGGCTTCAGCGCGGGGTTGCGCCGGCTCCATGGTAACGATCTCCCCATTATGGAACAGCTTGATGTCGAGCCTGTGGGGCTCAGTCACCGGCGTTGCGGTGCCGTCACCCTGGGTGACCGCACTGGTGGATTCCGGTGACGCCGCTTCGGGGTTGGCTAAAGTACCGGCACTGAACCCGGTGAATAGCAGCGCTGCCGCCAGTCCTCGCAGTGCTCTGTGCAACAGCGTCATTCGGGTTTCTCCTCTCTGCAGTGGGGCGACCTGGCGCTGTTTGAGCCGCGGCTCTCAGCGTGCGTAGTACAACAGCGAGTTGGGGCTGAACTCCCTCGGGTCGGCAGTTGTCAGGAACTTGTAAGGTGGGAGCTGGTTGTCGATACCGTCGGCAACATAGCGCCGCTGTTTCAGGTCGTGATAGACATAGAGGGTGGCGAGCTGTAGGGGCACAGTGTAGTAGTTTATTGCATGCGCTTCTGCCACACGCCATAGCTGGCCTTCCATGTCATAGCTTTCACTGATACCGATCTGCCAGCTGTCTTCATCCAGATAAAACACACGTCGCGAATAGATATGTTGGTTATCTTCCCTGAGTCGACCCTCGACCACCCAGACCCGATGCAATTCATAGCGGGTGTGCTGCGGGTTGATGTGCCCGACCTGGAGTATGTCATCGTAATCCAGCTGGTCGGAGTGCAGCCGGTACGCGTTGTAGGGTATGAGAATCTCGCGCTTGCCCAGGAGCTTCCAGTCGAATCGGTCAGTCGCACCATTGAAGAGTTCGAAGTCATCCACGGTGCGCAGCGCGTCGGTATTGGGGGCGGGTTGGGCGTACCCCAGGTAGGGACGACGTATTACCCTGCGGATCGCTTCCAGGTACTGCCAGGTGCGCCGCGGTGTGACGCGGTGGTCGATCGGCTCCAGCGTCAGCGTGGCATCGTTGGCCAGCAGGGAGGGCGCTGTGACCTTGGTCCTCACCGCCAGTAGCAGGTTGGGGTATTCGCGCGAAAATGCGGTTCTCTCGGGTGAGCCATAGGGGAACCCGATATCCGTCTCCCCCAGAGTGAGGGAATAGTTTCCTCTTGGGGTGACGACGGCTCGGGCCAGGGCACTCTTGACCCGGAGCCCCCGCCACCGCAGGTTGTGATTCCAGACGGCCTGTTCACCGTTGTAGGGGATCGGAAAGGGGGAGCTGATCCGCGCCTTCTCCAGGTGACTGACCTGGAAATCCTTGGCATCGATCTGCGCCGCATTTTCCATGACTCCCTTGTAGACCCAGTCAGGGTAGGCAGCCGTTCGCCTGCTGGTGTAGACCGGGAGGTGCCAGGTATCCGGGTACAACTCGAGCAGCGCTCGCTGCCCGGGACTGATGATATCGGCGTACTGCTCCAGGTTGGCGGCGGTTACGGTAAAGAGGGGTTCATCGTCCGGAAAGGGATCCAGTTCGTGTCGCGCCGGATCATTTTTCGGTGGAGGCTCCGTCAATCCCCCGGTCCAGGGCGGGATGGTGCCGGCCGCGTTGCCGGCGCGCTCCGCACCCAGGGGCGTGTAGTCAGGCCCCCCCAGCTCCCCGGGTTGAGGGCGAGGCCAGGTGGGTGCTTCCTGGGCGAAGGAGGCCAGGGAGCATCCCAGCGCCAGCAATAAGCCGGGAAGCAAGCGCATCATGTAAGCAGGCAGGGGTGACATGATCAAAACCAATAGGTGAGGTTGAAGCGGATGAAGTCCCTATCCTGCAGGGGATTGCTGCTGCCCCCGCCAAGGAATGCGGTGTACCCCAGGTCGGCCGTCAGGCGATTGAGGTAATCCCCCGAAACACCGAAAACCAATGCCTTGCGGCCCTCCCAGAAAGCGGAAAATGGCGCCGGTGTGTAGCCTTTCACATCGTGAGCAAAGCCGATCCTGGGCGAAATATTGACCGCGCCGAAGACGTTGCTGTAGCGTAGCTGTGCCAGTAGCCGGTACCCCCAGGAGTCCGCATCTCCCCCGCCGGGTGCATTCAATGGTATCTCGCCCGCACCGGGGAAGTCATGAATATGAATATATGCCCCATCCATACCAATCAGTGTCTGGCTGGCACCGAACCGCTTGCCCAGTATCTGCAGCATCGAAAATGCCACCTGCGTGCGATCCAGTCGCTCAAAGCCCGGGATGTAGGTATCAGCGCCGTAGCTTCCGAGAGGCCCCGACCCGAAGTTGGGATTAAACTGAACCGGAGAAAGCGCAGCATTGATAATAGTTCCCAGGTCGAGTTGCAGTGGGACATCCATATGGTGGGAGATCTCTGCCGCGACCAGCGTTCCCGTGCGCAGTGTAGCGGTGTTGAAGGTTGCGGCGATCATGGAGATATCCTCGGGATACTCCAGATAGTAGCCGGCCTGGTTGGCATACCGGCTCAATGCCAGCTGTGATGCAGTCTGCTCTGCAGCTGCAACAGCCTCCTCCTCCTCCAGGCCCTGACCCTGGTAAATCGGCGCCAGCTGCCCGGCAATCTGCGCCACCTCGGCAGGGTCGGTCATATCGATATCCGCCTGCCCCGCCGTCACCCCGCCGATAAGCGGCAGGCGACTGTGGTACTCGATGTAATGGAGACCCCACTTCAGGGCGCTGGCCCCCTCGGTAATCTGGGTCACGGCAATCCCGTACTGGCCGTCATCATCGGGCTTGCGATCCTCACGCTGCGGCATCTGCAGAAACGCCGGATCGAAACCGAGGGTCCCGGTTGGGAGTTGAAATGCCTCATCCAGGTCGGTGCCCAGGTCGGAGAACAGGCCGCCGCCGAGTTGCAGCGCTTTGCGCCGTCCCTCCCCGGTGACATCCGAGGTGGACAGGAAGAAGCCCGCGGGGGGGAGGGTGACCGGCTGCCACTCGTACTGGTAGAAACCCTCGATAGCGAAGGTCTTGGTGAGATTGGCCGCGGCCCAGAATGTCCCCTGTGGAACCCGCCCATCACGCGGCGAACGCGCGGGCTGCATGCCTCCCAGTATATCCAGTGGGTTGATCGTATCCACGCCGTCGCGTACGAACGAGGTCTCCCCCCAGTTGATCACCTGGTCTCCCAGCCGGAGCATGATCGGCATACCACCGGGGCTGAACTTGGCCGTCAGATAGAAATCCCTCACCTCCACGTCGGACCCGATAGCATCGAGGTCCGCGGAGGTGAACTGGCGGTGTTCCCTGTCTTCCCGCTCCTGCTCGAAGTCATAGAAGGCGATGACCCGGGTGAATGTAGTGAAAGCACCCCAATTCAGGGTGAGCTCGCCACTGGTGCCCACCATGTTGGAGACCAGCCCCTTGTCATAGTTCAGGGTGCCATCATCGATATTCGCGGAATTCGAAACACCGCCATTGGCGATCGCAATGATATCCTCATTGCGATCATCGGTGCGGTAGAGCGCCCCGTAGGACAGGTTGAGATCCAGCAGCCCATCGACGGGGCCGCTGCGAAAATCCGCGCTGGAAGCGGGCGCACTGCAAAGCGCGAGGAGCACGGCAATGGCTGATCGCGTTGGCTGGCCCTTTTTCATTCCTTGTTTTCCTGATTTGTAAGGGCACCCAGTATTTTTCTCCCCGGGTAACGCCCCTCGATTCGTTCACCGTACACCACCACGGGTCGGCCTGCCACGAGTACATGCTCTATGCCCGTGGGCTTCAGGTAGGGATCGCCGTAAGTGGCATTGGCTGCCACGCTTTCCGGATCGAAGATGACGATGTCGGCATCAGCCCCCTCCTGCAGTCGACCCTTCCTACTGAATGCGGGGGCTACCTGCTCCAGCCACCGGGCCTGCAGCAGGCTCATCCTGGCCAGCGCTTCGGGCAGGGTCAGTACGCCCGTGTCCCGCACATAATGACCGAGCACGCGGGAAAAGGTGCCGGCGATGTTGGGATTTGCCAGTATATCCCGATCCATGGCAGGCAGCGCGTCCGTCGAGACCATCATGCCTGGCCACTTGAGGCCCGTGACCATCCAGTCCTCTTTGACATAGTGGTGGTTGACCATTCCTTCGGGTTGCTCGCGAGCGTATTTTTCCCAGGTTTCTTTGGTGAGCCACTCGCCAGTTGCAACCCACTGAACGTCTTCGTAGGTGATGTCGAAAATCTTCTGCCAGTCGCGGCGGCGGAATACATCCGCGGAGATGCCGGTTCCGCCCGCGGCGTAGGACAGGGTTTCCGTGGCAATCCTGGCGCCCTCGGCGTTGGCCCGGTCGATCATCGCCAGCCAGTCTGAGATGCCGCCCATGGCATTGTGCGTGATGTGGCACACAAAGAGCGGCGCGCCGGTCTCCCTGGCAAGATCGATAACCTCAACCAGGCCCGCCGGATCGCCGGGGTAACCGCGCCGCACGTGTACGAAGATCGGTGCCTGGCGTGTCCCCGCTACCTGGAACAGCATGCGCAGCTCGACATCTGAAACCGCGGCGGTCATGTAATCCAGGAGTACGCCGATGCCCAGGCCCCCCTCGTCCAGGCCTGTATTGACCAGCGCGCGCATCTGCTCGATCTGGTCTGCTGAGGCGGGCTTGATCCAGGCATCTCCGTCCGCGCTGGCCACTTTGCCACGATAGAAAATATAGGGCTGGTCAAGGCCCTCCATGACCTTGATGCGAATGGCGAAATGGCCCACTGAAGAGCCGTAGTTCAGTTGCGCTCCCCCGCGAAAATGTTCTCCGTATGCGCTGATCGGATAGGCACCCGCCTCCAGGTCCAGTTGGGTGGTTACACCGTCCAGCAGATTCATGTGCTGGCCAAGCAGGGTCGGGGTATGGCTGTGTACGTCGATGAAGCCGGGAGCCACGACGAGGCCGCTGGCATCGATAGACCTCTCAGCTTGCAGTGGTCCTTCGGAAATCCTGGCAATGTTCCCGCTGCGGATACCGATATAGCGCTTTGCATCCAGACCGGTTTCCGGATCGATAACGCGCCCGTTAGCGATTACCAGGTCATAGTCGTCCGCCAGGACCGGGAGGCACAGTGCCAGGCAGCAGGGCAGAGCTCCCCGGATCAGACGCTTTATTTTCACCTTGACCTGTACTCGCTGTACCTGATACATGAGCCTGTCTTCGTCCGTGTTGTAGCCGAGAGCCGCGCTTGTGGGGATTCAAAGGTCGTTACAGATTCTATAACAACTCGAGCACAGGAATCCTCTATGGCGTGAACAGGCCCGACGGTCCTCGCCCCCCTTTGTCGATCGCTAAAGGGGGAGCCGACCTCACTGGCGTCCTCCGGCCTCTGCCCTTATCATCACCAACCTCCGGTCGAGACCGGAGAGTGCCCTTTTAATTCCCTCTGATCGTTTGCAGGTTGATACCGAATGAATCCTGAGCAGCAGGTCTGCCTCTCACCCGAAGGAGCCCGGTCGGGCAAACTGGGTATCGCCCTTTCGGGGGGCGGCCTGCGGGCCGCACTGTTCCACATCGGAGTACTGGCGCGACTGGCGGAACGCGACCTGCTGCGCCACGTCTCGGTCATCTCCACCGTCTCTGGAGGCGCTATTATCGGTGCCTTCTACTATCTCAAGGTCAAGCAACTGCTGGAGAATACCCGTGCAGACGCCCTGAAACCGTCTGCGGAGGCCTACCGTCAGTTGGTAAGGGAAGTCGAGGAGGAGTTCATTGCCGCGTTGCAGGTAAACATGCGGATAATGGCCTTTGCGGACCGTCAACAGAATGCGCGTATGCTTGCCAGTGAATACTCTTCCAGCTACCGTTTTGCCGACCTGTTCGACACCTACTTTTTCAAGCCGATCACGGGCCGCGACCGCAATCCCCTGCGGGACCTGCCTATCCAGGCCTCCGCGAAAGACGGGGCTGCCGTGCCCACGCTGGTCCTGAACGCCACCGCCCTCAACACCGGGCACCTGTTCCAGATGACCGGCACATTTGTCGGGGAGTCCACCGTCTCTTCCGTGGTGGGAGGTACATCCACTATGCCGCTGCTGCCGCGGCTCTTCATGGATGATCCGTCGCTCCCGTTCGGGCAGCGGACACGCCTGGACCAGATAACCCTGGGTCAGGCAGTGGCGGCCTCCTGCTGTGTCCCCGGCCTGTTCGAACCCTTCAGCCTCGAGGGTCTCTACACGGATGAGAAGGGCGAGGACGTGGAGGTGCGCCTGGTGGACGGTGGCGTGTTCGACAACCAGGGGCTTGTTTCCCTGTTCGAGGAGGGCTGTACTCACTTTGTGTGCAGCGATGCGTCGGAGCTGCTGCAATGGCAGTCGCGCCCGGTGGAGCTTATCCACCAGGTGGCCATGAGGGCCAATGACATCATGATGGACAGGATCCGCAACGAGACCCTGGCCGAGTTGCCGGAACATGGGCCCGATCGCTATGCGATCTTCACCCTGGGTGACGCCGATGGCAGCGCGGCTTTCGGGGAGGATGCCGGGCGCTTTCTGGAGGCCCTGCGCAATATCCGCACCGATCTCGATGCCTTCACTGACCTGGAGGCCAGGTCCCTGATGTACCACGGTTTCATGCTCAGCGGTTTTCACCTCGGCGATACGATGCCGGCGCCGGCGGATACCGTGGGGTCACAAGGTGGTAACGAGCATTATTGGGCCTTCCAGGAAATCGAGGCGCTGGCGGGGGATCCCGAGGAGCGCGCTCGCCTGTTGCGCTACCTCGACGTGGGGTCGAGACAGTTCATGAAAGTGTTTTACCTCGGCAAGACACTGCCGTGGCTTATTCTCATCCTGCCGACACTCATTCCCATCGGTTTCTCCGTCCTGCTGATCTACCTGCTGCCCCCGATCCCCACTGCGGCCTGGGTCGTACTGGTCCTGTTTGTGCTCACCGCCGTCGCCTTTGTCCAGAACGCGCGTATTATCGAGTGGCTGGACCAGATCGACTGGATACGGCACTCGCGCCACAAGCTTGCAATCGCCCTGAAGCCAATCGGTGTCACTATGATGCTCGCCATGGTCGGCGCCCTGGCGAGCTGGATCAACCTCCGCATTTTCAACCCACTGTTCCTGCGCTATGGCAGGCTGCGGGGTGGGCGGAAATGACGACGGTGGAATCGGTCCCTGTTATAGCAGTAACCGGGATGCCATCACCGGGGCTGATAAGACCTGGCCACGCCTCACCACCTGGGCTAGTATTCATGACCCATCCCATGAGCGGTCTACCCGCTGACATTCACTTCCAAGGAGGCATTCCATGATCAGGCAGACTCGATTTTTTACGCTCTTGGCGATTTTCCTGTCCTTCGGGGCACTGGCCGGAAACGTAGTGGACGTGCAGGAGGGCAAGGCCGCCTATTATGCCGACAGCCTGCACGGCAACAAGACCGCCAGCGGTGAGACCTACGACAAAAACGCGATGACGGCGGCGCACCGGGAACTGCCGTTCGGCACCCGGGTCAAGGTGACCTATCTGAAAAACGGCAGGTCGGTTGAGGTTGTGATCAATGATCGGGGTCCGCACAGCAAGAATCGCATCATCGACCTCTCTGGCGCTGCAGCCGAGCAGCTGGGCCTGAAAGAGGCGGGGATCGGGGAGGTCAAACTCGAAGTGTACGGAGACTAAACCGCACCTGGGATTTGCCGGTCCCGTGCTCGCGCAGCGCGGGGCGGTCACTGTTAACCGCAGGTGGCAGGCTATTCCTTGAGCTTGATGTGGAGTTGCCCATCCTCGATCTCAATCAACGCGACACCGGCTGCAAAACTGTTCCAGAAACCCGGGCCGGTGCCAAATTGGTCCACCAGATCGACATTCTTCAGGTTGCCGAGCCAGGCATTGGGCACCGGCACACCCATGATACTCACCCCGCGCAGTTTCACGATTGGCCGGTCATCCCGGTAGGCCAGCTCAACCCCTGCGTTGACCCGTAGTGTCCTGCCACCCATTACCGGCATGTCGGGGTCAACGGGGATCAACAGCTTCGCACTGGCCAGGTCGTCGGACAGGTCAATGGCAAAACGACTCGCCAGGCTGGGGTTGCTGGCCACCAGGGCATTGAGCTCTCTTTCGCTCAAGTGGATATCGCGCTTTTCAGGGTTTTCCTCGTATTGTTCCGGTACCAGGCGGCCGTCGGCATCAACTTGATCTTTACGCTTTGCGTTGGGCAGCAACTCTCGTGGATTGACGCCCAACTGCTGCAATTTTACGTCCAGGCGCGTTTGCTCATGGCTCGATAGCGTCACGGGTTTAAATTGCGCCGGGTTGATATAGGTCCGGTAAAGCCAGAAGCTGGCCCCGGCCGTTACCAATATGGTGATGAAAACCGCAAACGCCAGCTGTGAGCCGGAAAATCCCGTTCTGGGCGGTGTGGGTTCCTCTTCACTCATGGCAGCAGACTCCAGTTGATTATCAGCGTTCTCCCGGAGCCGCGTCACCAGCTGATTTCGATTTCCAGGCTGGACTCTTCTGTTTCGACCTCAAGTTCGATTTCGACCTCGACCTGCTTCGGGACATTGACCCGGAGCTTGACGCCATCGCGCTCGAACTCCAGGTCATTGTGACGGGCCAGAGAGTCGGCGATGGTGTGGAGCAGCTTGGCGGCCTCCTCGCGAGACATGTTGCGCTTCTCGGTAATTTCCAGCAGATCCATGGGAGTTCCTCGTTAGCCTGGTGTGATGAGCTCGGGTAGGGTATACCGATGGCTGTCGCTGCGCCAACCCCGTGATAACTCTGCCATAGACGGGGATTGAATTCTATAGAAAACCCATAAGAATCAATGGGATGCTGTAAAGGGGGGTGTGCCGGCCTGTCCCCGGTGGCACGCCGACGGTGACACGCTGCGATATGGCCTCTGCAAACGCCCGGTTCCCGGCTCGGCCATTGGGGCCGGGATCATCTACCTTGTCGCGTCGATGGCCTCTTCAAGCAGGGGGATCAACTCGCTGACAATGGCCTGCGTACTCACACCTGTCAACGTGCCAGTGTACTCCTCTAACAGCACCACACCCCCGTATTCCCGCTCAACGTCGATCCAGGCGATGGAGCTGTAAAATCCGGGATCCACGTAGAGATAGATGCTGGCGTCATCTTCAGGCGGAATAATCCACCAGCCCATCCCGTAGCCCCAGCCGTCCTCTGCCGGGGTGCGTGCCTGCTGCATGAAAGCGACGGCGTCAGCTGAGAGCACCTGGTTGTCACCGCATTTGCCGTCGTTCAAATGCATGGAGATCAGCCTGGCATAGTCGTCCAGATTGCTGATGGCACCACCCTCCGCGTTCGGGTTTTCGATGCCGATCAGGCTGTCCGGGTTGCCATCCCACGACTGGGGTGAGCTGAGAAAATTGCCGTAGCGAAAAACGTCCAGGCCGCATGGTTCTCCCACATAGTCATCCCACAACTGCTGCCAGGTTGCACCCCCCACGGTTTCCGCGACGGCTGCAGCGAGTGTCCATTGACTTCCGCCGTAGTCAAAGGCGGTATCGGGTGCATTGGTCTCCAGCCCGGGCAGGGGTGTCTCGTAGATCAACTGCGCACAGGCCTGCAGTGTGCCGATGGGAACGTACTGACAGATGTGTGCCCCATAGTCGTCCGGGTTCGTGAACAGAACCCCTATTCCCGGTATGCCGGAACGGTTGGAGAGGGCGTGCTCGGTAGTGATGCGTTCATCCCAGACCCCTTGCCAGGGGAGGTAGCTGGCCATGGGTGCCGCTATGTCGAAATCGATGTTGTCATCGTCTTCATGCAGCGCCATCAGCAGTGTCGCCGTGGGTACTTTACTCGTGGATGCCAGCAGCACGACGGTATCTTCCGTCTGGTTGCCGAATGCCGCCTTGTGTATGGGCCCCAGTTCCTTATCGACGATGATGAAGGAGGCACCGGGGAAACCCCCGTTGTCATCGACGAACGCCTGCAGCCACGCATTGGCTGCGGTGAAATCCGGCAGTGGCGGCGGCTCGGGCGGTGCCACATCGGGATTGTCGTTGCCGGAACCGTTGC
>JAHEEV010000007.1:64096-69955 GCA_024640505.1 Halieaceae bacterium
CGTTGCCGGAACCGTTGCAGGCTGCAAGCAGCAGGCAGGTTAACAGTGTGTTCAGGGGTTTCATTGCCATATCGCGAATAACTTTGGATAAGTGCCGGAGTAGGTCGAAAAGTAACAACCCCGCGGATAGCTTGCACGCGAAAATCAGCAGTTTGTCCGGCGTGGTTTAATTACCAGACTGAACGGCTTTCGATGTCGTCTTCATCCCCCGGGGGGTTGTGGAATCCGGTGGCGTGGCGGCATAGTAATCTTCCCGTTGTTCGACGTAGTCGATTGACTGCAGGAGCCCGTACAGCATGTCACCCTTTACCCGCCGCACACTGCTCAAGGCCAGCCTCGTCACCTCGGCTGCTGCCACGTTGTCGCCCGCCCTGGCCGCCGGCGGCGGTCTCCGCTTCGACGAATACCGGCAGCTTGATGGCCTCGCGCTGGCGGATCATATCCGTCGCGGAAAGCTCTCTGCAGAGGAGGTACTGGAGCTGGCTATTGCGCGGACGGAAGCCGTCAATCCGGCCCTCAACTGTATCGTCGAAAAGCTCTACGATCGCGCACGGGCAGCCATCAAGGAGGGGCTGCCAGAGGGGCCCTTCACCGGGGTGCCTTTTCTGCTGAAAGATCTCGCTATGATGCTCGAGGGTACCGTCACCACCCATGGTTCGCGCTTCTACCGGGGCGCGGTGGCCGGCTACACCAGCACCGTGGTGGAGCGTTACCAGCAGGCGGGGCTGGTGATTTTCGGTAAGAGCGCCAGCCCGGAATTCGGTGGTACCGGCGCGACGGAGTCACTGCTGTTCGGAGACACCCGCAATCCCTGGAACCTGGCGCGAACGCCCGGAGGCTCTTCGGGAGGTTCCGCTGCAGCTGTGGCCGCGGGTATTCTGCCCGTTGCCAACGCCACGGACGGGGGTGGCTCCATCCGCATCCCGGCTTCCTGCTGCGGCCTGTTCGGCATGAAACCCAGTCGCGGTCGGGTCCCCCATGGTCCGCGCGCACTGTCATCGTCGCTGTCAGTGATCCATGCCGTCTCCCGCAGTGTTCGCGACAGTGCGGCCCTGCTGGATGCCACGGCGGGCCCGGAGCCCGGCCAGACCCTGATCGCACCGGGCCCCGCCGGCACCTTTCTGGCCGCCTGCCGCGAAACGCCGCGCCCCCTGCGGATCGGCCTGGTCACCACGCCCATCACCCATACCCCGCTGCACCCGGAGTGTCTGCAGGCGGTGAACGATGCGGCGGCACTGTGCCAGTCCCTGGGCCATCATGTGGAGCCCGCCGCGCTCCCGGTCGATGCGGGCGAATTCTTCGGCAGTTTCGGCCCGATCATGGCCATGTCGACCGCGGCACGCGTTCGCAGCCGTGAGAAGGCGCTCGGCAGGGCAGTTACCAAAGACGATCTGGAACCGCTTATCTGGCGCCGCTATCAGCAGGACAGGGACAACACCGCGGAAATGCTCTATAACGCCGAGCGCGCCATGGAGCAGGTCACCAGGAAGATGGCGCTTCTTCAGCAGACCTACGATGTACTGCTCTCGCCAACGCTGACCAAACCCCCGGTCGAGATCGGCAAGCTGAGCCTCAACCAGGACAATGCCAGCTACGAGCGCGAGGCAGTCAGCGTCTCCGCATTCACCTCGCTCTACAACGGCACCGGTCAGCCCGCCATGTCCGTACCCCTGCACTGGACCGCGGACGGCCTGCCGGTGGGTGTCATGTTCGCCGGGCGCTATGGCGAGGAAGCCCTGTTGTTTCAGCTGGCAGGGCAGCTGGAAACCGCCGCCCCCTGGTTTGATCGCGTACCCGCGGCGACCGGGCGCCCCACGGTGAGCAGTTCCTGAAGGGGTTGCTCCAGGTGCCCCAGCTCCGCATCCGGTAGGACACCCAGGGCATCCGGCACCTTTGAAAAGAAACAGCGGGCGGCTGCCGCCGATACGATGTCGAAGATCTCAGCGTCAGTATGGCCTGCTCGCCGGCCGACAGGGGGCTGGCCCCGTCGCCCCTGACGATGGCCAGCATCATTCTGTTGTAGAGAACGGTCGAAGATTACCAAACCGACCGTGACTGTAAGCCCATAGGGTCTGGGTGAAACCGCGGAAAAACCGGCCTTGTCCGCGGACTTCCAGTACCTGATGGATCCTGCGCTCAACCCGGGTCAGAGCGGTGTCTCGGTCTGGTCTATCAGGGTTCGTTTTGCGCTGTAACCAGCCTGCGTGAGAAGTTGAGAAGGGTACGAAGACGCCAGGCGTTAAACCCGGTTGCGCAGCTCCACGATATTACCCTCGGGATCACGCAGGTAGACGGAGTTGCCAAAACCCTGCGCCCCGTAGCGTCGCTCGAAGGGTCCCGTCTCGATACCGTGGGAGGCCAGGTAATGGCTGATCGCCTCTTCCGGCTGGCTCTTTACCTGCAGGCAGAAGTGATCCATGTTGTTATCGCCCTCTGTCGGTGGTCCGCCGCCGGCCCGCCCCAGTTCACTGTCGACGGCTACCAGGTCGATAAGCGCGCTGCCGGCCCGCAGCTGCACCAGGCCGAACTCCGGGGATAACTCCCTTTCCACCGGGCAACCCAGTACGGTGCCGTAAAAGTGAAGCATTTCGTCCATACGCGTGGTGCGCAGTACGATGTGATCCAGTCCGGCGATTTCAATCATGTTCACAAACCCCCTGCCCTTTGCTCACCCGGGCCCTTTGACGGCATCCGGAATGACCAGGGCGTCTATCCCGCCTTTCGGCGCCACGAACAGGCCCTCGCAACTCGCGGTCATCACACCGTCGGCATGCATCTCCCCGCGCATGAAGGTCTTGCGGCCCTCGCTGCGCACCAATTCTCCCTCGAGGCGCAATTCAGTATTGAGCGGTGTGCGCTTGTGGTAGTTGACATGCAGGTAGGCCGTCATGCCGGGATGGGTGCTCAACTCCTGCGCCATGCCCAGGAACTGGTCGAAGATGGCCGCCACAAAACCGCCGTGCACACTGCCTGGCGGACCCTCGTAAGCCCAGCCGCATCGGCACCTGCCGAAAGCCCTATCCCCTCTGATCCATCCTTGCAGTGGCGGCGCAAGCGGGTTGGCCAGACCGACGAGCGGGTTCAGTTCGTGGCTTATCTGGCCGTAGCTGCCGTGCTCACCGGATTCGGCCCAGGTGCTGCGCCCGAAGATCCGCGGCGTGGCCGAGAAGTCGGTCGCTGCCGCCTCCAGCTTCTCGGCCATGGCATGCATCTCCTCAATGCCGGGGGAGCTGGTCACCAGGGTTTCGGTGAGCTGCTTGATGGCGTCAGCCACCCGGCGTTTGGCCACCCATTCATCGTTGATGGCGGGGGTAATATCTTCCGAGGCGAAGGGGTTCTCATTCGAGGACATAAGGATGCTTGTCAGTTCTGCATGGGTGAGGCACAGTCTAGCCCATTCATCGCGGGGTTGTACCGGGCTTGGAGCAGGTTCAGGATGAGAACGGGCGGAAGAGCCGGATTTCGGTCACGCTGGTCGCTATTGCCCGATAGCGTATTATCCCGACACCCTGCATGAGCCACAGAGGATATCCATCTTGAATATCGGACCTGAGACTGTCGTCGTATTCCACTACAGGCTGCGGGACGCCGCCGGCACCGAGTTGGAGAACTCCCGGAGTAGCGAGCCTGCCGCTTATCTTCATGGCGCCGGCAATATTATTCCGGGACTGGAGCGGGCCATGGCCGGCCACGCTGCCGGTGATGTATTCAGTGCCACCGTGTCGCCTGCCGACGCTTACGGCATGCCCGACCCGAACAAGGTCCAGCGGGTGCCGGTGAAACACCTGGTGGGCGCCCGGGGCAAGTTGCGCCCCGGTATGGTGGTGCAACTCAACACCCGGGAGGGGCGGATCCCGGTTACCGTCACCAAAGCGGGCCGACACACGGCGGATATCGACACCAACCATCCGCTTGCGGGACAGGAGCTGACCTTCGACGTGGAGATTCTGGAGGTGCGCGCAGCCTCCCCGGAGGAGATCGCCCACCGCCACGTCCATGGCCCGGGTGGGCACCAGCATTGATGACGACCTGGATGCGGGGAATCGATTGATCTGCCCGGCATGGCCCTGGATGGTCAGGTTATAAATCGTGCCGGGCAATCAGCGTGATCGGCTGATGGCAGTGGTAAACAGACTCTGCGGGGAGCGCCAGTCTAGGCGTACCCTGCGGTGGGCGATCAACCACTGCTCGCCTGTCTTGTTGAAACGATCTAGATAGTAGCCGCAATGGTCCGGGCCGATATCAGTATAAGCCGTCCAGTAGGTGCTCGCTTTCGCGTTCTCCGGTCCCGTGAATTCGATCAGGCTGGTAGACAGGTGGTGACGCACAAAGGTGGCCTGGTGCGTGGGCGCATGTTGATCTCCGGTGCGGTTCGTCCACCGGCTGATCCAATGGCTGATCTGCTCGATCCCCTCATAGCGGAAGGCATCCTCCTCGGCGACTCCCTCCGATTCCAGTATGGCATCGGCCGTAAAAACGGCCAGGAAGTCGTCCAGGCGCAGTCGATCCCCGGCCATGGTGTATCGCGCCATCGTCTGGCGAATACTTTCCCGGGCGAGCATTTCTTCGAGGGTCATGGTTTTCTCCTCAGGTCGTGATCCAGAGGGATCGTGAGAGGTCCCGAACCCACCCGGCAACCACCAGCGGCTCGCGCACCCAGAGTGGCGAGGTCGATAATGAGGCAATGTAGCCCATTGTCACCGGGCTGGACACCGCAAATTATTCACGTTAGCGTTTCCGGGACCTGATGACCCGGACAAACTATTTCCCGTGCTGGAAAACAAGAAGATCCTGATCACCGGCGCCACCGGTAAGATCGCTTTTCCCATCGCCCGGAAACTGGCCCGCAAGAACGAGGTTTGGGGGCTGGCACGGTTGCAGCAGGCCGGGGACGAGGAAAAACTGGCCCGAGCCGGAATCACGCCGGTAGCGCTCGACTTTTCCACCGGCGATTTTTCGTCGCTGCCTGACGATTTTAATTATGTTTTCCATGCAGCGGTCGACCCGGGCCTCGACGACTGGGCTCGCTGTGTGAGGACAAATGCACACCATTCAGGCGAGTTGCTCTATCATTGCCGTTCAGCCGAGGGGTTCGTATTCTGTTCCACCGGCTCGGTCTATGCCTACCAGGGTCAACGCCCGCTCAGAGAATCGGATCCGCCGGGTGTGCCACTGCGGGCCAACTACAGTTTTTCCAAGATTGCCGGTGAGTCCGTGTGCACCTGGGTGGCTAGGCACTATCAGATTCCCCTCGCCATTATCCGGATCTGCTCGACCTACGGCCCCCAGGGGGGTGCGCCGGCCGATCGCCTGGAGGCGATCCTGCAGGGCCGGCCGATACGCCTGCATCCCGACAGCCCCAACAACTACAACCCGATTTACGAGGACGACTATGTTGAGCTGGGCATCCTGGCGATGGAGCGCGCCTCGGTTCCCCCCCTGGTCGTAAACTGGTCCGGCAGTGAAACTGTGAGCATCGAGGATTACTGCCGCTATATGGGCGAACTGGTGGGCATCGACCCGGTGTTCGAATACACACCGGAGGCTCACCCGCCCCTGTGGCCCGATGTGACCCATATGCATGAGACACTGGGTGCCACCAGAATTCACTGGCGGGATGGCATGCGCAGGATGATCAAGGCGCGCCATCCGGAACTCACTCTGACTGACGAGTAATAACCATCGACGATCACGAAAAATCCGCCGGCGAGCTGGTCGGCCTGCCTTCCGATGAATCTCCGGAGATACTCGCCTGCGGCGGCAGTGACATCACGACCCTGTTCGTGTCGATGGCGGAGAAGCACCCGGCGGGCGCCGATGCCGACTACCTGCGCTGGCACACCCTGGATCACCGTCCGG
>JAHEEV010000170.1 GCA_024640505.1 Halieaceae bacterium
GTGGCAGGGCTGATCATATTGAAGAAGCCAAAGGGCGCGCCTGCCGGCTATGTTCGCCGACTGGTTCGCAATATGGGCCAGATCAACGAGGTCTGGCCCATCTACAACAAGAAGCTGAAAGACCCGGACGACCTGTCCAACGCTGCCTGGGTCGCGGCGGACGACTATGTCCCGGAACGCCATGTGTTCCACTATGCGCTGCCACAACCGGGACGCATGAGCGACCTGCTGCACCTGGTCACCCGGGCCCACGAGCGGCCGCTGGACCGGTCCCGCCCGCTGTGGGAGACACACGTCATCGAAGGACTGCCGGGGGACCGGTTTGCGCTCTACTGCAAGGTCCATCACGCGCTGGTGGACGGGGTCGGGGCCATGCGGATGATCCAGAGCCTGTTCAGCGACTCGCCCAATACCAGGATCGACTACCAGACGCTACGCGGGGAGTCGCCGAAGCAGCACGGCCACCACTCCCTGTTCGAGTCGCTGGGGGATATCACCCGGGGCGTGTGGCAGCAATACAAGGCGCTGCCGGAACTCTCCGGCCTGCTGGCCCATATGGGACTCGAGGCCCTGCAAGGCAAGCAGGATGTGATGCGCCTGCCCTTCACCTCTCCCCGATCGATATTCAACAGGGAACTGGATTCCCGCCGGGCCATCATCATCTGCGACCTGCCACTGAAACCGGTCAAGAAAATGGCGCAGCAGATGGAAGGCACCGTCAATGACGTACTGCTCGCCGTCTGCGGGGGCGCGCTGCGGCGCTACCTGATTGAACAGGACGCCCTGCCAAAGTCATCCCTGGTGGCCGGCATGCCGGTTTCGTTGAAAACCGACGATGAATCGGCCGGCAACCGGTTGAGCTACATCATGAGCCCGTTTTTTACCGATGAGCGCGACGACCTGCGTCGACTCAAGCGCGTGATCAAGGTGACCCGTTCCGCCAAGTCCGATCTGCGCAAAATGTCCGCCACCGCATCCCAGGATTACTATGCCCTGATCATGGCGCCGACCATTCTGCTCACCGTGACCGGTAATGCCACCCGGGTCAGGCCCGCTACCAATACCATCCTGTCCAACGTACCCGGTTCACCAAAGCGCCTGTTCATCGAGGGGGCCGAACTGGAGGCGATCTACCCCCTCTCCATCGTCACCGACGGGATGGGACTCAATATCACGGTGGTCAGTCACGCCAACAAGCTGTGCTTCGGCATCTCCAGCTGCCCGACAGAGCAGCCGGGCATCGAGTCGATCGGTAAACTGATCCGGCAGAGCTATACCGATCTGCGGGATGCCGTGCGCGATGCGTGAGTGACCCTGCCGTCATGCATTGCCGCAATCACTGTTCCTGCATACACGATAGGCTATGAAGAGAGTTCTGCTCCTGCTCCTGGTGGCCCTTGCTGCCGGCACCGCGCTGCTGGTGGCGACCTGCAATCCCGCTTCCCTCATTGCGTCCCGGCAGGGCGCCAACGACGACCTGATCGCTGAAAAAATGGCCACACACATCGGGGTACTGGCCTATCTCTACGGCTACCCCCTGGTGGATATGCAGCGCCAGATGCACAACGAGACCCACCGCGTGGCCGACGGGCAGCAGGTGCTCGCCCCGGTCAACCGCATGTACCGCTTCCCGCACCTGGTCACCCCGGAGACCGCCGGCAACTTCCGGGCGCCGAACAGCGATACCCTGTACTTTACCGCCTGGTTCGACATCAGCCGGGAGCCGCTGATCATCCACACGCCGGACACGGGCGGGCGCTACTACACCATCGCCGTCACCAACCAGTACTCCGAGGTGACGCATATCGGACGACGCACCACGGGCACCCACGAGCAGTATTTCGCCCTGGTATCACCCCTCTGGCAGGGAGAGCTCCCCCGGGACGTCACGCCGATTCCCGTGGCCACACCCATTGGCTGGCTGCTGGGCCGCATGCTGGTCCAGGGCGAGGAAGATTTTTCTGCCGCCAGGTCACTGGTAGAGGAGATCTGGCTGGCGGGACTGTCGGAGTTTCATCCGGGACAGCCACCCGCGCGCCCGGAACCGGCCCCTGCCGCACCCCTGGAACCTATGACTTCACTGCAATTTTTCGCGCTGATGAACGACGCCCTGCGACAACTCCCTACCCGCCCGGGCGAGGATGCGCTGATGGCCCAGTTCGATGCGATCGGCGTGGGCCCGGGTACGACGTTCGATGCCGAAACCCTGGGCGCAGCTACCCGGAGCGGCTTGCTGGCCGCTATCGAGGAGGGACAGGCCATTGTGCAGGCAGCCACCGCGCGTACCATCCCCGACGTCAATGGCTGGATGATCTCCCGGGAGATCGGCCGCTACGGTTTCGACTACATGCACCGGGCCTCGGTGGTGAAAGGCGGTTACGGCAACCTGCCGGAGGAGAGCCTCTACCCGGCAAGCCTGTTCGACGCCGAGGGCCGCCTGCTCAACGGGAGCAGCCGCTACCGCCTGCACTTTCCGGCAGGCCAGCTGCCGCCGGTGAACGGGTTCTGGTCCCTGTCCGTGTACAACCTCGATGAAAACTTCACCCTCGAACCCAATCCCATCCGGCGCTACAGCATCGGCGATCGCACAGAGGGATTGCTGTGGAACGAGGACGGTTCCCTGACCATCCATCTGCAGCACCAGGACCCGGGGCCGGGCGTGAACTGGATGCCGACCCCCGCCGGCAACTTCTCGGCCATCATGCGGCTGTATGAGCCCTCCGCAGAGGCTCTCGACGGCGACTACCGCCTGCCGCGCATCGAGATGCTGGCGGATTAATCACCCAGGTCGAAGCGCACCTCGTGCGCCCGCAGCACGCCACCGCATTGATCACAACGCACTTCGGCCCGCAGCGGATTGCCGCAGACCTTGTGAGTCACCACCATGGGCTGCCCCAGGCCCTCCGGATCGCACCAGCGGTCGCCCCACTGCAGCAGGGTCAGGAACCAGGGAAACAGCCCCTTGCCCTTGTCAGTGAGGTGGTACTCGAAGCGCCGCGGTCGCTGCTGGTAGGCCACCTGCTCGAAGATGCCCTCTTCCACCAGGAATTTCAGCCGGTCCGACAGAATGTTGGTGGCCACGGGGAGTTCCTGGTGGAACTGGTCGAACCGGGTGAAACCGTGATAGGACAGGGCAATGACGTTGGAGGTCCAGCGGTCACCGACCACGTTAATCAGGTTCTTATAGAGGGCGCGCTTGCTGGGAATCTCCCCGATGGAGATGGAGGAACGGCGCCGCACCTTCTTCTCCCGCAGGTCCCGGGTGGCTCCGGGGCCGGGTGAATAGCTGGCATCATCGGCGTGTACCAGCTCATCGCAGGCGGCACAGCGCATCTCGGGGGAGAAGGCCCTGTCGCAGTTGAGATGAACCAGTTCCACCCGGTCCAGCTCCGGGGTCTGGTACCAGGCCCGCTCCCAGGCAATGGCCATGAGGGCCGAATCGTACAGGTCGACTGACTTGCTCGTGAGGTGGTAGCGCGGGCGGCGCGAACCGGCGGTATCCTCCTCCCGTCGCAGACAATCGACCTGCTGCAGCCACTTGAGCCGGTTGGACAATACGCCCCGGGAAACGCCCATGGCTTCCATCATTTCGTTGAAGGAGTTGATACCCCAGAGCACCTCCTGGATGATCAGCAGACACCACTTGTCCCCGATCTGGTCCAGGGCGCGATTGATGGAACTCGCGCGCGTGGTGAATCCATCACTCATCAGAACAGGCCCTCGATCTGTCCCTGCTCGTTGACGCAGATACTGTTGGCCGCGGGCACCCGCGGCAGGCCGGGCATGCGCATGATGTCACCGCAGATGACCACCAGGAACTCGGCCCCCGCCGCCAGGGCCAGCTCGCGCACTGTAACCCGGTGATTGCTGGGGGCGCCCATCAGCGCCGGATCCGTGGAGAAACTGTACTGGGTCTTGGCCATGCAGACCGGGAAGTGGCCGTAGCCGGCCTGTTCAAACTGCTCGAACTGGTCGCGGATCTTCTTGTCCGCATCGATATCGTCCGCCCCGTATACCGAGCGCGCCACCGTGCGCGTCTTTTCCCACAAGCTCATAGCGTCGTCATAGAGGGTACGGAACTGGGCATGGCCGCCGGCGGTGAGATCCACCACCGCCTGTGCGAGATCCCCGGCCCCGGCGCCCCCCTCTGCCCAGTGGGTGCAGACGTGGGCCTTCACACCGCGTTCCTCCACATAGGCCCGAATGGCATCGACTTCCGCCTGGGTGTCATTGGAGAAGTGGTTGATCGCCACGGTCAGAGGCACGCCGTACTGGCCGGTGTTGCGGATATGACGCCCCAGGTTTTCCAGGCCCCGCTCCAGGGCCGCCACGTCTTCCCGGTCCAGCTCCCCCCGGGGAACACCGCCGTGCATCTTCAGGGCGCGCACCGTGGCCACGATCACCACCGCGTCGGGGCTCAGGCCGGACTTGCGGCACTTGATGTTGAAGAATTTTTCCGCCCCAAGATCCGCCCCGAACCCGGCTTCCGTCACCACGTAATCGGAGAGTTTGAGGGCGGTCTCGGTGGCGATGATGGAGTTGCAGCCGTGAGCGATATTGGCGAAGGGCCCGCCGTGAATGAAGGCGGGATTGTTTTCCAGGGTCTGTACGAGATTCGGGGCCAGGGCATCGCGCAACAGGGCGGTCATGGCACCCGGCGCTTTCACCTGGGCCGCCGTCACCGGCGCCAGGTCACGGGTATACCCGATCACGATCCGGCCCAGCCGCTCCTGCAGATCCTGCAGGTTGCGCGACAGGCAGAAGATGGCCATCACCTCGGAGGCGACGGTGATATCGAAGCCGCCTTCCATCGGGAAACCATTGGCAGGCCCGCCGATCCCGGTTACAACCTGCCGCAGCTGGCGGTCGTTGATGTCCACCACCCGGCGCCAGGTGACCCGGCGCAAATCCAGCCGCAGTTCGTTGCTCCAGTGGATGTAATTGTCGATCATCGCAGCCAGCAGGTTGTGGGCAGCGCCGATGGCATGCATATCACCGGTGAAATGCAGGTTGATGTCCTCCATGGGTACCACCTGGGCGTAGCCGCCTCCCGCGGCGCCCCCCTTGAGGCCGAAACAGGGTCCCAGGCTGGGCTCACGCAGGCAGACGGCACTGTTGTGGCCGAGCCGGTTCATGGCGTCGGTCAGGCCGATGGCAACGGTGGTCTTGCCCTCCCCGGCCGGTGTCGGGCTCATCGCCGTCACCAGGACCAGCTTCCCGTCGGGGCGCTCCCGCAGGGAGTCCACATAGTCGAGTGCGAGCTTCGCCTTGCTGTGTCCGTAGGGAACCAGGTGTTCCCCGGGAATGCCCAGTTTCTCGCCAATCTCCAGGATCGGCTTCATGGTAGCTTCGCGCGCGATTTCGATATCGGTCTGCATGGACAGTCCTTATTGTTCTAATACACGTATGGCGCCAATCGTATGCTATAAACTTGCATTATTGTACTGACATGAGAGGAGCAGGCCATGTCCGCACCTTCATCATCGGACACCGCCCGACAGCTCGAGGAGCTGCACACGCGTGGCTACACCATGATTCCCGGCTTCCTGGACCCGGAACGGCTGGAGAGAGTGAACCGGTTCTATGATCGCATGCTGGGCAGCCACATGGGCCGCAACAACTTCGAGGGCAGTCGCACGGAGCGCATCTATACCCTGGTGGCCCGCGACAGGGTGTTCCAGGATATCGTCGAAGACCCCCGGATCACAGCCCTGTGCGACGCGATCCTGATGCCCAACTACCTGCTTACCGCCAGCCAGGCCATCGTCATCTCTCCCGGGGAAACGCCCCAGCCCTGGCATACGGACGACTCGTTCTACCCCATTCCCCACCCGCGGCCCATGATCAGTCTCTCGACCATCGTGGCGGTCGAGGATTTTACAGCCGAAAACGGCGGCACCGAGGTGATCCCGGGGAGCCACCGGTGGAGCGAAGAGCAGATCCAGGGGGCCTACCACAGTGGCGACGCGGAGCGCGACCCCGCGTTCGCAGAACGGCTGGCCGAACAGGCGGTGCCGGTGGTCATGCCGGCGGGTACCTGCCTGGTATTCGCCGGCAACCTGCTGCACCGGGGGGGCGCCAATCGCGGCAGTGGTAGCCGCCGGGCCTTCTCCAACCAGTACTGTGAACCCTGGGCGCGCCCCCAGGAAAATTTCTTCCTGGCCATACCGCCGGAGCAGGTGGCGGGCATGTCGCCACGGGTGCAGTCCCTGCTGGGGTATTCGATCCACCCGCCTTTCATGGGCCAGGTGACGGCCTATCACCCCCTGAAGACACTTGAGCCCGACTTTGTGCCGCCGGCCTTTCG
>JAHEEV010000047.1 GCA_024640505.1 Halieaceae bacterium
GCCCCTCCCAAAAAAGGCAATAGCCGGACATGTCTGATCACCCCGGGGACGCCCCCCCTGCCCCACCCAGGTACCGCTCGGCGGAGTTCCTCACCAGCGCCAGCAAGTTCTCCCAGTGTCCGCCGGACGAGGGCTGGGAGGTAGCGTTTGCAGGTCGCTCGAATGCTGGAAAATCCAGTGCAATCAACAGCTTGACCAATAATAAGAAGCTGGCCAAGACCTCCCGGACACCGGGTCGAACACAGCTGATCAACTTTTTTCGCCTCTCCGACAGCCAGCGCCTGGTGGACCTGCCGGGTTACGGTTTCGCCAAGGTGCCACAGGCGGTTAAACGGGAATGGACCCGTCAACTGGAAAATTACCTCCGGCAGCGGCAGTGCCTGCGGGGCCTCGTGCTGCTGATGGACGTGCGCCACCCGCTGCAACCCTTCGACACCCAGATGCTCAACTGGGCCCTGGAAGCGAGCATGCCGGTTCATATCCTCCTGACCAAGGCGGACAAGCTCAAAAAGGGCCCCGCCAACGCGACCTTGCTGCAGGTACGCTCACAGTTGCAGGCCCATGCGGAGCTGGTATCGGTCCAGCTCTTCTCCGCGCTCAAGCACACGGGCCATGAGCAACTGATCGCGGTGCTGGATGCCTGGCTGACTGATGCCAGCGTTTATGAAGACGGGGAAGAAGGCGCCGCGGAGGCATAAAAAAACCCGGTTGCCTACTTAGGGGGTAGGCAACCGGGACACCTAGGGTCTCTGGGGAAAGAGACTTGCTCGCAATGACCCATGGAGATAGGTCACTGTAGGGATGTAGCGCTCGCTACGTGAATTAAGACTGAAGCCCAACCGGAAAGTTCACCCGGCGCAAAAAAATTTTTGCCGTGAGCGCAGGTAAGGCCGTGATTAGTGCGCTTCGTCCCAGTTGTCCCCTGTGCCGGTTTCGACCAGGAGCGGAATGGCCAGTTCTGCCGCGCCGGACATGAGTTCGCAGATACGGCCGCCGACCGGCTCCACGGCATCTGCTGCCACCTCGAAGACCAGTTCATCATGCACCTGCATGATCATGCGCGCGTCGGCGTCGCCCTGCTGCAGCCAGTCATCGACCGCCAGCATGGCCTTTTTAATGATGTCGGCGGCGGTTCCCTGCATGGGTGCGTTGATGGCCGTGCGTTCGGCAGCCTGGACCCGCATCTTGTTGCGCGCATTGATCTCCGGGAGATAGAGCCTGCGACCGAACAGCGTTTCCACATAGCCCTGCTCTTTCGCCAGGGCACGGGTGCGGTCCATATACTCCTGCACACCGGGGTAGCGCTGAAAATAGCGATCGATATATTCCTGTGCTTCGTTGCGGCCCAGATGCAGCTGCCGGGCCAGGCCAAAGGCGGACATGCCATAGATCAGCCCGAAGTTGATCGCCTTGGCCTTGCGCCGCTGATCCCCCGAAACCTCATCCAGACCCACTTCGAACACCTCCGACGCGGTGGCCCGGTGCACATCCTGGCCCTCATTGAAGGCTCTGAGCAGACCTGCATCACCAGACAGGTGAGCCATGATGCGCAGCTCTATCTGGGAGTAGTCCGCTGCCAGGATGCGGTATCCCTCCGGCGCAATGAAGGCCTGGCGGATGCGCCTCCCCTCCTCCGTACGAACCGGTATATTCTGGAGGTTGGGGTCCGAGGACGAAAGCCGGCCCGTGGCGGTCACGGCCTGGTGATAGGAGGTATGCACCCTGCCCGTACGGGGATTGATCATCTCGGGCAGCTTATCCGTGTAAGTCGATTTCAGCTTGCTGAGACTGCGGTACTCCAGCAGCAGCTTCGGCAGGGGATAATCCAGTGCCAGCTCCGCCAGAACCTCCTCCGCCGTGGATGGAGCGCCCTTGGGCGTCTTCTTTATCACCGGCAGTTCCAGTTTGTCGAACAGTATCTCTCCCAGCTGCTTGGGAGAGCCCAGGTTGAATGCCTGGCCGGCAAGCTCATGCGCCCTGCCCTGCAGCTCCTCGAGTCGCTTGCCCAACTCCCCGCTCTGCTGCTCGAGCAGCTCCCGCGACAACAGGGCCCCCCGGCGCTCGATACGTGACAGCACCGGCACCAGGGGCAGCTCGATATCGGTGAATACGCTGCAAAGGCCACTCTCCGCCTCCAGCCTGGGCCACAATGCCCGATGCAGGCGCAGGGTGATATCCGCATCCTCGGCGGCATAGGGTCCCGCCTCCTCCAGACTCACCTGGTTGAAGGTCACCTGTTTTGCGCCCTTGCCGGCGATGTCCTCAAAGTGAATGGTCTTGTGGCCCAGGTATTTCAGCGCCAGGCTGTCCATATCGTGGCGGGTTCCGGTGGAATCCAGGACATAGGACTCGAGCATGGTGTCAAAACGGATTCCACGCAGTTCGATATCGTGATTGGCCAGCACACTGGCATCGTATTTCAGGTTCTGGCCCACTTTGCACTGCCGCTCATCCTCCAGCAGAGGCTTGAGCCGGGCCAGAACCGCGTCCCGGTCCAGCTGCGGCGGGGCTCCGGGATAATCGTGTGCCAGGGGTACATACGCTGCCCTGCCCGGCTCCACGGCAAAGGAGACCCCGACGACCCGGGCCTCCATGTAATCCAGGCTGGTGGTCTCCGTGTCAAAGGCGAACAGGTCGGCCTTCTCGAGTTGCGCGAGCCAGGCATCCAAGGCGGCCTGGTCCGTGACCACCTCGTAGTCCACCTCGAGGGCGTTCCCGGCGGGCGAGGTACTGCCACCCTCCCCCAGCAGCTCCTCCAGCCAGGCTTTGAACTCCATGCGCGTAAACCAGTCCACCAGTGCGTCGGAATCGGGCTCCCCGTTATGCAGTTGCTGCGGTGTATAACCCAGTTCGACATCGGTCTTGATCGTGGCGAGCTCATAAGATGTGAAGGCCATGGCCTTCTCCGCTTCGAGTTTCGCGGCCATGGTCTTCGCGCCGCGGAAAGAGAGCTCCGCGACCTTGTCCAGGGAGGCATAGATTTCCTCCAGGCCGCCCAGCCCCTGTAGCAGAGCCAGCGCCGTTTTCTCCCCGACACCGGGTACGCCCGGTATGTTGTCAACCTTGTCCCCCATCAGGGCCAGGAAATCGATAATCAGCGAAGGGGGAATACCGAACTTCTCCCTGACCGCCTCCTCGTCCAGGACCGTGTCGGTCATGGTGTTGACCAGCGTAATGTGCTCGTCCACCAGTTGCGCCATGTCCTTGTCGCCAGTGGAGATAACCACATTCCTGCCCTGCTCACTGGCCTGCCGCGCCAGGGTCCCGATCACATCGTCAGCTTCCACGCCCGCCTCACAGAGAAAAGGCAGCCCCATGGCCTTGACGATTTCGTGGATCGGCTCGATCTGCTCGCGCAACTCATCCGGCATGGGCGGCCGATGGGCCTTGTACTCCGGAAACAGCTCGTCGCGAAAGGTCTTGCCCTTGGCATCGAATACCACGGCGATGGGACTGTCGGGATAATCTTTGACCAGGCGACGCAGCATGCTGATCACACCGCGCACCGCACCGGTATTGTGACCATCGGACGTGGTCAGCATGGGAAGCGCATGGAATGCACGGTAAATGTAGGAAGAGCCATCGACCAATACGATGGGCGCGTCAGTGGAATCCATAATAGAACCCATTATTTCCATCGCCGGGGCTTGCCCGGGCATCAATCCAGTTTTTGTAGTGAGTGCTTACGCTCACTACAAACTATTCTTTTCCTACCTCTCCCACAACAAGCGGGCAGACCGGTAGGTCACTTTCATCTTGGCCTGGTCCAGCGGGGCCTTGAAGAAGCCGTGGTAGTCACCGCGGGGGTTTATCAGTACCACATTGGCACTGTGATCCACCACATAGTTTTCGTCCTGGCCCGGGACTTTACGGAAGGGTGTATTCAGGGCGGTGGCAAAGCGGTGCAGATCCAGGAATTCGCCGGTCACACCCATAAAATCGGGGTTGAAGTAAGGCACGTACGCCGCCAGTTGCTCCACCGTATCCCGGGCGGGGTCCACCGATACCAACACCACCTGCGTGTCCTCCGCTTCCGTCCCCTCCAGCTGGGCAACGAATTCATTGAGAAACGCCATGGTGGTCGGGCAGATATCGGGACAATGGGTAAAACCGAAGAACACGAAAGTCCAGTGGCCCTCGAACCGCTCCCGGAGAAAGGGCTTGCCGTGGTGATCAATTAGCTGTATTTCGCCGAAATTTCTTGGAGTTTCCAGCAAATATAGGCCATTTACCTTCATTTCCGCGACTGTCATTACGCGCGGCTGCTGGATTCGATGCACAAATCCCGCCACTACCACCACGATGAAGACGAGGAGGGCCGCTACCGTCCACTTGATACCGCGAGACTGGGAAGCACTCGCCTGATCATTCATAAAGCTCACAGGGTGCTTACCGGAAAGAGGTAGTGATCCACCAGCATCACCACGAAAAGGGCCATCAGGTAGATGATGGAGTACTTGAAGGTTTCCATAGGCGCATTCTTGTTCTTGTCCCGTATCAGTTCCACCGCCCAGTAGATAAAGCCGACTCCCAGCACAACAGCCCCCAGAAGATAGAGCGGGCCGCTCATGCGGGTGGCAAAGGGGAGGAGGGTGATCAGAAACATGATCACCGTGTAGAGCAGGATATGGAGCTTGGTGAAAGCGACCCCATGGGTCACCGGCAGCATGGGGATATCCACTGCGGCGTACTCCTCCCTGCGGTGTATGGCGAGCGCCCAGAAGTGCGGTGGGGTCCAGGCGAAGATGATCAATACCAGGAGGAGGGCGTGGCCATGTATCTCACCGGTGACCGCAGTCCAGCCGAGGAGGGGAGGGGCGGCGCCCGCCAGGCCGCCAATGACGATATTCTGCGGCGTCGCGCGCTTCAGGAACATGGTGTAAATGAAGGCATAACCCACCAGGGACGCCAGGGTGAGCCACGCGGTCAGGGGGTTGATCCAGACCAGTAGAATAGTCATGCCGATGCCGCCGATCACCAGTGCAAACACGGCGGCCTGGACCGTACCCACCCGGCCCTGGGCCACCGGGCGCTTGTGGGTGCGCGCCATACGCTGATCAACGCGCTGATCAACCAGGTGGTTGACCGCCGCGGCAGCACCGGCGCACAGGGCGATACCGAGATTTCCGAGGATCAGGACATCCAGGGGGACCATGCCCGGCACCGCCATAAACATGCCTATTGCGGATGTCAGGATCATCAACAGAACCACGTTGGGCTTGGTCAGTTCCTTGTAATCCCGCCACGTCGCGGCATCTGCCTGGTACGAATCTGCCATCACAGGATCACTCACTGGAATTCTTCAGCAGGAACTTCAGGTCGGATATCACATCCTTGTAAGGTACCGTGCTGTCATAGGACATCATGATCCAGCCCCCGGGATCCACCAGGTACCAGGTTTCAGGATCAACGGCCTGCTCGGGGAACAGGGTGCCATAGACATCGGGTTGGACCAACAGCGTCTTCAATCCACGGTGTTCCGCCGCGAGATAATCGGCAAGGCTGTCCGGGGCAGGGCGCCCGTCGCTCAGGACCGCCAGGCCGAGGCCGGTTTCCCCGGGCGCAGTATCGCTCACATAAATGCGGCGCAAACGATTGAACCCCTTCCCCATGGCCACGTGAATCTGACGGGTCAGGTACAGGCTGTGTTCACAGGCTTCATCACAACGAGCCCCCGAGGACGGTACCAGCATCGTCCAGCGCGGTTCCAGGTCATGGTAGCGCAGCGCCAGCCCGTCGCCGTCCCGCAATGCCAGTTCATCCACCTGGCGGGGGGGCTGAACCAGTGCGCCGCGATTGGCGGTGCCCAGCACCCCGATAAGGTCGAGATCCCCGCGCACGACAAAATACCACAGCCAGGTAGCCGCAAGTATCATGATGACCGGGATGCCGGCGATCAGGAGCATCACCATACGGTTGTTGTTTTTCTGGTCCACGCTTTAACTCTCTGCTCTCGTTCGGCCTGTGAGCCACTGCCACAGGTTACTACTCCGCAACAGATAAAAAACCAGCAACACCAGGGCCATGGTAAACCACTGCGCCGCGTAACCCTGGTGCTTTGCGGGGCTTACGTTGACGACCTGCCAGCCTGCCTCCAATGCCCCGGGTTGGCCGCTGTCCAGGCGAACCGGGTAGGGGAAAACGCTGCCCCCGACAGCCGACGCCAGCTTGTCCATCTCCACGGCCTGAATGAGCTTGGGCCAGCCCGCCGGCAGCGGTTGCTCACCCAGCAGGTAAGGCTCGCCGGGCGCCACGTAGACATGGCCGACCAGGCTCACATTGCCGACGACCTCCGGTACGTCCGGCAGCGACCGTCTGGCCGGGTCGCCGGCCACCCAGCCCCGGTTGATGAGCACACTGTCGGCGCCATCATGACTGCGCATCACGGCCAGCACCTCGTAGCCGAAGCGTCCCTGACGGACCCGGTTATCCAGCAGGAAATAGTGTCCGGGTACAAAACGGCCATCGACACGCGTCCGCCGGTAAGCCAGCTCCGTGGGATCCTGTCCGCGCAGGCTCGCCAGCGGGGCAGGGGACTCCTGTTTACGCTGCTCCCAGGCCACGCCCAGGGCCGCCTTCTCCTCCGCGCGCTGCAGCTGCCAGAAGCCGAGACCGGTCATCAGGGGCACGAGCACCAGCGTAAACAGCGTAATTCGCCACTCGGCATCGAAGTGCAGAGGCTCACGCACTTGAAAGACTCCCGTATTCGCCGGGCTGCACTGGTTTATACTGCACGAGGTTACCGCGGGGGATACCCATTGTTAAAAGCTGCGATTGTACTACTCATGATTGCCCTGGTCGCCAGCCTGGGCAGCGGATTCTATTTCCTGATGATCGATCAGGGAGACAAGACCAAGCGCCGAACGCTGCACTCCCTGGGCGTCCGGCTCGGCCTGGCTATCGGTGTGGCGACACTGATCATCTACGGTGTCGCCACAGGCCAGCTGGGAAACAGGAACCCCTGGGACGCCGGGCCGAGGCCCCAGACATCACAGCAACCTGACGAATAGCGTCCGACAACGTCTCAGGCAGCAGGTGCGAGGCGGGGGAAAGAGGCAACTCGACGGACGGGGCAGGCCATCCTTTGCACACAGCTGATCATGCGCATTAGTTGCCGCTTTCAGCGCCTCATCGTGCCGACTGAGGCGTCTCCCGGGCCTAAAGGATGTACACGAACAGGAACAGGAACACCCACACCACGTCAACGAAGTGCCAGTACCAGCTGGACGCCTCGAAGCCGAAGTGATCGTCGGCGGTGAAGTGCCCACCCTTCAGTGAGCGCAGCAGCTGGATCAGCAGCATGGTCATACCCATAGCGACATGAAAGCCATGGAAGCCGGTCAACATAAAGAAGGTCGAGCCGTAGATACCCGAGTTGAGGGTAAGCCCGAATTGGACATAGGCCTCATGGTATTCCACCGCCTGCACGTACAGGAAGATTATGCCCAGCAATACGGTGATTGCCAGCCACAGGTTGAACTTCTTCTTGTTGCCATCGAGAATTCCCATGTGCGCGATATGCACGGTGACGCTGGATGACAACAGGATGATCGTATTCCACAGGGGCAGCCAGTGGTACCAGTGGCTCACCTCGCCGAAGGCCATGCTGGTCTCCTGGCTGGTGAAGCTGCCGTTGTTGGCGATGGGCTGGCTGGCAATGCCGACCGCTTCCTGCGGGGTCGTAGCCGGCGGCCAGCTGAACTGGAAACCCTCCCACAGCAGGTGATTCATCCGTCCCGCTTCACCTTCGCCGGCGAGCCAGGGCCCCACGAGAACACGGACATAGAAGAGCGTGCCGAAAAAGGCGAAAAAGAACATCACCTCGGAAAAAATGAACCAGAACATCCCCAGCACATAGGATTTTTTCAGCTGGGCGCTGTTCATGCCCGCGATGTTTTCCTTGATCGCGGTGCGGAACCAGCCAAACAGGGTGGCCACGAAGAAGAAGAGGCCTAACAGGAATATGGTCCACGCATTGCTCGGCTGGCTCGGGTCGCCAAAGGTCATGTCATTCATGATGCTGGCCGCACCATAAATGCTCAGGACCAGGCCGATAGTGGCACAGATGGCCAGCCTGCTCTTCTCCGGTACGTAATATTTTTCGTACTCTGTGGAAGTCTGGGTTGTCATTTTATCTCTCCGTTAAAAAGCGCCGGTCCCCCCGACCTGCGCATCAGCGTGCGGCTACCGCGCCGCTCGCCATGTCTGTGACATCAAATATTGTGTAGGACAGGGTGATCGTCCTGATATCCCGCGGCAGGTCCTGGTCGACGATGAACTGCAGGGGCATTTCCGCTGCACTTTCGCCATCCAGCGGCTGCTGGTTGAAACAGAAGCACTCCGTCTTGTGAAAGTACTCGGCTGCCCTGGCAGGCGATACACTGGGTATGGCCTGGGCGACCATCGCCCGGGGCAGGGGATTGCGGGCATGAAATACCGTGTCGTTCACCGCGCCCGGATGTACCTTCATGGCCGTCGTGCTCGGGCCGAACTCCCAGGGCATGCCCTCGTTGTTGGTGGCGACGAACTGCACGGTGACCTCCCGGCTCTCGTCCACCCCGGCCTGCACTGCCGTATACGCCTGTCCGCTGGTCTTGCCGTTGATCCCCAATGCGTCACACAACACATTGTACAGGGGCACCATGACGACAAAGACGAACGCGAACATGGCCACCGCGACCGTCACCAGCTTGATGACGGTATCGATGGCAGGGTTGGCGCTGACTCGGATCACCTTCGCAGCATCCCTTAAGAGTGCACGTGATCCGGGTCGATTCTGGGCGGTGTCTCGAAAGTGTGGTAGGGCGCCGGTGTGGGTACCGTCCACTCCAGACCTTCTGCACCTTCCCAGACCTTGTCGTCGGAAACCGGCTTGCCGGCAACGATAGTAGCGATCACGTTGTACAGGAACAGGATCTGCGAAGCCCCGTAAATGAAGGCACCGATGCTGGACATCATGTTGAAGTCCGCGAACTGCAGGGCGTAATCCGGAATCCGGCGCGGCATGCCTGCCAGGCCCACGAAGTGCTGCGGGAAGAAGGTCAGGTTGAAGCCGATAAAAGAGATCCAGAAATGGGTCTTGCCCATGGCCTCGTTATACATCTTGCCGCACCACTTGGGCAGCCAGTAGTACACCGCGGCAGACATGCTGAATACCGCACCCGCCACCATCACGTAGTGGAAATGGGCGACCACGAAGTAGCTGTCGTGATACTGGAAGTCAGAGGGCGCGATGGAGAGCATCAGGCCGGTAAAGCCGCCGATGGTGAACAGCACCAGGAAGCCGATACAGAACAGCATGGGCGTCTCGAAGGTCAGGGCGCCACGCCACATGGTGGTTACCCAGTTGAAGACCTTCACACCGGTGGGCACCGCGATCAGCATCGTGGCGTACATGAAGAACAATTCGCCGGCTACGGGCATGCCCACAGTGTACATATGGTGCGCCCACACAATGAAGGAAAGGAACGCAATAGATGCCGTGGCGTACACCATGGAGTCATAACCGAACAGGGGCTTGCGGGAGAACGCAGGGATGATCTGCGATACCACACCGAACGCCGGCAGGATGATGATGTAAACCTCGGGGTGGCCGAAGAACCAGAACACGTGCTGGAAAAGCACCGGGTCACCGCCGCCCGCGGCGGAGAAGAAGCTGGTCCCGAAATGGATATCCATGAGCATCATGGTCACCGCACCCGCCAGAACCGGCATTACCGCAACCAGCAGGAAGGCAGTGATCAGCCAGGTCCATACGAACAGGGGCATCTTCATATAGGTCATGCCGGGGGCACGCATGTTCATCACCGTGGCGATGATATTGATGGAACCCATGATGGATGACAGACCCAGTACGTGTACCGAGAATATAAAAAATGTCACCGACGGCGGGGCGTAGGTGGTGGACAGGGGTGCGTAGAAGGTCCAGCCGAAAGCCGGTGCGCCGCCTTCCATGAACAGGGTTGACGCCAGCAACAGGAATGTCGGCGGCAGGATCCAGAAGCTCCAGTTGTTCATCCGCGGCAGGGCCATATCAGGCGCCCCGATCATCATCGGGATCAGCCAGTTCGCCAGGCCGACGAAGGAGGGCATAATGGCCCCGAACACCATGACCAGCCCGTGCAGGGTGGTCATCTGATTGAAAAATGCGGGCTCCACCAGCTGCATGCCGGGCTGGAACAACTCCGCGCGGATGACCATGGCGAAAAATCCGCCCAGGATGAACATGGCAAAAGAGAACCACAGGTACATGGTCCCGATATCTTTGTGGTTGGTGGTGAAAAGCCACCGACTGAGGCCCTTGGCAGGACCGTGATGATGATCGCCCATCGTTAACTCCTCCAATCAGCCTTTCTTGTAGTTGAAGACATCTATGGGCTGAACCATGTCGCCCATGTTGTTGCCGAACGCATTGCGCTGGTAGGTGATGACCGCCGCCATATCGACGTCGTTCATCTGGCCCCCGAAAGCCTGCATGGCCGTACCCGGGACACCGTTGATACCGACATCGAGGTGCGCGCCCAGCTCGCCGGTGGCTAACGGGCTGCCCGCAATGGCCTTGCCGAGTCCGCCTTCACCCTTGGCACCGTGGCAGGCCAGGCAGGCGCGCTGGTAAACCGCTTCGCCGCGCTCCATCAACTCGTCCATTGTGAAGGTCTGGGCCATCAGGGCCTTGATCTCGGCCGCTTCTGCCTGCTTGGCGCCAAGCCAGTCGTTGTATTCGTCCCGGCTCACCACGTTAACCACGATGGGCATGAACCCGTGGTCCTTGCCACACAACTCAGCGCACTGGCCGCGGTAGATGCCGGTTTCGGAAGCCCGGGTCCAGGCCTCGTTGATAAAGCCGGGAATCGCATCTTTTTTGACCGCCAGCTCGGGCACCCACCAGGAGTGAATAACGTCATTGGCTGTCACCAGCAAACGCACTTTGGTGTCGACCGGAATGACCACCGGCTCGTCGACTTCCAGCAGGTAGTGCTGTCCCTTGTCCTCGGTATTGTAGATTTCGCTCTGGGGGGTGCGCAGGTTGCTGAAGAAGCTGACATTCTCGCCATTCTCGTTGAGATACTCATACTTCCACTTCCACTGATATCCCGTGATCATGATATCCATCTCGGCATCTTCGTAATCGTAGATGTCGAGCAGGGTGGACGTGGCGGGAACGGCCATGCTGATCAGGATCAGGAAAGGCACTACGGTCCAGGCAATTTCAACCTTGGTACTCTCGTGAAAAGTCGCCGGAGTGACCCCCTTGGATTTGCGGTGGTAAATGATGGAGTAGAACATCACCCCGAATACACCAATACCGATGACCGTGCAGATACCGAGAATCAACATGTGCAGGTTGTAAATGTCGCGGCCCACCTCGGTGGCACCCTGGGACATATTGACCTGATTGACCTCAGCACCGACAACGGCGGCGCTCATCAGTATCAGCACAGGACCGAGCGCGAGCTTCCACAGCCGCTTCGCTTCAAAAGACATTTCCTGTGTCTCCATATAAAAGAAAGTGGTTTCCCCCCAACCAGCGTTCACTTGTTATCGCAGACGGCACCCGGTGGTCCGGGATAATGCAAACCCCACCACCAACGCCGTAAAGGATCGGTGAGTGATGTGCAAGACTGCTTGAACTTGCCAGCTGACTTCACTTTGCTGCTGCGACATGTTGTCGCAGCAGCAAAGCGCGGGAATTATAGCGAAACTGGCCGACAATGCCCACAAAGTTGTTGCGCGTTAGCGGCGGCGATCGCAGCCGGAGAGAGTGGGCACACCCCCGCCCACACCCGGGACCCAAGATATAGTCGACTTGCTATATCGCACCACAATATGTGCTGTACCGGGGTAATGCAGCGGGCCATTGGCGGGCGGGGCAGAGGCTCGAGCCGTGGCGCACCCCGCTAATTGCTCGCTATCTGGCTGAATTGTACTAGCCTGAATAGACCTCTGGGGACCAGCGCTATTTCGGGGGCGACATGGCTATACCCGGCATCAAGCAAACCATCGCCGACGCCCTGCAGAGTGAGCGCCACACCGCCCTGCTGGCCGGCAGGCTGGAGCGAGAGCTGCCCGCGCTGCGTAAAAAACTGGTACTGCCGCAAGACGACCCGGTGGCGGCACTGATGGCGTTTATCTCAAATTACGTGGAAAGTGTGCCCGGCTGCATCACCCTGGTGTCAGCGGTAAGCAAGCGGCTGGGGTTTTATGACTACGCGGCCCCCTTCCTGAACATGGCGGAAGACTTTTTCCTGCAGCCCCCGGAAGAGCTGCCGGGGGACGGCGGGCTGGAAGACCTGCTGGACGAGGCGTTTCTGGCCCACCGCCTGCTGGAAGAGGTCAATGATCACCACATCCGGCACCTGCACCGGCCCCTGCTCCCGGTAGACATGACGGAGGCGAATATCATTGTCTACCACCTGCTGGGGGACGAATTGGCCATGCGCATGGAACAGCTGGTGCAGTACACGGCGCAACAACTGCTCAAGCGCGAATACGTCTGGGAGCGCGTGCGCTCACTGCCGGGCACGGAGATAGCGATGCCGCCCGTGGTTTCCTCCGCCACCCTGACAGACACGCCGCGACAGATCAGGTTGCGCCTGGCCTCCTGAGACCGGTCAGCGCCCGGTTTTGTCCATATCGACCAGTTTGACAGCCTCTGCAGGCGTCTCGACCCGCCTCGCGGCAGGGCGGCTGACCCGGGTGGGTAGCTCCCGGACGGGCAGCTCCCGGGCGGGCAGCTCCCTGGCCCGAGGGGTCCTGTCCTGTCCCGCGGGGGCAACCGGGCCGGGGCGCTCCTCGCTGAACCCGCAGGCGATGCACTCCCGCCGGTCCGTCTCCGCGTCGACCACGATCTTGTCCATGTCGCCGCAACGCGGACACACGGCACCGGCGATGAAGCGGCGGCGCCTGACATCTTCCTGCATGTGTATTCCTCCCGCCTGGGGCGCTCGCCTGACCTGACACTGGCCAGGAACCGCCTGGCTGGCTATTGTAACAGGCCTGCAACCTGTAACGGGGCACAACCCTATGAGAGACCAGAAGATGACCAACTTGCGCAGCTTCGGGGGGGTGAGCCCCAGGCTCGGAGAACGTGTATTCATAGATCCCAGCGCGGTTGTTCTGGGAGACGTGTCCCTGGGGGACGATGTCTCCGTCTGGCCGCAGGCCTCCATCCGCGGTGACATGCACTGGATTCGCATCGGCGCACGCACCAGTGTGCAGGACGGCTGCGTCCTGCACATCACCCACGCAGGACCCTACAACCCCGATGGCTGGCCCCTGCAGATCGGCGAAGACGTGACCATAGGCCACCAGGCCACACTGCATGGCTGTACGGTGGGCGATCGCGTCCTGGTAGGAATGGGCGCCACCGTGATGGACGGGGCCATCGTCGAGGAGGAGGTCGTCATCGCCGCCGGCGCACTGGTCACGCCGGGCAAGCATCTGCGCAGTGGCTATCTTTACGGCGGCAGCCCGGCGCGGGAAATGCGCGAGCTGAGCACGGGGGAGTTCGACTACTTCCGTTACAGTGCCGCCAACTACGTGAAGCTGAAAGACCGACATCTGAATGAACTGGAGCGGTGGTAAGGGGGGAGAACTCCCCGGGCGTTCCGCGCCCGCGCTTCAGGCCGCCGCCATACTCTCGCGCAGTTGCCTGATCACTGTCCGTGTCTCCGGGCGGACCCTGCGCCATATATAGAACGACTGCGCTGCCTGCTCCACCAGCATCCCGAGCCCGTCTGCCACCGCCCACGCCGCATGAAGCGCAGCCCAGCGCATAAAGGGTGTGGGTTCAGCGCCGTAGACCAGGTCGTAACAACAGCTGTGTTCGGTAAGCAGGCTGCTGGGCAGATCCGGCATCTCACCCGTCAGGCCCGCGCTGGTGGCATTGACGACCAGGTCGAATTGTCGATCGCCCAGGAGGGTATAGCCGCCCCCTGCCAGCGGTGCGATGTCAGAGAACTCACGCACCAGCTGCTCCGCCCGCTCCGGTGTGCGGTTCACGATGAGCAGCTCGCGGGGATTCTCCCGCAGCAGCGGTTCGAGCACACCGCGAGCAGCTCCTCCGGCACCCAGGATCAGCAGACGCCGCCCCTGCACCCTCCAGCCAAGGTTGGCCACCATATCGCGCACCAGTCCGATACCGTCCGTATTGTCGCCTTCGATGCAGCCATCCTCGCAACGGGACAGGGTGTTGACCGCGCCGGCACGCATGGCCCGGTCGGTGAGTCGCTCGGCAAACCGGAACGCCTCCTCCTTGAAAGGTACCGTAATATTCAGCCCGGCGCCGCCGCCGGCAAAGAACCCGCGGACCGCATCGGCGAAGCCCCCCAACTCCACCCGCACCGCCCGGTATTGCATGTTCTGTCCACACTGCGCGGCGAATGCAGTATGGATGGCAGGGGATTTACTGTGCTTGACGGGATTGCCGAATACCGCGTACTTGTCTTTCACACTCATCGGCCGCTATTCCGCCGGTGCCTCGGCCAGCCAGTCCCGATGCTGCAGGTAGTAGTCGGTCAATTCCGCCTCCGGCGTTCCCGGTTGCGGCTGATAACCGTATTCCCACCGCACCAGCGGGGGCAGCGACATGAGAATCGCCTCGGTCCGGCCGTCTGATTGCAGTCCGAACAGGGTGCCCCGGTCGTACACCAGGTTGAACTCGACATAGCGCCCCCGCCGGTACAACTGGAACTGCCGCTCGCGCTCACCATAGGGAGCATCCTTTCTGCGCTGCACGATGGGGCGGTAGGCGGGTATATAGGAGTCCCCCACTGCGCGCATGAAAGCGAAACAGGTCTCGAAGTCCCACTCGTTCAGGTCATCGAAAAACAGGCCGCCGACACCCCGGGGTTCGCCGCGATGTTTGAGGAAAAAATAGTCGTCGCACCAGGCCTTGAACCGGGGATACACGGCCTCGCCGAAGGGTGCACAGGCCTGGGCGGCCACCCGGTGCCAGTCGATACAATCCTGCCGGTTGCCGTAGTAGGGGGTCAGGTCGTAGCCGCCGCCGAACCACCAGATCGGTTCTTCCCCTGCTTTTTCCGCCACAAAAAACCGCACGTTGGCGTGGGACGTGGGTACGTAGGGGTTGTGGGGATGAATAACCAGGGATACGCCCATGGCCTGGAAACCGCGTCCCGCCAGTTCCGGCCGGGAGGCACTGGCAGAGGGGGGCAGGCTGGCCCCGTGGACGTGTGAGAAGTTGACCCCGGCCTTCTCGAATACGCGCCCGTCGGCGAGCACCCGGGTGCGGCCACCGCCGCCTTCCTCCCGCTGCCACTCCTCGGTGAGAAAGTCAGCCGTTCCGTCCTCCTCCGCAAGGGCCTGGCAAATCTGGTCCTGCAACTGAAGGAGATAGGCTTTCACGGTTTCTATCTGCATGGGCTCTACCTCTGGGGACTGTCGGCGCGGCATTATACGCGCCGCGAGGGTCTATGGGCGAATGATGTTGCCGCTGGCCAGGTCCCTGATGACCGAGGGGCGCCGCTGGCCGCCCACCGCCCCCGGCAACAGGCAGTCGATCTGTTCGCCGAAGAAGCGCCTGACCTGGAATGCCGCCATGGCCGGGCGGGCGCCGGCGGGGTTGGCGGAGGTGGAGACCAGGGGCCCGCCCCACGCGCGGCACAACGCCCGGACCACCGGGTGATCACTGACCCGGACGGCCACCGTGTCATGGTCACCCACGATCCACGCTGGCAGCGTTTCCCGGTGAGGCACCAGCCAGGTCGTCGGCCCGGGCCACGAGGCTGAGAGCTCGCTGCGTGCAGCCGGCCCCAGGGTCGACAGCAGAAAGTCGAGCTGATCCTCGCTCGCGGCGACCAGAATCAGGCCTTTTGAGACCGGGCGTCGCTTCATGCGCAACAAACGGGACACGGCATTGCCGTTATAGGGATCGCAGCTGAGGCCCCACACCCCTTCGGTGGGGCAGGCGACCACGCCGCCCCGATGCAGAGCATCGACGGCGGCGCCCAGGCGGATAGCAGAAGGCAGAAAGGGCAAGTTCAGCCCTTGAGGGATTCCTGCAGGGCAGCATCCTTCTCGGCAATAGCCTGGGCGTTGGCGGCGCGCTCCTCACGCAGCTTGTCTCCCAGGCCGGGGTTGCCCACCGACAGGATCTGCGCTGCCAGGTATGCCGCGTTTTTTGCCCCCGCCTTGCCGATCGCCACGGTTGCCACAGGAATGCCTGCGGGCATCTGAACCGTAGACAGCAGGGCATCGAGACCATCCAGGGATGCGTTCATGGGCACGCCTATCACGGGCCTCACCGTTGCGGCAGATACCGCCCCGGCGAGGTGGGCCGCCATACCGGCCGCGGCGATAAACACGCCGCAGCCGCGCTGCTCGGCATCCTTGACATACTCCTTGGTCACTTCGGGTGTGCGGTGGGCCGATGTGATCCTCGCTTCAAACGTGATGCCGAAAGACCGCAGGACATCGAAGCTGGCTTCCATGACCGGCAGGTCCGAATCCGACCCCATGACAATCGCTACAAATGGTTCGCTCATTGGCGTTCTCCCGCTGCTATGGCAGCGGATCATCCCCGCTGCGAAAAAGCGCGAAATTTAACCAAACAGCCGCGTCGATAGCAAGTAAATCGAGGTCATCGGGTGGCTCAGGTACGTGTATAACCGCCGGAGCAACGCGTCACCAGTCCCTCCAGCTCCAGGGTCGAGAGTTCAGCCATGACCCGCGCAGCGGGCAACCCGCTGGCGCGCACCAGTTCATCTGAACTGACCGCTTCGAAGCCCAGCAGGTCAAGGATCGGGCTGGCTGCCGCCGCAACCGCTCCCCCGGGTTCCTGCTGCGGCTCGAACAGATCCTGCTGCAGCCGGTACAGGGGGCCCAGTTCCTCCAGAATATCGTCAATACCCTGCACCATCTTGGCGCCATCCCTTATCAACCGCAGGCAACCCGTACCTCCGGGATGCAACATGGACCAGGGCAGGGCAAATACCTCACGACCCTGTTCCACCGCCGTTCCCGCCGTGATCAGTGATCCGCTGGGCAGTGCGGCCTCTACCACCAGGACGCCCAGGGACAGGCCACTGATGATGCGATTGCGGCGGGGGAAGTTGTGCCTGAGCGGGGGCGTGCCGGGCGGAAATTCGGTTACCAGGCAACCGGATTGTGCCAGTTCGGCAGCGAGTGGCCGGTGTCGGGCAGGGTAGATCCCGTCGATCCCTGTTGCCATCACGGCCACGCTCTTTCCACCGGCGCGCAGCGCGCCGCGGTGGGCAGCAGCGTCGATACCCAGGGCCAGCCCCGAGCAAATGTGCAGGCCCGACGCCACTGCCTGGCCGCACAGGGCTTCCGCGGCCCGAACCGCCGCCGCGCTGGCCTTGCGACTGCCTACTACGGCCAGCTGCGGCTCCCGCAGGACCGCGGGGTCTCCCCGGACGTATAGCCGCTGGGGCGGGTCGTGGATGAGGCGCAGGAGGGGAGGGTACCGGTCATCCGCAAGGGACAGGATTTCGACACCAGCAGGGGTCGCGACCCCTGTGGGCCGCGGATCTTCAACATACATACCTCGTCCTTGACGTAATGTCTGTTGGCAGCAACTTTGTTCCGGTCGTGCCGGAGCCCCGGCGCCGCATCCTGCGGCGCCGGTCAATCCATCAGGGGTTCTTGACCTTGTCCCCCACTTTCAGCACCCGGTCGGCCTTGAGCACGATGGCGTAGCTGGCCTTTTCGAACGCCTCAAAAACCATGGTGAGCCCGGCGCGCACATCGGGTATGCGAACATTTTCCTGGGCCACCTCGTCAAATACCAGCTCGCCGGTCTGGTATATCGCCAGCACCTGGCCGACCTCCAGGCCGTCACGCAGTCCCTTGTTCAATACCACGATATCCATGGCGCCGATCTGCGATACCCCGCCATCGACAGCAATCATGTAGCCGTTCTTTATCTCTGCGTCCGGCGCACGAGGATGGAAGGTCGCATCGATTACGCGCTCCTCCAGGGGCAGCAGGCGATCGGTGATACGCACCTCTTCGGTGACCCGGGTTATCTCGAGCTCAGTGACATCGTCCCGGTTGCTGCTGAGCAGTTTGGCGTTGCCGATGTCCTGTGCCTGGTAGCCGAGCACTTCCCCGGTGACCGGATCGATATAGGACTCTCCGGCGCGGAAGATACCGTAGGCGCGCTCCCCGTCGGGGAAGGGCCCACGGCCGAAGACGCGGTCTCCCGGTGCACTGATCAGGCGCTTCTGCGAACCGGCAACCACATAGGCAGAATCAGCCAGTTCGCCAGCACCCAGAATGCGGTGATTCTTCAGAAATGCCCCGATTTCATCCAGGGGGATGATGGGGATGGCCAGATCCAGCGGGCTGATGCGCATACTGGGAGACAGCTTGAGGTCCTTGCCCCGGTTGAGGCGCAGCCTCGGCCTGCCATCCACCCAGACCAGGTACAGCTCGTCACCCGGATAGATCAGGTGCGGGTTGTCGATCTGCGGGTTGACGTCCCAGAGTTCAGGCCAGAGCCAGGGGTGCGTCAGGTACATACCTGAAATACCCCAGAGAGTATCCCCTTTCTTGACGATGTAGGTTTCCGGTGCGTTGTCCCTGAGCTCGACTTCCGCTGCCTGTAAACCCGCACCCAGGAGTAGCGTTAACAGCAATACCCCGACCGAAATTGCCCTGATTTTCATTTTACCGTCCCTGTGTAGCCTTGTTATTGTCTGCCGGCACAAGCTTGAGCATAGCAGATTGCCTGCCACCGCCTGCGCAACAGCGTCTCCCGTGAAGACACCCATACTGGGCACCCCGTCTCCACAGGTAGTATAATAGTCAACAGTTTGCTGGTGCGTTTTGCTGCTGGCAAGCCCTAATGTGACTAATTCACGCTGACCACAAACCCGCTCCCGTCGACCATTGGGCACCCGACACCATGGCAGTTCTCGAAATTCTGGAATTTCCCGACCCCCGGTTGCGAACCGAAGCGCGCCCGGTGGCAGATGTCAACGACACCATCCGGAAACTCATAGACGACATGTTAGAAACCATGTACGAGGCCCCGGGTATCGGCCTCGCAGCGTCCCAGGTAGACGTCCACCAGCGCGTGATCGTCATCGACGTAACGGAGGATCACTCCGATCCGCTGATCTTCATCAACCCGGAGATCAGGGTGCTGGACCCGGAACTGGGGGAGTACGATGAAGGGTGCCTGTCAGTGCCGGGCTTCTACGAGACCGTGAACCGTCCCCGGCAGGTGGAGGTGACAGCCCTCGACCGCAACGGGGAACGCTTCACCCGGGTACTGGAGGGGTTGCTGGCGATCTGCCTGCAGCACGAGATCGATCACCTCAACGGCAAGCTGTTCGTGGACTACCTCTCTCCCCTGAAGCGGCAGCGCATCCGCAAGAAGCTGGAAAAAAGCCAGCGCCGCCGGGCCTGACAGCCCGTGTCACGGAGCTCCCTGCGCCTCATTTTTGCGGGTACACCTGACTTTGCAGCCCTGCATCTAAAGGCGCTCATTGATAGTAAGCACCAACTGCTATCCGTCTATACCCAGCCGGACCGCCCTTCGGGCCGGGGCAAGAAACTTCATCCCAGCCCGGTCAAACACCTGGCGACCGCGGCGGGCCTGCCGGTGTGCCAGCCTGCCTCCCTGCGGGATGCCATCGAGCAGCAGCACCTGGCCGCACAGCAGGCCGACCTCATGATCGTGGTGGCCTACGGGCTTATACTGCCCCAGGCGGTCCTGGATGCACCGCGCCTGGGCTGCCTCAATGTGCACGCCTCACTGCTGCCCCGCTGGCGCGGGGCAGCGCCGATACAGCGCGCCATCGAGGCCGGTGACGATGAAACAGGCATCACCATCATGCAGATGGACGCCGGTCTGGATACGGGCGATATGCTGGCCACGGCCCGATGCCCGATTGCAGCCGATACCACCGGCGGCAGCCTGCACGATGAGCTGGCTACCCTGGGTGTGCCCCTGCTGCTCGAGGTGCTCGATGACCTGCTCAGGTTTCAGCGCGACGCGCAGTCCCAGGACGATGACCAGGCCACCTATGCCAATAAAATTCTCAAGGCTGAAGCGGCGATCGACTGGCGACGGGATGCCCATTCCCTCGATCGAATGGTGCGGGCTTTCAACCCCTTCCCGGTGTGCTACAGCACACTCGCGGGGGAACGGGTCAGGATCTGGCTGTCGCGGCCGTCCGGCACCGCGCCATTGCCAGAGCCTGCGGGCACCATCCTGCAGGCAGGTCCGCAGGGCATCCTGGTCAATTGCGGCCGGGGGCAGTTGAGCATCCAGCAGTTGCAGTTGCCGGGAGGCAAGGTACTGTCCGCTGACCAGGTGCTCAATGCACGCAGCGAACTGTTCGCCCCGGGCAGGCAGTTCGACCCACACCCGGAACAGAATTGATGCCCCTGGATACCCGCACCGCTGCCGCCCGGGGAGTGGCCGGGGTAATGTCCGGCAAGTCGCTCAACCAGGTACTCCCGCCGCTGCTGGAAGGCGTCGCCCCCCGCGATCGCGGCCTGCTGCAGCAGCTCTGTTATGGCACACTGCGCCAGGCGCCGCGCCTGCAGGCCCTGCTGGATCAGTTACTGGACAAACCTCTGCGGGCCAGGGACGCTGATGTCAACGGCCTCCTGCTCTGCGGTCTCTACCAGCTGGAGGGCATGCGAATACCGGACCACGCCGCCGTCGACGCCACGGTAAAGGCGGCCAGGGGGATCAAAAAGCCCTGGGCAAAGGGTCTTGCCAACGCCGTGTTGCGCCGGTTTCTGCGGGAGCGGGATTCCCTGCTCGCCCGGCTCGACGAAGCAGCGCTTGCATGTCACCCGGCCTGGCTGTACCGCAAGCTGCAGGAGCAGTGGCCTGCTCAACAGCAGCAAATTATCGACGCCAACAATGAGCAGCCCCCCATGTGCCTGCGGGTCAACAGCCTGCGCCAGCCACGCGACACCTACCTGAAACGGTTGGCGGAGCACGGCATGGAGGCCCGCCCCGGTGAGGTCTCCCCTCACGCCATCTACCTGGCAAACCCCCGGGACGTGCAGGATCTGCCCGGCTTCCCCAGCGGGGAGGTGAGCGTGCAGGACGAGGCGGCCCAGATGGCGGCGCTCATTCTGGGTGCCGCTCCCGGAGAGCGGATCCTGGATGCCTGCGCGGCACCGGGCGGGAAGGCCTGCCATCTCCTGGAGCTGCAGCCAGGACTGGCCGAGCTGGTGGCCATGGACAGTGACCCGCAGCGGCTTTCGCGCGTGGCGGACAACCTGCAGCGCCTCCAACTGCAGGCGACGCTGCTGGCGGGCGATGCCTGCGATCCACCTTCGCAGCTGACCAACGATACATTCGACGCCATCCTCGTGGACGCACCGTGTTCAGCCAGCGGCGTCATCCGGCGCCATCCGGATGTGAAGCTGTTGCGACGGGAAGGGGATATCGCAGGTTTTGCCAAGCAGCAGCTCCTTATTCTGCAGGGCGTCTGGCCCCTGCTGCGCCCTGGCGGACGGTTGCTGTATGCCACCTGTTCGGTGCTGGGGGAGGAAAACAGCCAGCTGGTGAGCCGATTCCTGGCGCAGCGCACGGATGCAGAGCTGCTGCCACTCGAGGCAACCTGGGGCGTGGCCGTGGCAGGGGGGCGCCAGCTCCTGCCCACCCCGGGCGGCACGGACGGCCTGTTCTATGCACTTCTACAGAAGAGCCAATGACGCTCTGCCGTGGAAGAGTGTGTATAATTCAGCGCCACCGACCCTCACCACCCATCGTCAGGGTCCATACCTGCGGGCCCGTGCACCGCATCACTGACAGCGAGCTCCTGGAGCCATGAAGATCATCATTCTCGGTGCCGGCCAGGTTGGGGGCACCCTGGCAGAGCACCTGGCCGACGAGCAGAACGACATCACCGTGGTCGATACCGACGGCGACAAGCTGCGCGCCCTGCAGGATCGCCTGGACATCGGTACCGTCACCGGCGGCGCCTCTTACCCCGGTGTACTGTTCAAGGCGGGCGCCGAGGACGCGGACATGCTGATCGCGGTCACCAACAGCGACGAGATCAACATGATGGCCTGCCAGGTGGCCCATACCCTGTTTCACACTCCCACCAAGATTTCCCGGGTGCGTTCCCCCAACTACCTGTCACACCAGGAACAACTGTTCAACCGCGACCACATCCCCGTGGACGTCATCATCGGCCCTGAACAGCTGGTGACGAAGAGTATCCAGCAACTGATCAAGAACCCGGGCGCCCTGCAGGTACTCGATTTTGCCGACGGGCGGGTGCAACTGGTCGCCGTCCGGGCCATCGAGGGGGGGCCGATCGTGGGGCAGGAGTTGCGGGAAATCCGCGAGCACATGCCCAAGGTGGATACGCGGGTCGCGGCCATTTTCCGGCAGGACCGGCCGATCCTCCCCGAGGGGGATACTGTGGTGGAGGAGGGGGACGAGGTCTTTTTCATCGCGGCCCAGGAGCATATCCGGGCAGTCGTGGGTGAGCTGCGCAAACTGGACAAGCCCTACAAGCGTGTGATGATTGCAGGCGGCGGCAATATCGGCGCCACCCTGGCCTGGAATATCGAGAAGGACTACCAGGTCAAGGTCATCGAACAGTCCTACGAGCGCTGCCGTGTACTGTCGGAACGACTCAAGCGGGCCATCGTGCTCAACGGCAGCGCCTCCGAGCCACAGCTGCTAAGCGCAGAAAATATCGAAGCAACGGACGTTTTCTGCGCCCTGACCAATAACGATGAATCCAACATCATGATGTCCATGCTGGCCAAACGCATGGGTGCCAAGAAGGTAATCACACTGATAGCCAACCCGGCCTATTCCGAGTTGGTCGGCGATGAGATCGACATCGCGATCTCGCCCCAGCAGATCACCATCGGCAGCCTGCTGACCCACGTACGCAAGGGTGATATCA
>JAHEEV010000048.1 GCA_024640505.1 Halieaceae bacterium
TTCATCGAGGGCGGTGCCGTCAGCGAGATGGCCATCGTGGACACCTTCACCAAGCTGATTTTCGGTGAAGAGGGCGAGTTCAGCAGTGGCGAGTTGCTCATTATTGAGACCCTGCGCGCCGTGGACCATAACGTGACACTCGATGATCACCGCGCCATGGGTGAATATCTCAGCGCCCTGGGTGTGCGGGAAATGATCCAGCTGGTATCGCGGGTCCGGGAACAACTGGCCGCAGGTGTCGCCGTGATGACCAAAGACGGGAGTGAGCAGGTCCAGGGCCCCCGCGCCCATTGACGTGGCGGGGATTGGCTTTCGAGTCAGATTCTCCACCCGAAACGACCCGCAGTCATGTAAGCCGAAGCAGAGTCCCCCTGGCATGCCATGAACGCTCGGGAATCGTCAGATGCGACAGGTCCGGATTCACGCGCTCTTGTCGGCAGGCGGGGCCTCTTCCCTGGGCGGTTTCAGGCCGCAGCCTTCAACCAGTTCGAAACGGGCCATGTACTGATTGGTCACGTCCACCCCTGCATAGGTCAGCTGAACGGCCTGCTCCAACTGGAAGCGGCGCGTGGTGCTGGTGAGGCTGGCGGTCCATTTGTCGTAGCTGAATTTCTCCGGATCCTTGCGCAGATCCACGAAACCCTCGAGTCCGGAATCCTCGAGTCGCACATTGAATCCGCTACTGTTTATGTGAACGATCCGGGCGTCGAGGTGCCCGGCGTCCGCTGTGGTGAGGCGATCGAGGTACCTGGCGGCCAGCCAGCGCTCCGCCTCCAGAGTCGCCGCGCGGCAGGTGGCGATGCGCTGCGAGAGGTCCTTCAGTATGTCGGGGGTGACCAGGTTGGGTTCCCCCCCGTGCAGCGCAGCTTTGATCTGCAGGTGGGTCAGAAAATCCAGGTACTTGCGCAGGGGTGACGTGCAGTTGGTGTAACCCGGGAGAGACATACCCATATGGGCGCCTGATGTCACGGAGAGCTCCGCCCGGTTCAGCAGGCGATTCACCATAGGGCGCAGCGGCAGGTCGCCGTCGGTGCTGGCCAGATAGCGCATGATGTTGCGGTAACCGGACAGGGTGGTCGGATCCTCTTCTGCCAGGTCTGGAGCATGCATCGCCAGGAACTTGCGGGTCTCCTCCAGGCGGTCCTCGCGAAACCCCGGATGGCTGACGAAAGGCCCGCTGGCCTTGTGCGTCTCGAGGAACCGGGCGGCACAGCGATTGGCGGCAATCATGCACTCCTCCACCAGTTTCTGTGACAGGAGTTTCTCGCAGGGTTCGATGGACTCGATCTGCTTGTTGTCGTTGAGTATCCAGCGGTATTCACGCCGCCCTTCCATGACCAGTTCATGCTCTTCACGGTAGGCGCGCAGGGCCCGGTATACCTGATAGAGCGCCTCCAGGGGCGTGGCATGACTCATAAGGTCGTCGTACTGGCCGCTGAGGTACCGGTCGACGGCGTAATAGGAGAGCTTTGCCCGCGAGCGGATAGTGGATTCGATGAACTCGAATTCCCCCACCTCGCCACTGTCACTCACGGCTACCTTGCACACCAGGGCAGGGCGGTCACAACCCTCGGACAGGGCGCAGGTATCCTGGGACAACTCCTCGGGGAGCATGGGCAGCACATCACCGTGGAAGTAGACGGAGGTTCCCCGGGCAGCTACATCCTGGTACAGACCGCAGTCCGGCTCGATGTACGCGGTGGGGTCGGCAATGGCTACGAACAGGGTCCATCCGCCCTCGCTGATTTCTGCATAAAGGGCGTCATCGATGTCCTGGGTCTTGGCGGCGTCGATGGAGACGAACTCCAGATCCGTCAGATCGCGACGGCGATCGGTCTCCAGTGGCCGGCAGTCGGCCAGCCGCTGTTCCAGCTCCTTGCGACTGCTGCTGCTCCATTCCTGTGACAGCCTGTATTTGGCCATGCAGTAGATGTTTTCGATGCCGGGGGTATCATCGTCGCCGATGATGCTGAGAATTTTCGCCTGGGGTTTGCCGTCCCGGATCGGGTGCCTGAGGATAGCGCAGCGGACGTAGTCTCCTTCCTTGATGCCGTTGCGAGCGTGGGGAGGGATGAACAGCCAGCGCTTGAGCTGGGGCAGGTCCGGTTCTACGAAGACCGCCTTGCCCTTTTGCACACAGCGGCCGGTGAAGTCCGCGAGCGGACTGTCGACGAGCTTCTCGACCTCGGCAACGGTCTTGTTGTCCTTGGTGGGTCGGATGCAGACGCGCACCCGGTCTTCCGGGAAAACCTTCAACATTTCATCGGGCGGGATGAAAATTTCCCGACCGTCCTCAAGCACCGCGAAGCCGTAGCGGGCCTGGGTGCCTTTGACCACCGCTTCTGCGCGCTCCTTCTCGGCCTCCATCTGGGACTTCAGGCCTTTGAGCTGGGAGAGGGATTCCTGATTGAGCATCTGGTGATTGACTTAGCGTTTCATGAAGACAAGCGCGCTATCCTAGCCGAATTATGGTCCCGTGTCAGTGAAGAGCGGACACACATCAGGCGCCGCCACAGCCCTGTCCTTGACAGTGCCGCCGCGGGGGTTTGATAATCAACGCTACGCAGCAGTGAAGCACCCGCCGGGAAGGGCCTTTGAAGAATTTCCGGACGCCGGCCAGACAAGGTATCGTCGGCTGCCTCGCGTCATACAATGAGCGCCGCAGCGCTCCTCCCGAGTCGCCGGAGTCAGGGCTGCATCTGCTTCCCCTGATTCCCGATAACCTCCACCCCTCCCACCAACCCGAATCCTGGCCATCGCCAGCTTATAACCAGAAGACTCGTTCCAGACCATTCGCCATTTGTGAAACCAGTATGAGGAACTCTCTATGGACTCAGGCTCCGCCCTGCGCGTAGAAAAAACCACCCTGAAACCCGTCATCAAGAAAACCTATGTCCTGGACACCAACGTCCTGCTGCACGATCCCACCGCCGTCACGGCCTTCAAGCAACACCACGTGGTCATCCCGATGACGGTGCTGGAAGAACTCGACCATATCAAGGACAGGCGCGACAAGACGGTCAGTCGGGAGGCGCGGATTGCGATCCAGATGATCGACAAGGTTGTGGATGAGGCCACGCCCCAGCAGATCCAGGAGGGAGTTGAGATACCGGTGGCGGGTGAGGAGGGTGTCAGTGGCACCCTTGCGATCTACCCGGACCAGTTGCTGGCCGAGAACACGGAGGTGCCCTTTCTGGATGGCACCCAGGACCAGGCCAATGACAACCGCATCATCAACGTGGCCCTGCTGCTGCAAGCCGAGCATCCAGGTGAGTTCGTCTGCCTGGTCACCAAGGATATCAACATGCGCATCAAAGCCAAGGGCTCGGGGCTGGTGCACGTGGAAGACTACCGCCGTGACCGGGTGCTGGACGATATCGACCTGCTGGCGAAAGGCTACGAGCATATCGAGGGCGACTTCTGGTCCGGTATAAGCGAGGTGGATACGCTGCGCGAGGGGGATTGCACGCTGCACCGGATACCCCGCAAATCACTGCCCCAGGCTTACCCCAATATGTTCCTCTACGACGATCAGGAGTTCATGGCGTTCGTGAAACGGCTCGATGCACAACATGTCTACCTGCGTTGTGACAGCCGCGACAACCTCATGCACAGGCGCTTCTGGGGCCTGGCGCCGCGCAACCTGGAACAGGCCATGGCCATGTCCCTGCTGGATGACGAAAATGTGGACATGACGGTACTCACCGGTCCTGCGGGCTCCGGCAAGACCCTGCTGGCCCTGGCCTACGGCCTCCATGCCATTCTGGAGCAGAAGAAATACAGCAAGCTGATCGTGGCCCGCTCCACGCCGCCCATCGCCGAGGAGATCGGCTTTCTGCCGGGCACCGAGGAGGAGAAGATGGCACCCTGGCTGGCGGCTTTCGATGACAACCTGGAAATTCTGCACGGTACCGACGAGTCATGCCATGGCAGCATCGATTACGTGAAGGAGAGGGCCAATATTCAGTTCAAGTCCCTCAACTTCATGCGCGGGCGCTCCTTCAATAACGCCTATATCATCATCGACGAGAGCCAGGGTCTGACCCAGTTTCAGCTCAAAAGCGTCATCAGCCGGGTCGGGGCGGATTCCAAGATCGTGGTGCTCGGCAATCTAGCCCAGATCGATAACAAGTATATCTCTCCGCTCACTTCGGGCCTGACCTACCTGGTTGAGAAAAGCAAGGGATATCCCCATGCGGGGATCATGCATGTGAACGGGATCGTGCGGTCGCGGCTGGCCGCTTTCGCGGAGGAGAACCTCTAGGGCCGCAACGGGTCTGCGCTCAATCCGGTACCCGACGGAGGTCGCGCTCGAGTGCGACCTCCAGTCGCAGCACGACGCTCCAGGCCGGTTCCCGCTCCTCCTCCAGGGTGCGCCGCCGGTAGTTGTAAGCAGGTTCCACCTCGAAGAACAGGTAGTCCCGATAGATCTGCCGGCGCCACAGTAAGCCGAGTCGGTAGTTTTTGACAAAGGAGTCGGGTCGGGTCACGCCATTGATGGATGTGAAATAGTTGATCGCGACAGGACGCTTGGTGTCGAGCTTATGTCTCTGGCGCAGTGACAGCGCGGTGCGCCACTCCACCCCCTCAGTTTCCTCTCCCCAGAGGCCCCGGTTGCCCCAGCGCAGGATTTTGTTCTCGTCGAGGATATGGTTGATATCGAAGCGCCCGGTGGTATAAAAACCATCCCCGCTGTCGTGCTGAAGGCGCTGCAGGTAGCGGTACGAGGTGCGGTCATTCAGGCTGTCCTCGTAGCGGTAACGCACGCCCGGCCTCGGCCCGTCAGAGGACCAGCCCAGGGTGACATCGACGCGTGAGCGGCTTTTTTCCCGCAGTTTGTACTGGAGTCCGACCTGGTCCTCCTGCTGGCGCTCTTCTTCGGTCAGTCCATCTTCCTCGTCGTCATCCTGGAACACCAGGTTCAGGCGCTTGGAAATCTGCGGCAGCTGAACCTTGCCGCGCAGTCTGAGATTGAAATCCGAGCCGTCCTCCTCATCCCACTGTTGAATGAATTCGAGTCGCAGGAAGGACTCGGCCTGCTCAAGGTTGTAGTTCGGATCGCCGAAAAACGCGTCCATCCACTCTGTGAGGGCCTGAGCCTGGTTGGTGATTGCCGTGTGACTCGTATCCACCCATGTAATAGGAGGCTCATTAGGGTCGTTCGGCCCGGCGGCCTCCTGTTCCGCCGGGGGGGCTCCTTGATCGGTGCCCGGCCCGGCGGGCATTCCGGTTTGTGCCATAGCCAAAACCGGAAGCGCGCATAATGCTGAGAGCCAACTCTTCACAACCGCGACAGGATTACCTTTCATACGTTACGGGATACACTACGCCCCATGGACAAATTATTCATCTTTTTGCAACATATCGTGCCCCAGCAACTGCTATCGCGCTGTACCGGTTGGCTGGCACACCTGCGCCACCCCGTGTGGCTCAAGAATTGGGCGATCGGCCTGTTTGTGCGCCATTTCGACGTCGATATGAGCGAGGCGGTGGAACCCGACTACCGGCGTTATCCCAGTTTCAATGCCTTCTTCACGCGGGCGCTTCGGGAAGGCACCCGGCCCATGGCAGAGGCGGACATCGTCTGCCCCGTCGATGGCACCATCAGTCAGCTGGGGGAGATTCGGGAGGGCTTACTGTTTCAGGCCAAGGGCCGCCATTACAGTGCCCAGGAACTGCTGGGCGGTGATGGGCAGCGCGCCGCCCGTTTCGGTAGCGGCCGGTTCGCCACTATTTACCTGTCGCCACGGGACTACCACCGGGTGCATATGCCCATCGATGGCCGCCTTACGGCCACCTGCTATATTCCCGGCCAACTGTTCTCGGTGAACCCGACCACGGCCGACAATGTGGATCGGCTATTTGCCCGCAACGAGCGCCTGGTCTGCTATTTCGAGACCGCAGTGGGTCCCATGGCCATGATCCTGGTGGGCGCGATGATCGTCGCCGGCATCGAGACGGTCTGGTCGGGCCAGGTAGCGCCTCCTCCGAAGCGGCCGGTGTTGTGCGACTATGCGGCGCTGCCTGAGCCGGTGGAGCTGGCCAGGGGCGACGAGATGGGTCGCTTCATGCTCGGCTCCACCGTGATCCTGTTGTTCCCTGAGGGCGTCATGGAGTGGGACGAGTCATACGTTGCAGGCGGCATGACGCGCCTGGGTGAGAAGCTGGGTCAGTTTGTGACTTAGTGTCGGTTGAGTAATCTTCTGGCACGGAAGGCCCGGGAAGGGGCAAGCCCGCTTGAAGGACCGCAAGCTTCCCCCTTCCCGGACCTCATGCTGTTCAAGCCATATATTTTTTGTTTTTCTCTATGCAGGGCGGTGCGGCAGCCGATTTTCGGGGGTGCGAATGGTAGGCCATGTGTAACGAAGCCGGCCAGATCCGGGGCTGTCTGCGAGCACTGTCCGAGTCCCGGTTTTTCGCGCAGCGAAAAACGGTCGAGTTGCGCAGCAGCCGGATCTGGCCGGCTTCGTTATGGCCGTATTCGCACCCCCGAAAATCGGCTGCCGCGCCGCCCGGTGGGTCAGCGAACAAGCTTAGGTAGTCTCGAGGCTGGCCACGATATGGCGGTAACTCTCCAGGCGGGTGGCGCTGATTTCGCCGGAGTCCACGGCGGCCAGAATGGCGCAGCCGGGCTCCAGCTGGTGCTGGCAGTCGCGAAACTTGCAGGTTCCCAGTAACGGACGGAATTCGCGGAAGCCCTGTTCCACCTGCTCGCGGGTCATGTGCCAGAGCCCGAATTCGCGGATCCCCGGGGAATCGATGAGGGATCCGCCACAGGGCAGGTGGAACAGCCGTGCCGTGGTGGTGGTATGCGTGCCCTTGAGCGTATTTTCCGAGAGAGCACCGATGCGCAGGTCCGCCTCCGGTAGCAGCACGTTTACCAGGGAGGACTTGCCCACACCGGATTGCCCCACGAACACACTGGTGCGCTCCCGCAGCGCCTCGTTAAGTTCTTCCAGGCCGCCCTGCTTGCTGGAAGTGTGCAGAATCCGGTAGCCGAGAGTGGGGTAGATTTCCAGCAGGTGCTCCAGTCGCGCGTGCAGTTCCGGGTCCCTCTCCAGCAGGTCCATCTTGTTCAGGAGGATGACCGGTTCGATGCCCACGGTCTCTGACGCCACCAGATAGCGGTCGATCAGATTGGCATGGGGTTCCGGGTAGGGCGCGATGACGACCATTATCTGGTCAATGTTGGCCGCCACCGGTTTGAGTTTGCCGTACGGGTCCGGGCGTGACAGGACACTGTTGCGCTGCAGCTGGGCCACCACCACGCCGACGGGGTCACCCTCGCACCAGACGACCCGATCGCCCGTGACCAGTCCCTCCAGGTTGGCCCGCAGATGGCAGCGCCTGGTGTCTCCGGGAACGGATTCCACCGCCACCTGGGTGCCGTAGTGAGCGACCACCAGTCCCTCCTGTTCCGGCCCCAACTCGCCGCCGCCCAGGGCCTGCTCCACATCGACCTCCCGTCGGGCGGCCCGTTTTGCGCGTTCTTCCTGGATTTTCTCGACTCGCCAGGCCTGTCGGCGGGTGAGTTTTCGTTTGCTCATCGCCTCATTATTGGGGCAGCGAATTCCGCTGTCGAGGCAATTTGTTACACTGCGGGGATCGTGTAACACAGGGGCGGATCGACGATGCAGGACGCGCGCAACCTGATCTGGGTGGATATGGAGATGACCGGGCTGGACCCGGAGCGGGACGTGGTGATCGAAATAGCGACTATCATCACCGACAGCGAGCTGAACACACTGGCGGAGGGGCCGGTGATTGCCCTGCACCAGTCCGAAGCGGCTCTGGATGCCATGGATGAATGGAACACCACGCACCATACCCGCTCCGGGTTGGTGGAACGAGTCAGGGCCAGCGGCCACGATGAACGCGGCGCTACACTCGCGACCCTTGCCTTTCTCGAGCAATGGGTACCGCCCGGTGCTTCCCCAATGTGTGGCAACAGCATCTGTCAGGACCGCCGCTTCATGGCTCGCCACCTGCCGGAGCTGGAAACTTTTTTTCACTACCGCAACCTGGACGTCAGCACGGTGAAGATTCTCATGCAGCGCTGGCGGCCGGAGCTGGAGTCAGGATTCACCAAAAGCGGCGCTCACCTGGCGCTGGACGATATTCGCGAATCGATCGAGGAGCTGCGCTACTACCGGGAGCACTTTCTCAGGCTGGAGTAACCCCATGCTGCTCCAGCGCCCACGTCACGTGTTCGCGGACCAGGGCCGAAGGGTGGTCGCGGCGGGCGAGGAGAGCGCCCTTGACGGGCGCAGTCGTCGGTGCATTACCCAGGGCGATGGCCAGGTTGCGCAGCCAGCGTTCATGGCCGATGCGGCGGATAGCCGATCCCTCTGTCCTTTCCAGGAATGTCTGCTCGTCCCAGCCGAACAGCGCCACGAGCTCTGCATCCGCCAGGCCATGTCTGGGACGAAAGTCCGCTTCGCTCGTGGCTTGGGCGAACTTGTTCCAGGGGCACACCAGCTGGCAGTCGTCACAGCCGAACACGCGATTGCCGATCAGCGGCCTCAGCGCGGCGTCGATGCTGCCGTGATGCTCGATGGTGAGGTAGGAGATACACTTGCGCGCATCGAGCTCGAAGGGGCCGACGAAAGCTCCGGTGGGGCATATTTCCAGACAGGCGGTGCAGGTGCCACAGTGCTTGCTGCCCAATGGTTCATCCGCGGGCAGGGGGAGGTCTGTGTAGATCTCCCCGAGGAAAAACCAGGAGCCCGCATCGGCATTGATCAACATGGTGTTCTTGGCTATCCAGCCCAGGCCCGCCTTCTCGGCTACGGCTCGCTCCAGCACCGGGGCGCTGTCAACAAAGGCCCGGTACCGGCCGCCACCGGCCTCTGTCTCGATGCGCTTTGCCAGTTGTGACAGTCGCTTGCGGATCAGCCGGTGATAGTCCCGCCCCAGCGCATAGCGCGAGATATAGGCCCTGTCAGGCGATTCCAGCACTTGCAGGGGCTGCGTATCGGACACCAGGTAATCCATCCGCACCGAGATCACCCGCCGCGTCCCGGGCTCCAGTTCCGCTGGCCGGGAGCGTTTGCTGCCGTGGCGGGCCATGTAGTCCATGGTGCCGTGGTGCCCCGCATCCAGCCATTTCTGCAGGTAGGCTTCGTGCTCACCCAGGTCCACATCGGTGATCCCCACCTGCTGGAAACCCAGCTCCGCACCCCACCGGCGGATCTGTTCCGCCAGGGCTGCGGCTTCCTCTTCGTTGATTTCCCGGGGCATCAGGGGCTGCGCTGTGCTGACATGAGCGTATAATTCTGCCAGATTCGGGTCTTCATTGTATTTTTTGTCAGGAGCGGTGTCGGCGGTGGAAGCCAGGTTTAAACCATCAGAATACGCAAAAGCGCCATTCATGGCGCTTTTGCGTGTCCCGCACAGGTTTATCCTGTTTCCGCCGCTCTCACACAACTAGTAGAGAAACGCCGGAACCACTACACCATGCTGGGAACCGAACGACTTTATACCGCAGAACAAACCCGCGCGCTGGACCGATGCGCCATCGAGGGTCACGGGGTGCCGGGCATCCGCTTGATGTCCCGGGCCGCGAGGTCCGTGTTCACCAGCCTGCTGGAGGTCTGGCCGGACCCCGAGCGCATCCAGGTCCTGTGCGGCACCGGGAATAATGGCGGCGACGGGTTCCTGGTGGCCGACCTGGCCCACAAGCGGGGTATCCCCACCGTGGTTTTCCAGCTCGGGGATCCCGCCAAAATCGGGGGTGACGCCCTGCTGGCGCGGCGGCAGGCAGTGGCGAACGGCGTCGACATCCAGCCTTTCGATGCCGCAGCCCTGGTGTCGCAGGGAGTGATCGTGGATGCCATGCTGGGCACCGGTCTGGGTGGCGAGGTTCGCGGCGTCTACCGCGAGGCGATCGAGTCTATTAACCGCACCGGCGCCACGGTCGTGGCGGTGGATATTCCCTCCGGCCTTTGCTCCGACACCGGTCGGGTGCTGGGTGTGGCGACGCGGGCGGACATGACGGTGACCTTTATCGGCCTCAAACGTGGTCTGTTTACCCTCGACGCGGCTGATCTCGTCGGTGCGGTGCGTTTTTCCGACCTGGCCGTGCCGCATGAGATCTACCGGCAGGTCGACTGCAACTGTTCGCGGCTGGAGCTCGAACCCCTGTTGGAACGCCTGCCGGCGCGCCCCGCTACTGCCCACAAGGGCATGTTCGGCAACGTGCTGATCGTGGGGGGTGATCACGGCATGGCCGGGGCCGCGGCTATGGCGGCGGAAGCCGCCCTGCGCTGTGGCTCCGGTCTGGTGCGGGTGGCGACGAGGCCCGAGCACGTGGGTGCGCTCGTGGCGCGCACGCCGGAGGTAATGCCCCGGGGGGTGAAATCTGGCCAGGAGCTGACGCCCCTGCTGGATGCTGCAGACGTGCTTGTCGCCGGTCCGGGGCTGGGCCAGTCCCCCTGGTCCGAGCAGCTGCTGCAGGCCGCGGCGGGCAGCGGCAAGCCCATGGTGCTGGATGCAGATGCGCTCAACCTGCTGGCTGCCGGGCGCATAATACCGGAGCGTGCACGCGACAGCTGGATACTGACCCCGCACCCCGGTGAGGCAGCCCGTCTGCTCGATTGCACTACGGCTGAGGTGCAGGCGGACCGGTTCGCGGCCGCCCGGGCGCTGCAGCAACGATACGGCGGTGTGGCCGTGCTCAAGGGCAACGGTACCATCATCGCGGGAGAGACCGAGATGCTGCTCAGCGATTACGGCAACCCCGGCATGGCCAGCGGCGGGATGGGTGACGTGCTCAGCGGGGTGATCGGCTCCCTGCTGGGTCAGCACCTGGTCCCGCTGGAGGCGGCCGCCCTGGGCGTCTGCCTGCACGGCGCGGCGGCAGATCTGGCCGCGGAGCAGGGCCAGCGCGGCCTGGCAGCCACTGACCTGATTGCGCCGATGCGCACCCTGCTGGGGTGAGCAGGAACGAATTGAGGCTGTCGGCGGCAGACGAGGCCGCGATGGTCGCCCTCGGCGAACGCCTGGCGATGGCGGTTCGCCCTGGACTCGTGGTCTACCTCGAGGGGGGGCTGGGGATGGGCAAGACCACCCTCAGTCGCGGCTTCATCCAGGCTCTTGGCCATGGCGGGGCGGTGAAAAGCCCCACCTACACCCTGGTGGAGCCGTATCAGTTGGGGGAACTAACGGTCTACCATTTCGATCTATACCGCCTGGGAGATCCCGGGGAGTTGGAGTACATGGGCATCCGGGATTACTTCGATGGTGCCTCCATTTGCCTGGTGGAGTGGCCGGAGCGGGGCAAGGGGATTTTGCCCCCGGCGGATTTAGTGATTAACATAGAGGGAGAGATCAGTGGACGGCGCGTGACGATCGACGCGGCAACGGCAAGAGGGGTGGCTGTGCTGACGCAACTGCGCGCAGGGGCCTGAATCTCTGAACCAGATAATAATGGAATGCCGCATCGCTGTGCGGCCATTCGGGCGGGAGTGATATGGGCAGGACGTGGTGGCTGGTCCTGGGTTGGCTGGCAGCATCCTCCTCCTGGGCGGTGGAGGTGCATGACGTGCGCCTGTGGCGCGCGCCCGACCATACCCGCATCGTGCTCGATCTCAGCGGTCCTGCTGATCATAAACTCATCGTACTCGACAATCCCAGCCGTGTCGTACTGGATGTGGCCGACACCCGCCTCCGGGCCGGCCTCGACAAGCTGGCACTGGACAATACCCCGGTGCGGCGTATCCGGTCCGGTGTGCGGGAGGGCGATGACCTGCGACTGGTGCTGGAGATGAGTGCCGTCGTCGACCCGCGCAGTTTTGCCCTGAAGGCGAACGACCAGGCGGGTGATCGCCTGGTACTCGACCTGTACGACAAGGCAGGCAAGCCAGCCACGGTCAGGAAGAGCGTCAACCAGTCGGCCAAGCGCGATATCATCATCGCCATCGATGCCGGCCACGGTGGCGAAGATCCGGGTGCTCTCGGCCCGAAACGACTGCGGGAAAAGGATGTGGTACTGGCCATTGCCCGGGAACTCAACCGGCTGCTCGAGGCTGACCAGGGCTTCAAGCCAACCATGATCCGCTCAGGGGATTATTATGTCAGCCTCAAAGGGCGCCGCGACCTGGCGCGCAAGCGACAGGCCGACCTCTTTGTCTCCATCCACGCGGATGCATTCAAGCGCAAGGAGGCGCACGGGGCGTCCGTCTATGCCCTCTCTACCAGCGGGGCCACCAGCACGGCAGCGCGCTACCTGGCCCAGCGGGAAAATGCCGCCGACCTGGTGGGCGGCGTCAGCCTCTCGGACAAGGACGGTGTGCTGGCCGGCGTACTGGCGGATCTCTCCATGACCTCCACCCTGGATACCAGTCTGAAGCTGGGTGATACGGTGCTGCGCAAGGTGGATAATGTCGCCAAACTGCACAAGAGCAACGTGGAGCAGGCGGGCTTTGCCGTGCTCAAGTCGCCGGATATCCCCTCGATCCTGGTCGAGACCGGCTTTATTTCCAATCCCGCCGAGTCCAGGAAGCTGGCCACCAGCGACTACCAGAAGAAGATGGCCCGGGCCATCCATGCCGGTATCCGGAGCTGGTTCCTGGCCCATCCGCCCTCCGGTACCCTGATCGCCTGGCGGAAACAACAGGGTGAGCAGCAGTATGTCATTGCGCGGGGTGATACACTGTCGGGTATCGCCCAGCGCTTCAATGTGCCCCTGTCCGATCTCAAGAGCTATAACGGCATTGATGGCTCGAAGATCATGGTAGGCCAGAAGCTGCGCATTCCGACGACCTGACAGCAGTACAATTCATGTCCAGAATCCATCGCCTCAGTTCGAGGCTGGCCAACCAGATTGCCGCCGGTGAAGTGGTGGAGCGCCCTGCCTCGGTGGTCAAGGAGGTGCTGGAGAACAGCCTCGACGCCGGGGCGACCCGGGTGGATATCGACGTGGAATCCGGCGGCAGCAAGTTGATCCGTATACGGGACAACGGCGCCGGCATTGAAGCCGATGACCTGCCTCTCGCCCTTGCCCGTCACGCCACCAGCAAGATCGCATCGCTGGAGGACCTGGAGCAGGTGGGCAGCCTGGGGTTCCGTGGGGAGGCGCTGGCTTCCATTGGCTCCGTCTCCCGGCTCAGCCTCACCAGTAATGCCGACGAGCGGGGCAGTGAGGGGAGTTGCGCCGTATGCGAGGGGCGCGATATGGACGTGCAGGTCAGGCCGGCCCCGCATCCCCGGGGTACCACGGTGGAAGTGCGCGACCTGTTTTTCAACACCCCGGCTCGGCGCAAGTTCCTGCGCACTGAAAAGACCGAGTTCAATCACCTGGAAGAGGTGGTCAAGCGCCTGGCGCTATCGCGTTTCGATGTGGCCTTCAGCCTGCGCCACAACGGCAGGGTGGTCCATAGTCTCAAACCGGGTGACGGTGAGGCCGAGCGGCAGCGCCGGGTGGCAACGGTGTGCGGCCCCGCCTTCATGGACCAGGCCATCTATGTCGAGCACGAGCGCGCGGGATTGCGACTCTGGGGCTGGGTGGGTCTGCCCACGTTTTCGCGCAGCCAGGCTGATCTGCAGTATTTTTTTGTCAATGGACGAGTGATTCGCGACAAGCTGGTAGCCCATGCGGTCAAACAGGCCTATCGCGACGTGCTCTACCATGGCCGGCACCCGGCCTTTGTGCTCTACCTCGAACTGGATCCGGCCCAGGTGGATGTGAACGTGCACCCCACCAAGCACGAAGTGCGCTTCCGGGACGGACGCGAGGTGCATAACTTCATTTTCTCCAGTCTGCACCATGCGTTGGCGGAGATCCGGCCCGGGCAGGGATCCGCTCGCGCCGGACTCCCCGAACATGCCGTGGCCACAGGTGACGGGCAGGTCGTCGACCTGAAGACCGGCGAAATCGGCAGCCAGACAGGCCTGGCCTGGGGTGCGACGCCCCCACCGGCAGACCGTATTGCCGGGCAGGTTGCCGCCTATGGCCAGCTCCATGCGCTGCCCGACCAGGCTCGGGAGGAGGATATCCCGCCATTGGGTTACGCCATCGCCCAGCTCAAGGGGATCTATATCCTGGCGGAAAACGCCGCCGGCCTGGTGCTGGTGGATATGCACGCCGCCCACGAGCGCATCACCTATGAGCGCCTCAAGGCCGCCCGTGGCGCCGAAGGTATCAGAAGCCAGCCCCTGCTGGTGCCGCTGTCCGTAGCGGTGAGTGAACGCGAGGTGCGGGTCGCGGTGGAGCACAACGAGGTATTCCTCCGCCTGGGTATGTCGGTTGACGTGTCCGGGGAGGAGTCCCTGGTCATCCGGCAGATTCCCGTTAGCCTGCGAGACTCGGATCTGGAGCAGCTGTTGCGGGATGTGCTGGCGGATCTGATCGAATACGGCAGCTCCGACCGCATAGAGTCCCACCTGGATGAGATTCTCTCCACCATGGCCTGCCACGGATCCGTGCGGGCGAATCGCCGCCTGACGATCCCCGAGATGAATGCCCTGCTGCGCGACATGGAGGAGACGGAGCGCGCCGGCCAGTGCAATCATGGCCGTCCCACCTGGACACAGCTTGGGCTCGAGGAACTGGACAAACTGTTCCTGCGCGGTCGCTGAGAGTGGTGTAGTGTCCGACATACCCGCTATGGGTCGGCCCAGACCCCTGCTGATCTGCATGATGGGCCCGACGGCCTCAGGCAAAACCGACCTGGCCATCGATGTCGCCAGGGCCATGAGTTGCGAGCTGGTCAGTGTCGATTCCGCCCTGGTATACCGCGGACTGGATATCGGCAGCGCCAAGCCCGATTACCCCCATCACCTGATCGATATCCGCGATCCATCCGAGGTCTACTCTGCCGCGGACTTTGCCGTGGACGCCACGCGTCTGGCTGCGGAGATTACTAACCGGGGTAACATCCCCCTGTTTGTGGGTGGGACAATGCTCTATTTCCGGGCATTCCTGGAGGGGCTGTCGGATATGCCGGCGGCGGACCCCTCGGTTCGGGAAGGGGTAGAGCGGGAGGCTGCCGAGCGGGGCTGGCCTTACATCCACGAGCTGCTGGCCGCGGTTGATCCGGAATCGGCTTCCCGCATCCATCCCAATCACTCCCAGCGGCTGGCCCGCGCCCTGGAGGTCTATCGGGCCACTGGTATAGCCCTGAGCGAGTGGCAGCGTCGCCCTGGTCGCCTGCCGCGTCCCCGGGACCATTATCGCGTCGTGCAGCTGGCCATCTGCCCCGCCGATCGGGCCGTGCTGCACGAGCGTATCGAGCGACGCTTCCGCAAGATGATGACCGCTGGTTTCCTGGAGGAGGTGCGCCGTCTGCAACAGCGGGGTGATCTTCACGAGGGCCTGCCCGCCGTCCGGGCGGTGGGTTATCGCCAGCTGTGGCAGCACCTGGAAGGCCGCTGTTCCCTGGAGGAGGCTGTCGCAAACGGTATTGCCGCCACCCGTCAGCTGGCCAAGCGGCAGCTTACCTGGCTGCGCAAATGGCCCGATCTGCGGTGGATAATCACCGACTCTGCAGGGAACTTGGCGGAAAAGAGGCTGTCAGACGCAGTGGACGGGCCGGCGGTGGAGGCGCCAGAAAAGCCGCTGGCGCAGGTCTTGAAGTATCTGGACGTGGCCCCCATGTAGTATGCTGGATTTGCACTATACTGTGTCCAGCAGTAACAAGAGTCGCTATTTGCCCTGTCAGTTGTAAGGAATCAGGCTGGACAGGGTGAAACGGGGCAAACATTCAATTTTTTTCGGCTCGATTTGAGCCAGTCGGGAGATAGCTATGTCAAAAGGGCACACGCTACAAGACCCTTACCTGAATATTCTGCGTAAGGAACGCGTACCTGTCTCAATTTACCTGGTGAACGGCATCAAGCTGCAGGGCCAGATCGAGTCTTTCGATCAGTTCGTCGTGTTGCTGAAAAACACCGTGAGCCAGATGGTCTACAAGCATGCGATTTCAACCGTGGTACCGTCGCGGGTGGTGCGCCTGCCCATGCAGAATCCACCGGAAGAGAATGACGGCGACAGTTAAGCGCTCCCGCGGCGCTCGCTCCAGAGGCGGGTGCTGCGCAATCTTCCCCAGCTGCCGAGGTCGCGTTGTTCTTTGATCGCCCCGATTCGGGCGAGCGTGCTGTTCTCGTTCATCTGAATCTTGCCAGTGAAGCCGAGAGGGAAGATCCCCGGGAATTCGAGGAACTCGTGCTGTCCGCGGGAGGGGATCCCGTGGCTTACGTCATGGGCCAGCGGGATGCGCCCCATCCCCGCACGTTCGTCGGTAGCGGCAAGCTGCAGGAGATCATCGACGAGGTGGAGTTGCACGACGCCGAGATCGTGATGTTCAACCACGCCCTCAGTCCGAGTCAGGAGCGCAACCTGGAGCAGGCATTACATTGCCGGGTCATCGACCGCACGGGTCTTATCCTCGATATCTTCGCCCAGCGCGCGCGTACTCACGAGGGTAAGCTGCAGGTAGAGCTGGCCCAACTGCAGCATATGAGCACCCGCCTGGTCCGGGGCTGGACCCACCTGGAGCGGCAGAAGGGCGGCATAGGATTGCGGGGGCCCGGCGAAACCCAGCTGGAAACCGACCGCCGGTTGTTGCGGGTCCGAATCAAGTCGATTACTGCGCGCCTGGACAAAGTGCACAGGCAGCGGGATCAGGGCCGCCGCTCTCGCCGGCGCACCGAGACGCCCACGGTATCACTGGTGGGGTACACCAACGCCGGCAAGTCCACGCTGTTCAACCGTCTCACCCAGAGCACCGTTTACGCCGCGGACCAGTTGTTTGCAACCCTGGATCCCACACTGCGCCGGCTGGAGCTGGAGAATGTGGGGCCGATCGTGCTGGCCGACACCGTGGGCTTCATCGCCCACCTGCCGCACAAACTGGTGGAGGCCTTCAAGGCGACCCTGGAGGAGACCCTCCAGGCCGACCTGCTGTTGCATGTCATCGACGCGGCTGCCGCAGAGCGCGAAGCCAATATCCACCAGGTCCAGGATGTCCTTGCCGAAATCGGTGCCGACGGGATTCCCCAGTTGCAGGTTTACAACAAACTCGATCTGCTGGAGCGCCCGGCGCGTATAGACCGCAATGCAGAGGGAAAACCGGAGCGGGTGTGGCTGAGCGCGGTGACCGGCGAGGGGTGCGAGCTGTTACTGCAGGCCATCTCGGAATTGGTGGGGCAGGATATGGTCAGTGAAGAGCTCAAGCTCGAGCCGGACCAGGGGCGGCTTCGGGCCGCTCTCTACCGGATGGGCGCTGTGGAGGCAGAGGACTATGGCGACGACGGTGTCGCGCACCTCAGTGTCCGGCTCCCCCGGGCGGACTGGAACCGCCTGATGAAGAAGGGCCCTGAGCCCCTGTTTTGACGAAGACCTGTAGGAGCCCGCTCCGCGGGCGATCGAGCCGGAAGGTTAATCGCCCGCGGAGCGAGCTCCCTCAGCGAATCCTGCGGTGGTGCGGCACAGACCGTACCCTGCACAGAAAATTTGGTAAACTTTGCCGACTTTGGATGTAGGAGTTGACTATGGCCTGGAATGAACCGGGTGGCGGTAACAAGGGTCCCCGGGACCCCTGGGGTGGGGGCGACCAGGGTCCGCCGGATCTGGATGAAGCCCTGAAGAAGCTGCAGGACAAGCTGGGCGGCATCTTTGGCGGCGGCGGTAGTGCCGGAAGCGGGGGTGGCAGCAAACCCTCGGGTATCCCCGGTGCCTTCCTGGGCGTGATTGCCGCTGGCGCGCTGCTGGTATGGGGTCTCATGGGCTTTTACCAGATCGACCAGCAGGAGCGGGCCGTGGTCCTGCGCTTTGGCAAATACTACGATACGGTCCAGCCGGGTCTGCAGTGGAATCCACCACTGATCGACGAGGTGATCAAGGTCAACACGACCAAAGTGCGGTCGGCCACCTTCCGGGAAATCATGCTGACCCAGGATGAAAATATCGTCGAAGTGAATATGTCGGTCCAGTACGTGATCGACGACCCCACGAAATTCGTGTTGAAGGTGCGTGAACCGGAGCGCTCGCTGCAACACGCTTCGCAGAGTGCGCTGCGGCACGTGGTGGGCGATACCAGCATGGATCTGGTGCTTACCGAGGGACGGGAACGGATCGCCCTCGACGTCCGGGATCGCCTGCAATCCTACCTGGCCATGTATGAAACCGGGATCAGCGTCAGCAAGGTCAACGTTGACGAATCCAAGCCGCCCAGCCAGGTGCAGGCCGCGTTCGATGATGTGATCAAGGCCCGGGAGGACGAGGAGCGACTGAAGAACGAGGCCCAGGCCTACGCCAATGGCATCGTTCCCGAGGCCCGCGGTGCCGCGCAGCGCCAGATCGAAGAGGCCAATGCCTACAAGGAGCAGGTGATTGCCAACGCCTCGGGTGAGGCAGACCGTTTCAGCAAGCTGCTGGCCGAGTACCGCAAGGCGCCCGAGGTAACCCGGGAGCGTCTCTATCTGGATGCGGTGCAGAGAGTCTACAGTAATACGAACAAGGTGATGGTGGATGTGGAAGGGGGCAACAATGTGATGTACCTGCCCCTGGACAAGCTGACGTCCCCCGGCGGGGGCGGCGGTTCAGCGCGCAGCATCAGTGTGGACAGCTCCAATATTCGCGAGCTGACCAACGCAGTCACCGAGCAGTTGCGGCGTGACGCCGCGGCCAGTAACGCACGCAGGGGAGGACGCTGATCATGTCGGGACGCAATATGACCATTCTGCTGCTGGCTGCCCTCGTGCTCTTTATCGCCAGCAACTCGCTGTATGTGATCAAGGAGACCGAGCGGGGTGTCCTGCTCAAGTTCGGTGAGGTGGTGAATCCGGATATCAAACCGGGCCTGCATGCCAAGGTCCCCTTCGTCAACAACGTGCGCAAGTTCGATGGCCGCGTGTTGACGGTGGACTCCCAGCCAGAGCGCTTCTTTACCCAGGAGAAAAAAGCGCTGATAGTGGATTCCTATGCCAAGTTCCGGGTGGCTGATACCCAGAAGTTTTACACGGCCACCAACGGTGAGGAATCCCGCGCCATGGGCCTGTTGTCCCAGCGCATCAACGATGGTCTGCGCAACCAGGTGGCCATTCGCTCCATACAGGAGGTGGTCTCCGGCGAGCGTGACCAGCTGATGACCGATCTGACCCTGGAGCTCAACAAGGTCGCCCAGGAAGAGCTGGGTGTTGAAGTCGTGGACGTTCGGGTCAAGCAGATCGACCTGCCGCCGGACGTCTCGGAATCAGTCTATCGCCGCATGAACGCCGAGCGGGAAAAGGAAGCGCGGGAGCACCGCTCCCAGGGCCAGGAACTGGCCGAGGGGATACGCGCTGCTGCCGACCGGGAAGTGACCGTGATCAAGGCGAATGCCTACCGCGATGCCGAGCAGATACGGGGTGGGGGCGATGCGGAGGCCACCCGCATCTATGCCGAAGCCTTCAACGCAGATCCGGAATTCTATTCCTTCACGCGCAGCCTCAGGGCCTACCAGGATGCCTTCCAGGGCCAGGGTGATGTGCTGTTGTTGCGGCCCGACAGTGAATTCTTCCGTTACCTCAAGGATCCCAGAGGGGGCGGCGAATAGCGCGTAAAAATCACGGGTGCCATACCCGGCACCTGTGATAACATTCCGCAACCGTGGCACTCGGCGTTTGCAATGCAGGCGTAGAGGCCACGGTTTTTTGTGTTAGGAGCGCGCTGCCACCGGTAGGCGGCAGCCGGGCGTGGCCGGGTTACACTGGGTTCCACTGTGCGCCACAATCATAATAAGCGGGAGAAAGTGTGGATTTCTGGCAGGTACTTCCGGTCGCCATGGCACTGGTACTGATTATCGAGGGCATGCTTCCCTTCATCAGCCCCCACCGCTGGCGCAATATGCTGGCCATGGCGGAACAGATGGACGATCGCGTGATCCGCAACATTGGCCTGGGCAGTATGCTGCTCGGGGTATTTTTACTGTATCTGTTCCACTAGGGCGAATTCAGATGGCATTCCAGGCCCCAACATGACGTCGGTCGATCGCTGGCAACTCCCTGACGGTGTGGAGGAAGTCCTCCCGGAGCGGGCGCGGACCGTGGAGCGTCTGCGACGCCGCCTGCTGGATCTCTATGACAGCTGGGGCTATCGGCTGGTCATCCCCCCGCTGGTGGAGTTCACCGAATCCCTGCTGGTGGGTCTCGGTGAGGACCTGGACCTGCTCACCTTCAAGCTGACCGACCAGCTCTCCGGGCGTACTCTCGGTGTGCGTGCGGATATCACGCCCCAGGTAGCCCGTATCGACGCCCACAGCCTGGCGGAGGAGGGTGTCACGCGCCTGTGTTACGCCGGTTCCACCCTGCACACACGCCCCAAGACCCTGATGGCATCCCGCTCCCCGATCCAGTTGGGTGCTGAGCTGTATGGCGATAACAGTCTGGCGGCGGATGTGGAAGTCATCCGCCTGATGCTGGCTACGCTGGAAACAGCCGGCCTGGAAAAAATCTCCCTGGATCTGGGGCATGTGGGTATCTACGAGGCGGTACTGGATACCCTGATTCTGACCGCCGAACAGGAACAGACCGTGTTCGATGCACTGCAGCGCAAGTCTGTGCCCGACCTGGAAGCGGCCCTTGACGACGTTGACGAGATTTCCCGCGAACTGGTTATCGCCCTGGTGCAATTGCATGGGGACGAGGACGTGCTCGTCCGCGCGCGGGAACTGTTTGCGGAAAAGGTGCCCGCTGCGCTGCCCGCGATTGACGCCGTACAGGAGGTGGCCGCCGATATCCGCAACCAGCGGCCCGACCTGGATATCTACTTCGACCTGGCGGAACTGCGCGGCTATCACTATCACACCGGCATGGTTTTCGCCGCCTATGCGCCCGGGCACGGTCAGGCGCTGGCCAACGGCGGTCGCTACAATGACGTGGGCGCCGTTTTCGGGCGCGCCCGACCTGCCACCGGGTTCGCCACTGATTTGAAGGCCCTGCTGGATTTATTGCCGGCTGAACAGGTTCCGCGTGGGGCCATCAGCATGCCGGATAACGACGACCCGGCATTGCTGACTCTGGCTGATGAGCTGCGCAGTGCGGGTGAAGTCGTCATCAACTGCCTCTCTACCGAGCCGGATCCGCGATGTGACCGCCGTCTGGTGGACAGGGATGGCGAGTGGCAGGTGGAGCCTCTCTGATGAGGGCTGCGGAAGCGATTCTGCCGGCCCATCCCGGAGTCCGTCGCCCCGGGCGCTGTACCAACCAGAGCAACTTGAACTTACGTTAATGAGCAACTCTGAATGAGCAAAAATGTAGTCGTCCTGGGCACCCAGTGGGGTGATGAGGGCAAGGGGAAGATCGTCGACCTGCTGACCGACCAGGCGAGCGCCGTGGTGCGCTTTCAGGGCGGTCACAATGCCGGGCACACGCTGGTGATCGATGGCGAGAAAACGGTGCTGCACCTGATTCCCTCCGGTATCCTGCGTGAGAACGTGCAGTGCCTGATCGGCAATGGTGTGGTCCTGGCCCCTGATGCGCTGCTCAAGGAACTTGCCGGGCTGGAAGAAAAGGGTGTGCCCGTCCGTGAGCGCCTGAAGATATCACCGGCCTGTCCCTTGATCCTGTCCTACCACGTCGCACTCGATCAGGCCCGGGAAGCCAGGCGCGGTGAAGCGAAAATCGGCACGACCGGGCGCGGCATCGGTCCGGCCTACGAAGACAAAGTGGCTCGCCGCGGCCTGCGCCTGGGCGACCTCAAGGACGAACATCGCTTTGGCCGCAAGCTGAAAGAGGTGATGGATTATCACAACTTCGCCCTGGAACACTACTACCATGCAGAGCCCCTCGACTACGACAAGGTGCTGGAAGAGACCCTCGTCCGGGGCAGGCAGCTACTGCCCCTGATGGCGGATGTCACGGCGATACTGCACGAATTTCGCAAAACCGACGCGAATATCATGTTCGAGGGCGCTCAGGGCTCCCTGCTGGATATCGACCATGGCACCTACCCCTTCGTGACCAGCTCCAATACGACCGCCGGCGGCACGGCGACGGGCTCCGGCTTCGGCCCCCTCTACCTGGACTACGTGCTGGGTATCACCAAGGCCTATACGACCCGGGTGGGCTCGGGGCCGTTTCCAACAGAACTGTTCGATGCCGCGGGCGAGCACCTGGCTTCCCGCGGACATGAATTCGGCGCGACTACCGGCCGGCCGCGGCGCTGCGGCTGGTTCGATGCGGTGGCCCTGCGCAACGCCGTAAATATCAATTCCGTGAGCGGCATCTGCCTGACCAAACTGGATGTGCTGGATGGGCTGGAAACCATCCGCATCTGTGTCGGCTATGCGTGCAAGGACGGTCGTCCCGTGCCCAACCCGGTGGATTCCGACGATTACGAGGGCCTGCACCCGGTTTACGAGGATGTGCCGGGCTGGTCCGAATCGACTTTGGGTGCCAGGACGCTGGAAGAGTTGCCCCAGGCGGCCCGCGATTACATAGCGAAAATCGAGGAAGTCGTGGGCGCCCCCATCGACATCATCTCCACCGGGCCCGACCGGGTGGAGACGATTGTGCTGCGGCATCCGTTCGGGGATGCTGCATAGGCTGACATCGGGGTCACATTCACAGATGTGACCCCCGACCCCTCCTGCTCAGTTGGCCGGCGCGCAGATGGCGTATGTGCGAAGGCTCCAGTCACCTTTGTAATTGGCAGTAGCCTTGGCAATTCCCAGCCAGCCGTTGCCGAACGGTGCGCTGGTCGTCAGAGCGACTGAGTTGGAATTAGCCACTGTACTATCAACAATGATGACAGCCGCCCCGCCACTCACCAGGTAATCGGTGCCACAACCTGCCGTCGCTGTTTTCTGGGCTTCATCCGCAGTGGTAGCACTCGAAACTTCGACCCGGTACAGGGTTGCGAAATCAGCCGGCCCCGCGGGACCCTG
>JAHEEV010000049.1 GCA_024640505.1 Halieaceae bacterium
GGCTGATGGATAGCGACGATTCCTACGCGACCCAGGTGTCCTGGTGGCCGGTCATCGCCGTGCTGGGTACCTTCTCGGCCGGCAAATCCACCTTCATGAACCAGTACATCGGGGAGGATCTGCAGCGGACCGGCAATCAGGCCGTTGACGACAAGTTTACGGTGATCTGCTATGGCACCGACGAAGCGGCCGCAGCACTGCCGGGGCTGGCACTGGACAGCGACCCGCGTTTTCCGTTTTATCAGATCAGCCGTAATATCGAGCAGGTGGCCGAGGGAGAAGGTCGGCGGGTGGATTCCTACCTGCAGCTCAAGACGGCAAAAGCCGAATCTTTGCGGGGCAAGATATTCATCGATTCGCCCGGGTTTGACGCCGACCGACAGCGCACCTCCACGCTGCTCATAACGGAACATATCATTGACCTTTCGGATCTGGTGCTCGTCTTTTTTGATGCGCGCCACCCTGAGCCAGGGGCCATGTCGGACACCCTGGAGCACCTGGTCGCCCAGACGGTACACCGACCGGACGCCACCAAGTTTCTTTACATACTCAACCAGATCGACAACACCGCCCGTGAGGATAACCCCGAGGACGTGGTGGCAGCCTGGCAGAGAGCGCTGGCACAACATGGGCTTACCGCCGGTCGCTTCTACCGCATTTATGCCCGCAGCGCTGTGCTGCCGGTGGAAGATGAGCAGGTTCGTGCCAGAATGGAACGAAAGAGGGACGAGGATATCGCTGACATCGAGGCGCGCATTCGCCAGGTCGAGGTCGAACGAGCTTATCGCGTCGTCGGTGTACTGGAAAAAACGGCGAAGCATATTCGCGACGTGCAGGTTCCCCGACTCTCCGACGCGCGCAGGGCCTGGCGCCGTCGTACGCTCTGGTTCAGTACCGCTGTCTTCGGCATCATCGGCGCCCTGTTCTTATGGTGGAGCTTTCAGGGCGGCCACTGGCAGGGCTTTCGGTTTACGCCCCTGGCCGATCTCGATCTCAGGTTCCAGATTGCCATAGCCGCAGTAGTGGCCGTGGCGCTCTGGCTTATTCACCTGAAGCTGCGCGACTGGGCGGGGCGCTCCGTGCTGCGGGGACTCAAACGCTCGGAGTCCCTGGGGTCCGAGCGCGACCAGGTGGCCGGTGCTTTCTCCTGGAATCTCAAGGCCTGGTGGGAATCGCTGGCCTCGTCACAGCCGCGTGGCTGGAACTGGCGGCGAAGACGCCAGCTGGAAAAAGTGCTGGCAGAGGCGGACGGTTTCGTCCAGTCACTGAACGACAAGTATGCGAGGCCCTCCGGCTCCGACGGATAATGCTCACCCGGCCGGGTGGTCAGGTGTGGACAGTTAACATCCTGAAATTAAAAGATTTTATCGATTTCGTCAGGCGCGCTGAGGATTCGGTGCATTTAACATCCTGAATCTAAAGGAATATTACGATTTTGCTCGGCGCAGCGACATTATGCCGATAATCCAGTAACATACAGTAGGTTTCTAACTTTCTACTGTAATAGTTGCTAATGTGATGTGTGGCATGTCATACCCTTCGCGCCCGGCGTCGCACCCCTGCCGGGTACCGCCTTCAGTCGGGTGGCGGTCTGCTCCTGCTACCTGCCTGATCCTGTCAATATTGCTGGTACTGCCCCTGCAGGTCATAGCCGGTGAGCCCGGTGCAGCGGCTGCCGGCGCGGTACCGGAAGCCAAAAGCGTTGATCTCGGTCAACCGGTATCCAACGAGGAAATACTGAAATCCGCGAAAACACAGCGTCCGTCGAGTGCATCGCCGGATGAACCTGGTGCCAGTGAGCTGGAGGAGTCGGAGATTCCGGAGGGTCAGGCGGTCTACTCCGATGCCCTGTCCGAGTTGAATCCGCCCAACACGCTGCTATTGCTGGGTGCCAAAGTGCCCCCGGCCACCTCCACCCGCCTCGCCTGGTCGCCGAGTCAGTCCTTTGAGGGTATTGCGGTGCCTACGCCAGTGCTGGTGGTGAATGGCGCCAATAGCGGCCCCGTCCTGTGCCTGACCGCTGCCATCCACGGGGACGAGCTCAATGGAATAGAGATTGTTCGTCGGGTTCTCTACAACCTGGATCCGCAGGAACTATCCGGAGCGGTGATCGGGGTGCCCATAGCCAATCTGCAGGGCTTCAGGCGCAACTCGCGTTACCTGACCGATCGCCGTGACTTGAACCGTTTTTTTCCGGGCAACCCTACCGGCAGCTCTGCATCCCGTATCGCCCACTCCTTTTTCAACGATGTGGTAAGGCACTGTGATGCCCTGGTGGACCTGCACACGGGGTCGTTCCATCGCACCAATCTGCTGCAGTTGCGTGCCGATCTGGGGGATCCGGCCATTCTAGAACTCACACATGGATTCGGCTCGACTGTCGTGCTGCAAAGCGAGGGCGCTCCCGGCACACTGCGGCGCGCGGCGGCAGAAATAGGCATTCCGGCAGTCACCCTGGAAGCAGGAGCTCCCTTGAGGCTGGATGAGGAGGGCGTTCAACAGGGTGTGGCCGGCATAGAAACCCTTCTAAGCCATATGAACATGATGAAGGGGCCACGGTTCTGGGGAAATCCCGAACCGGTATATTACGAATCGAGGTGGGTGCGTGCCGACCAGGGAGGCATCCTGCTGAGCAGCGTATCACTGGGCGAGGAAGTCGACCGGGGGGAGTTGCTGGGCACCGTCACCGACCCCATCACCAATGTGCGCGTGGAGATCCTTTCTCCGCTTGCCGGCAGGGTTCTTGGTATGGCGCTCAACCAGGTGGTTCTCCCTGGTTTCGCGGCTTATCACATCGGTATTCAGGCTTCTGATGACGGAGAACTCCCGGATGAGAGCGACCCGGAGTCTACGGATGAGGATGTCGCCGATCACGGTGTGTCGGAGGATGATCTTCTCGCCGAATAACCGGTGACAGACCACTACCTGCCGGTCGCCGCAAAGCGCTCGTTTTGTGCGGCGGGCTGGTTACCAGTTGGATGTTCTTGCCGGTCTTAACATGGGGTAAACTTCCGGGGAATTGCCCGACTGGATGGTGCCGCAGATTTCAAAACCATGGCGCTGGTAAAGGGCGGCGTTCTGGCGTGTCGAGGCTTCCAGGTAGGCGGCGCAACCCTGTTCGTCGATAGCACTCAGAGCCCGCTTGAGAAGAGCGGAACCGATACCGCGCCCCTGGTAGACCGGATCCACCCCGATGATGGGAAGGTACCAGCAGTTTTCATCGACCGGGTGAAACTTCTCCATCTGTGTCATAAAGTCGGGTATATCTGCCAAGACGCTGTCACTGCCGTGTGTGGAAAGAATCTCCACCATGACTTCCGTATCGCTTTCGACACCCGGAGGAAACCACAGGGCCGCCCCGTGATACTCGTCCGCTATATAGGCGTGGCCCACCTCAATGGCGGCCCCGCCGAACGCATCGGCGAAGGCTTCAAACTGGTCCAGATAGGTACGCGGATTAGGGAACAGCCAACGCATCATGGGATCCCCGGTGAAGGCCGCGGCCAGCAAGCCCAGCGCGAGGGAACGCTCTGCCGTTTCCACCGTACGGACGGGTATTTCCATCAGTGCAATTCCTTCTTCCTGGGCGTCTGTGGGACTATAGCCCGCAGAGGCCGGGCACGCCATCATCGCTGCGCTAAGTCCCTGTCCGGTGCCAGCAGGTATACCGCCAGTGCCCTTCGTTCGGTCTCGCTCAGGGGAAATACCGGCATGGGTGACTGTGGTGCCCGTAGCACCTCCACAACGGCAGCGTAACCCAGCCTGCTTGAAAGATCGCCGAGGTCCGCTGCATTGGCGCCCTGTTCGTGGCAGCTATGGCATTGATAGCGCTGATAAAGCCGTTTTCCGGTGTCCGTCATGGCATCCAGATCTGCATCTACCAGCCATTCCGGCGGAGTCGGGTCCAGGCGGCTTCGAGTGGGCACGACCATGTTTTCCAGTGCCTGGCTCCGTGTGTCTGCGGTGCTGATGCGGTAGATGGCGCCGGCGTAGTCGTCGGAGACGTAGATGGCTCCATCGGGCCCCTGTGCTACGTCTACCGGACGGCCAACGATGTCGCCGTCGAGATTGAAGCCTGTGAGGAAGTCCCGCTCCTCGATGCGGTTACCCCGCCAGTGCAGTGATACCACCTTGTAACCGTCCGGTTCCGAGCGGTTCCAGGAGCCATGCAGTGCCACCAGGGCGCTGCGCGCATAATCACCAGGCATCTTGCCCCCATCGATAAAGGTAATTCCCAGCGGAGCGTTGTGTGGACGGAAGGCGTGTGCCGGCGCGGTGGGTTGCCGTTGATCCGCAAGCGGGTCAGCACCCATATCCGGGTCGGGCAGGTTGTCGCCATTGAAATAGGGCCAGCCGTAGAATCGGCCAGGTTCGATGTGGTTAAGTTCGCAGGGCGGGAAGTCGTCCCCGAGCATGTCGCGGCCGTTGTCGGTGGCGTAAAGAGCGCCATCCCAGGGTGCCCAGTCAAACCCCACGCTGTTGCGCAAGCCGGTGGCGATGATCTCCCCGCCACTGCCATCCAGTTGGAATCGCATCATGGTCGCGCGACGCCTGTCCTCTTCCTCGCAGATATTGCAGGTTGAGCCCTGTGAGAGGTAAAGGAGGCCATCTGCTCCAACGCGCAGGGTCTTGCTCCAGTGATTGCCGTTATCTGTCAGGTCTTCCACCAGCGGTTGATACTGGCCTGTGGTGGCTCCGCGGCTGCTGTCAAAGGCAATACGGCCGATACGATTGGATTCCGCGACATATAACCAACCGTTGTGAACGTCCAGGCCCTGTGGGCGCCTGAGCCCGGTGAGCAGTGGCTCTACAGCGTCCGGGCGGCCATCTCCGTCGGCATCGCGGCGCAGCAGCATGATATCGCCGGCGTGTGGACGACTCACCAGCAGGTCACCCGCCGGGGTGAAACGAAGAAAACGGGCTTTGGGCAAATCGTTCGCGTAGAGCTGCAGCTCGAAGCCGTCGGGAACCCGGTAGCGCTGACGGACGGTGGTATCGGTGGTGGCTGGACCCGCCATGCCGGTGAATACGTTCAATATCATGCGCAGACTGCTGGTGTGCATGGCTCCGGTGGCTATAAGCACCAGAGGAACAGTGGCGACCAGCAGGACTGCCAGGAGCAGGCCGATGAGTAGTGTACGCACGCTTCTCTCCTAGTGAGTTCCGGGGGGATAATCCTGGTTTTGGTGGTCTGAATAAGATCAGTGAACTACAGCAGACTCTCGATGGCCTGTTCCAGGACCTTGCTGTCCGGCCTGGTGTTACTGCCAAAGTGCTGTATCACCCTGCCGGAAGCGTCCACCAGGTACTTGTTGAAGTTCCAGCCCGGGGCCCGTGACTGTTCGTTGAGGGACTGGAATACCGGATTGGCTTGTTCCCCCTTGACATGACTGGGTGCAATCATGGTGAAGGTCACACCGTAGTTGACATAGCATACCTTTGCGGCGCTGGCCTCGTCCTGTGCCTCCTGGCGGAAGTCGTCACTGGCAAACCCCAACACCACCAGGCCCTCGTCCTTGTATTTTTTGTGCAAGGCCTCCAGGCCCTCGAACTGCGGGGTGTAACCGCAGTGGCTCGCGGTGTTGACGATAAGCATCGGTTTGTTTCCGAACGCCTGGCAGAAATTAACCTCCTCCTTGGAATGCAGCTTACGCATGGAATGATTCAGGAACTCGGGACAGGCAGCAAAGGCTGAAGTCGACACAAGCAGGAAGATTGATGCGATAGACGAACGAAGCATGGTTGGATTCTCTGGTCAGGGGTATTTAAATTCTCAGTCCGGTATCGGTACGCGCGCAGACGTAAGACCGATCACGTGGCGTCAGAAATTGCCTTTGAATCCCGGCCATGCGGTTTGAGTGGTTACCTGGGAGGGAAGATCAACGGGCGGCGTCGATTGCTATGAGCCTGTTCCATCAATGTGAATACCTTCAGGGAAATAGATTTCCTTGCATGTCTTCAATCTCAAATACTGGAAGAATCCGGGGGTACTGATTGGCCCACTCCTGGTATCGGGCATAGACGGGCGCATGCTGGCAGCAAATAGCGAACTTTTCATCGCGCTCCCTGCCTTCTAGTAGTCGTGTCCTTACCTGATAGTTTTTTCCTTTATATCGCATCTCCGCTTCTGGCTTTGCCCGGAGATTGTGCGCCCAATGAGGATCCTTGCTCGTGCCGCCGCGCGAACCCACGATCAGTAGTTTTCCTTCCCCCGTTGGAAATACCGGCAATACGGTTGAACGGGGCAAGTTGGATTTGCGTCCACAGGATGTGAAAATACAGGGATTGTTGTAACCGGACTTATCGTCTTTTGTGAAGACCCAGATAATCGGTGAAAAGGAGAACCACCTGACACAGAAGGTGTCGCAAACACGGCCAAATTCCGAGCTGCCAAACCACCGAATGAAGCGCTGAACGGGTGATATCTTCATCCCTGGTTACGAGCCCACGTCAGTGGATGAAACCAGTTTGAGCCCGACGATTCCTGATACGATGAAGAGCAAACAGATGATTCTCATGATGTCCCGGGACTCACCTAGCAGGATCATACCCAGGAGCGCCACTCCCACTGCACCAAAGCCTGTCCACACGGCATAGGCGGTACCGACCGGAATGGTTTTCATGGCGACCGACAGTAACCATAAGCTGATGACCATGGCCGAGATGGTCAGCACGGAGGGCACGGTTTTTGTGAATCCCTCAGTGTATTTGATCCCGATCGCCCAGGCGCATTCAAATAAACCGGCTACCAGCAAACAAATCCACGCCATGCGCCCTATCCTTGTGTTTTTACCCAGAATTCCTTCATGCCTCGAAAGGCCGGAATAGAATGGTGAAAAAAGCCCTTGTCACCATAGCTCAGGGAAGGGTATCGCTCCAGCAGTGCGCCGATGGCCTCCTGGGCCTCTATCCGGGCAAGGTGGGCACCAAGACACAGATGGCGTCCGCCACCAAATGCAAGATGCTGCACATCCGCTCGTTCGATATCAAATGTGTCGGGGTTGGCGTAAGCCTCTGGATCCCTGTTTGCCGCAGCCAGTGAAAGATGTAACGACTCACCTTTTTGCACCGGGCAGGAGCTCACCGTCATTTCACGATCAGTGATACGTGACGTGTTGGTAACGGGGCTGTCGAATCGCAGCACCTCCTCGATCGTATTGACAATCAGTGAGGGATCCTCCCGTAGCTTTCTCATCTGCTCAGGATGATCCAGGAGCGCCTTCACGGTATTGCCGATGAGATCAGTGGTGGTGACGTTGCCCGCAACCAGGAGTAATCGACACTGGTTCACAATTTCAGTGTCTGTCAGGGTTTCCCCTTCCTGTTCAGATCGAATCATATCACTGATCAGGTCGTCTCCCGGGTTGCTTGTGCGGTATTCGATCTGCCGGAGAAAGAAGTCGTTCAGCGCGCTCCTGGCCTCATGAGCTCTCTGCGTTTGCTCGACTGTCGGAGAGGGGTTAAACCCGGTGAGTACCACCAGGTCGGACCAGGCTTTGAATTGCTGATAGTGTTGCTCGTCGATCCCCAGCATACGAGCGATAACGACGACCGGGACCGGTCCGGCAAAGCGTGATATCAGTTCAAATTCTGATTCCTGAATACCGTCGAGGACGGAGTTGGCCACGTCGCGAATCGACGGGCGCCAGCTTTCAGCACGTTTAGGGCGAAAAGAGCCGCTGACCAGGGAACGAAGCCTCTGGTGATCGGGATCATCCAGAAAAAGCATGTCGGGCGGGTCTGCGAATCCCGCTGAGCCCGCAATAACCTCACGTGAAAAGGTTCCCGGGTTGGCCTTGCGGGGGTCCATGTAAATTTTCTTGTCGTGCAACAGTGTTTTTACATCATTATGCCGGGTGACAAATACTCGACGAGGCTCCGGGTCCAGGTAAGCCGGAGCTTGCTCCCTGAGCTTCTTCAGTATGGGGTAGGGGTCGGCGCGGAATGACTCGTCGAGTGAGGTAAGCTGCAAGCCGTGTGGTAGGTCTTCAGAGTCATCCCTGGCGGTCATCAGCGTCTCCGTTTGGTTTGCTTGGAGCCCAGTATAGTGCATCTCTTGTCACTTACCCGGTGCGCTCCTATGATGTGCCCAGTGACGGTTAAACCAGGTCTGCCCCGAATGGATCACACAAGGCAGGCAGCTTTGGGATATTTATTATGATATGTAATCCGGAAGTGAACATATTCACGTTAGCACTCGTGCTTCTATCCCTCACTTCCGCGCCGGTGGACGCCCATGGCATTGTGCGGCGCGAGCAATCCGGCATGGCCATCGCGTCCAGTATCACCGTACCCGATGATGCGAAACTGCTTTTTGTCGGAGGCACCCTGGCCGACGCAAACAATACCGAAGCAGCGCCGGGGTCTAGAGCGCGGTTTGGAGATATGACGGCGCAGGCGCATAGCGTGTTGGGAAAAATCGAGGCCGAGCTTGCAGCCTCCGGCTTCGCCATGAGTGATATCGTCAAAATGGATGTTTACCTGGTGCCTGACCCCGACAAGGGTGGAGCGCTGGATATGTTAGGTCTGATGGCAGCCTATCTGGCTTATTTCGGTAAGGACCCGGGTGGACTGCCAACCCGGACGACCGTGCAGGTTGCCGGTCTGCCGGTCCCCGGGGCGCTGGTGCAGATCGCCGTGATCGCGGCTCGAGCAAACCACCCGGCCGGCGAATGAGTTCCCGGGTGGTCGGCCATCTTTCCCTTCGAGAGTCCGGGCTTTCTCACCCGGCTGATGAGGAAGGCTAGGGCAGGTCGCCTGGCGGCAGGTTGTCTTGCCACCAGCCCGGGAAGTCAGGGTTGACCTCGGTGGGGTCATGGTTGGCGGTTATATCACCCACGACCTGCATCATGTCTGCCACCAGATCCCAGCCCGCTGCGTTGGTCTCCTCATAGTGGCCGTCCGCCTCATCCAGCGCCTGGCCATACCGGCAGCTCCCGGCTATGACCTGGGCCACCACGCCCGGCGGTAAGCCCGGGATCTCAGACGGGTAGTCCAGTAGCTTCGACGGGTCCTCGGTTATGAGTTTGCAGGTCGCGCCGGCGATGCTGTCCGGAAATTCTATGAGGCCCAGCCCGTGCAACGCGGCGCAGAGGCCTGCACCGCCGAGGATGTCGCCAACACAATACACCCGGAAGTTCGACAGGGGTATGAAGTAGCCCAGTTGGTCGCTCCCCAGGCCAATGGTCCATTTGTATTCGTCAGCCATTCGCTTGCGGGTGTAGCCCGGAATTGTGTATTCAGCGCCGAAGGCGTGGCGCCCGGGCGGTTCTTCGTACCAGTCCTCAGGAGTGGCGCGAAACCCGGCCGGCAGGCCCATGGTCAGCTCCCCGGGGATCTCACCGGGCAGGAACATCATCCCTACCGGGCCGATCTGGACGTAATCCACCGCACTCTGCAGGTGATTGCCCTTGCGCACAGGGCCCACCAGGTCGTCTATGACCGCATCAAAGTTGTCGCCCTCACAGGTAGCGTCGGTTTTCGGGCCATTCAGAGGGCAAGTATACAAAACCGGGGGTGTATTCCCGAGGTTGGTCCAGCCCGTCGCCGGATCCAATACCAACAACACGCGGAAACCGATGTTGCTGAGATAAGTATAGAACGGCTTGCTCCGGTAACTCACCCTGGGCTCGGTGACGGGAACAGCAGATTCCAGCAGCCGCATCGAGGCGGCGGCGAGCTGCTCGCCGATGATCACCGCCCGCCGGAAGTTGCGCTGAGTGTAATTACTGCCCCCGCCCGGAGCTTCAGCCCCGGCAGGCGCTGCCAGCTGGTTACCCAGCGGGTGCTCTGGGGTCACCTCCCACACATCGGCACCTCCCGGACCCACGAGCACGCCGAGGGCTCCGTTCAAAAACAGGGCTTCGCCCCCGTAAGTGGCCTTCAGGTCCTCACGCAGGATACCGGGAAAGTCGGCGGTAAAATAACGTCCCCGGGCGCTGCAATCGACCAGGGCCAGTGCCGCACAGTCATCCTCGATGACGTCCTCCGGCGGCGACCAGCCGAGGGTCGCCTCGGGATGCAGATTCCACTGGACCAGGGTTGCGATGGTTTCTCCACGGGTGTCCACAGCCTGCATCACGTTCAGATTGGGATCGAATACCTGCGGGTCGGTGCCGTCGTTCATCCCGAACCAGTGTTCACCGGCCGCTACCCGCAGTCGGGCGGGTCTCCGCTCGGACACGGCCTCGACGATGGCTTCCACCACCTGGTCGGACATGTGCTCGTACCAGTGATGATTGACGTCAAAGGCTGTATCCGGTCCGTGGTGATTATGGCTGGCGGTGACGATGACCCGCAACTTCCTTGCAAGTCCAGGTGGTAACAGCGAGGCCGCCTTTTCCCGCATCACATCGGCGTCGACCCGGAAAACCATGTACAGGTCGGAATCCACGACGACCACGATCTCCTGGCTACGTGGGTCCTGGATGGCGACCGCTGTCGCGCGCAGGTCGTCGTGGACCCAGTAAGAAACGCTATCGCCATTGCCCACGGCGACGCGCCCATCGTCCCAGGCGGGAATCAGGATGCCCGGATCGTCAGGATCGTCGCGTCCGGGGAAACCGGCCTCCAGGTAATCGAGGCTGCCCTCCACCAGCGGCAGTACCGAACGGGATGCAGCCCCGACCAGTACGTTACCCTGTCCGGGAGGCGCTGTACTCTTGGGTCCCGAACGGGCTGCAGCGGGAGAAGAGGTGGCGAACTGGCATACAGCCCCAATGAGAAGAACGCCTATTAACCCTTTTAATTGCATGGTCTTGTCTCCCGGAAATTTCACCAAAGCACGGTAAAGTATAGGTGTGATTTTGGCTATTTCCAGAATAGTGGGCTGACGATGACCTCCTCGGATCAGTGGGTGAATATCCGGGCCCGATGGTAACGGTGCATATTATGGCGCGGTGACACCTTCTGAAAATTCAACGTGATGCCGGTCTCAGCTCGATACCAGCCTGACGCCGCAACGTGCGGGCACGCTTGTCAGGACCCTCGTGATGCCACCCCGGTGCAAGCGCAAGGTAGCGAAGTTTATCCTGCCAGCGTGAAACGCTGCTTATGTCGGCGATCATGCTCCGGTATTCGTGAAGCACGATCCCTATTGGATTAAAGGTCTGAATATTTTTTGTCAGGCCATAAACGACAGGCTCGATATCAGTTTCCTCGCTGAACGTTCCAAACAAGCGGTCCCATATTATGAGAGTTCCGCCATGGTTGCAGTCAAGATAACGAATATTCGATGCGTGATGGACCCGATGATGAGAGGGGGTATTGAATACAAACTCGATGAGTGGGTGCAGCCGGCCGATGGCACGTGTGTGAATCCAGAATTGGTAAAACAGGCTGATACTCATTACGGTAATCACCATGGCGGGCTCGAAGCCCAGCAGGGGGAGTGGCAACCAGAAGAGGTATTTGTAAACGCGCTCGCCTACCCCCTGACGCAGGGCCGTGCCGTAATTCATATATTCCGAGGAATGGTGGTTAACATGGCCTGCCCACATGAATCGAATCTCGTGGTTGGCTCGATGAAACCAGTAGTAGGTAAAGTCATCCAGCAGGAACAGGAGCAGCCATGACCACCACTGCCTGCCGAAGGTGCCTTTCAGTGGACTGATGTCGTAAAGGACAAACATGGCGGCTACGCCGGCCATTTTCGGGAGGATATCGACCAGCGCGGTGATAACCATAACACCCATGGAGCCGAGAAAGTCGTGCCGTTCGTACCAGCCAATACTCTTGCGAACGGAGTAAATGTACTCGATCAAAACCGCAACAAGGAATAGCGGTAGTGCCAGCAGAATCAGGTCGTCCTGCATTATTGCCGAAATGTCTTCCATCATTTTCGATTAAACCGGGCCTGACTGAGCCAGAAACTTACAGGTTGGATTCCCCGTATCAACGGCTTAGCAGATCACTCCGTCACCTCCGGCAGGGGTTCCCCTATCGCGCCGGACGGTACTTCGATAGCAAGTTTATTGGCCAGTGTGGGCGCAATGTCGTAAGGCGTCACGGGACGACTGATGGTGCGGCCCTTGAGCCCGTTACCCGCAAATACGACCGGCACATGCCGGTCGTAGCGCCACACTGATCCGTGGGTTGCCGCGACCTCCAGGCCGTCGAAGTCGTTGATAAACGACTGTGATCGGAATACCACATAAACGTCACCGGAGCGCTTGGGCTGATGATTGGCGGCGACCATGGCGGCGATTGGGTTGTCCTTTATCAGCCCATGGATGATGTCATTGGCAGTAAACGAATAAGCGACAGATGGGTAGGCCATGATCGTCGCGGCGAGGGCGCGCTGTGTTGCCGCCAGCTCGAGTCCCGCGGCTGCAACCTTGGCGCGATCAAGATAGACATAGGGGTGGAAGTAGGTATGTACCAGGTCCACATTCAGCCCCAGGGTCTTCCGGAGTCCGGCGTTAAGGGCTTCTGTTGAAAATTGCTCACGATCGACGTAATGGGCGTCCTGCTGCAGTTCCTGTAGGTATCCAGGTGCTTCCGGACCGCCATGGTCTGCTGACAACACGATCAGCGTATGCTTGAGACCCACCTCCCGCTCGATGAAGTCGAACAGGTCTGCCAGCGTGCGATCCAGGCGTAACAGGTTGTCTTCCATTTCAAGGCTGGAAGAACCAAACAGGTGACCGACATAGTCCGTGGAAGAAAAGCTGATGGACAGGTAGTCAGGTATCGCGTCCTGCCCGAGTCCTTCAGCCAGTAGCAGGGTTTTGGCGAAATCCAGTGTCAATTCGTCGCCGGCGGGACTGACGGTCAGCAGGGTGGTGAAGTACTTGCTGTCTCGTTTGCCCCAGGCGTGAGGGAAAGTGCGCCCATAGCCGGGAAAATCGGTCTCCCAGGAATTGTCGTCCTGGCTACTACGCTGATAGCGCTCGGGCGCCAATAAAAGTTCCCAGGTGTTGTCCGCATAGCGATCAAGTTTGTCGGAGCCATTCCACTCGATGACCCACTGGGGGTAGGCGTCATAATAATAACTGGAAGTGACAAACTCACCCGCCGCCTTCGAAAACCAGAAAGCCTTGCCGCTGTCTCCGGCCAGCGGGATCGCGCCGCGATCTTTGACGGACACACCGAATATTTTACTTTGCCCGGGATATCGGATCGCCAGTTCGTCAGAAAACGTGGAACTCAGCAAGGCGCGCGGTGATCTTCCTTCACTTTTGGCTACCCGCTGCGTGGGGTCTATTTCGCTGGATTTGTCTACGTCGGCATCGGCGGTAATCAGGTTGTATTGCGTGTCCTCTACGTTGTAGACCAGCTGGTCAGTATCCTGATCCAGCCATACATTACCGATCATGCCGTGGGTGGCGGGCAGGGCACCGGTGGCCAGCGAGCTGTGTCCGACAATGGTTTCTGTGTTGGCGTGACGGTAAGTCGCATTGGTGTACCAGACTCCCTTGTCCTGCAAGTACCTGAAGCCACCTTTGCCAAACTGTTCCATATGGCGCAGGGGCAGGTCGCCTCGTAACTGGTCCACGGTGATCTGCAGTACGAGACGAATATCGGCTGCACCGCTTGCGGACACACTCAGGCTTGTGAATAGAAGTACTGCAAAAAGCCTGGCGGACAGAACGGCCATCCTGCTTTTTCCGCTGTGAGAGTCTCGGTAAATCATGAACAGATCCTTAAAAATCGGAATGAATGAATAGGTTACGCCAAATTGTAACGCATAATGCCTGAATGACTCTCATTGGTCGCACTGCGGGCGGAGCTATGGATAATCCCGGTGGCATTGCGAGAGTGCGCTCACCACAGACCGAAGGGACCAGAGGCGGGCGCTTGCGACTATTTCGTTTCAGGCAAGGTCTTATGGCAGGAATTCACCAGCATCCAAATCTATGCAGTGCTGCAGGTGGCGCTGAATCATCGCAAGAAACATCTGGTCACTGCGTTCCGCTGGTGCGGTAAAGCTGGCGCCAAGCACTGTAATCATCAGTCCGTGCATCGCGAACTCGCGATACTGCCGCCAGCACTCTCCGGCAGAGAGACTGACACCCTCGTCCTCAAGGTGATTCCGGTACTCGTCTATCAGTGAACGTTCCCATTCACGTCGATTCTCAATATCGACACTGCCTCCGAGAAAATAGGCAGCATCGGTCAGTGCGCTGGATTCACACACCGTCTGCCAGTCGACGGTGGTTGCAGTGTCAGGGCCGAAAAGGATATTTTCACTGCGAAAATCACCGTGTACCAGGGTTTTTGGTCCTTCGAATCGAGTGACAAAATGACTGCAATTCCTGGTATAGCGTTCACCGAAGGCGATGCATTCTCGGGAGAGGCCGTGCCCGAATCGATCGACGAAGCCCGGCCAGGACTGCTCCATCAGGGCCTGCCCAAAGGCGCCGCCATCATCCCGCGCTGCCGCCATAACGTAATCACGACTGCCAATCTCATCCTTGCCGTAGTAGGCGGCCGCCAAACGGGCTGCCTCACGAAGAGCGAGCCGGGCATGTTGGTGCGACTCTCCCACCAGCTGGCTGCCCGGTTGGGCCGGATTCAGGTCCTCCATCAGCAGCACGAATCGCGTCCTGTCTTCGCTGATCTGGCTGGCATAGATGGTAGGCGTACGCATGCGGGTACCGGCAGCGAGGTGTCGATAAAACATCACTTCGTTATAGTACGCACCCTGGGCGCCGGCTATCGTACGAACCTGCTCATCGGCGGCCGGAAACTTTGCGATCAGGGTGTTCGGCGCCCGCTCGTGCTCGCCTTCATATTGCAAGCTGTACCGGGCGTTATCTCCCATCTTGCCGGTGCCGATCAGTTCGTGGCTGATGGCCACGATTCTGCCGCCGTCGAGAAGGCCCGAATCTTTAAGCACTTCATTCAGCCATTCAGCGGTGAGGTGTTCCGGTGAATCAGGTAGTGTCTGCATTGGTGTTTATCCCGGCGACTGGACTGGCAATGGTAGTGCAATATAAACCGCAAGTGAAAGCTGTACGACTGGAAAAATAATTGTCACCCACGATAGCGTGTCTTTCGGGATGGGTAGAGTAAACTCTCCTCTCTGATCATTGCTGGAGAATCGTCATGGCCGGAACCACCGGACCGCTGCTGCCTTCCGACGAGGGATTTACCCACCAGATCGTCGAGACGTTCGCCACGGTGGGGCAGAGTGATCCCGCCTGGACCGAGAAGGTCTGCGGAATGGCTGCCGCCCGCGACGGCTCGGTTCAGATCGGCTTTGGCTTTGGTAAGTACACCAACCGCAACGTGATGGACGCCTATGGCGGCATCTCCCGGGGCAAGGAGCAATGGACCGTGCGTGCGAGCCGTGCCCTGGCCACGAATCCGGAGACCGTGTCGGTGGGGCCGATCCACTACGAGGTTACCGTGCCATTGCGGGAAATCCGTGTCTGGCTGGAGCCCAACGACGAGCAGCCTATCGCCTTTGACTTTACCTTTGTCGGTGAAGTGCCCTGTGTGGTGGAAGAACGGGAAGACAGGCGTGATCTGCACGGATTCCGCAGGGCTACCGACCAGATCCGGTACCACCAGACCGGGGTTGCTCGCGGTTGGCTGGAAATTGATGGAGAAAGGCAGGAGATCGAACCGGAAAGCTGGGTCTCTACCCGTGACCACTCCTGGGGTATCCGCCCTTCCGTCGGCGCTCCCCCGGTTGACGCTGAGCCCGATGTGCATGAAATGATCCCCTCGGCACTGGCGATCTGGAATCCCGTCCTGTTCGAGCGCGATGATGGTTCCCGCTACGCCTTTCATCACTACTACCTGAATTTCCATGGCCCGGGATTCAAGCATGAGAAGATCCAGGGGGGTATCGAGCTGGCTGACGGAAGCCGTCAGCTCATTCACGCTGCGTCTCCCAGGCTGAGATTCAACCCCGCCAACAAACGCCTGCTGGCAGGCGAATTTCAGTTCACGATGGAAGATGGCAGCGATCGGGCCATGCGCTTCGAGCCGATCAGTGATACGGGTTTTCACCTCGGAGCCGGGCTCTACCATGGGTTCGACGGCAAATACCACGGTAGCTGGCGTGGTGCTCTAAGTGTGGAAGGAGACTATTTCCAGGATTGCACGACAGCTGAATCAGTTGCCAGGCTCAATCAATTCAGGGACTGCATGATTCGGGTGGAGGATCCCGCCGGGGGTGGTATCGGTTGGGGTAACTGCCAGACCTGGGTTCATGGGGCATGGCCAGACTATGGCCTCGGCTGAGAGTTGCTCTGGGCCGGGCGTTAGGCAGTGATCACCAGCAGAGGTCGAAAAAAGCCCGGTATCAAAAAGTGAAGCCGGGCCCGCATTCGATGAGCAGCTGACCTTCGAGACCCGCCGCGCGGTGTTGTTGTGCGCGCTGGTAGTCTTCGTCTCGCAGCATGTTCAACATGATTTCTGTCGACGGGTACTCGATGATTGCAACCGCGTCCCACAAGTCATCACCTTGTCCAATCAGGAGTCCCCGCACTTCGCCTGAATAAACTACGCTCACGCCTTTTGGCCCCATTATCTCATCAAAGGCGCTGGCATACAGACGATATGCTTCAAAGCCGCTCAACTCGCATGGTCTGCCATCTTCATAGACTGCCTTTTCCTTGAACTTGAGCAGATTCAACATGGCAATCGGCTGCCCTGTCTGCCGATCCCGAAACGCTCGCACCTGGTCGCCTGTGGGTTGCAATACGTTCATCATAGTATGACGCCTCCAGAATCCCGGCCATGATAGCGTGTATGCACCAAGTGTACTATTTTAGTGAGACAAACGGATTCCCCGGCCTGATATGATCAGGTCGTAGTGTTAGTCTACAGAAATGGAATCACAGATTATTATCGCGCTTGTCGTGCTTGTAGCAGCTGCTGCCCACGTGGCCCTGTACCGCTGGATCAAATTCAAGATACACGAGGGCGTGATTCTGCAGTTTCTTCGCGATACCGCGGAAGGCGGTGCGCCAGATCATCACCATGTGGATGCCATTGCCGCTCACACCAGAATTCCCCAGCGTCGCGTTGCACTCGTCTGCAGGAAAAGTGCCGATATTCACCCTGATCCGGGAGTCGAAAACAGCTGGCGGGCAGGATGACTACGGTGGCGGGGTGGCCATTTGAAGGGATTCATCCTGAGCAGCGCTGTGCCACATTGAGTCCCGGATAGACGCTTCTTTACAACTGGAGAAAAGGCATGAAGGAAGAACGCGCAGAAACAGCAAAGGGTTTCGCGGGCGTCTGGCGTCTGATTTCATCCGAATTCAGGATGTCCGACGGCAAAGTCATTTACCCGCTCGGGGAGGATGCACTTGGCCAGGTCATTTTTTCTGAGTCGGGCTATATGTCAGCACAGCTGATGCGTCAGGCCCGACCCGGATTCGCGTCGGGCGATCAGGCGTCAGGTACTGCCGAGGAGATCAAAGCGGCGTTTCAGGGTTACGTGGCCTACTATGGTCCCTGCCGGATTGATGTCAGTGAAAAAACGCTGATCACCGATGTTGAAGGCAGCCTGTACCCCAACTGGGTGGGTAGCAAGCAGGTACGATTCTATGAACTGAGCGATCAGAGGCTCATTTTGAAGACGCCGCCGATTCCTTTCGGCGAAGGAGAACTAACGGGCGTACTGACCTGGGAGCGTGTTTATCCGGTGCTTCCCTGAGTTTGTCCTGTTTCAGACTCGATCACCGTTGCCATACGCATTCTCGTGCGGTCAAAAAGTGCTTTCTCGTCCTCTACAACGTCTTCAGGCATGATGCTGGTAGACATGTGTTTAACGGTGGCTCTGAAGACTTTTTCTTCGTTGAACCACAACTCTGTGATGACATCAAAGGGAAGCTCCTCATTGGCCCCGGTTTCCGGATTTGGCATGGGATCAACATAGCGACGAATGTATCGGGATACGCCTTTAAGATACTTTTCACAAAGCTTCGCGTGGATGTTCTCGTAGTAGTCACGGAATTCCTCTACCGACATACCGGGTCGACGCTTTAGAAACAGTAGTATTTTGAATGTGTTGTCAGACATTATGGCTCCTGACCGAGCGATGTCTCAGACTTTATCGGGGATGAAAGTATAAGACAGATCTGCGGAGTGTTCCCGTCGGGTTTCAGGCCTTTCCGGGCTGTGGTCGGTCTCTGGTGCCCCGGTAGCAGGGCTTTTGATAGTATAGGTTAATCAGGGATTTGTGTTGCACAGGTAATCGACATGGATTTTCGCCCCTTCTTTATAATCGGAGACCTCATCTCTAATGGGTTGGTAGGAGCCGTGGTGGGTTTGCTCTGCGCCCTGACTGTCGGTGTTGGCTGGCCCATGTTTGTGGTTATGATCCTCGCGATGTTGCTGGGTATGCTGGTAGCGCTGGTACTGTTCTTTCCGCTCTCTATATTTTTCGGGGCGATGGAGGTCATGTTGCCGACCATGTTCTCCGGGATGATCAGCGGTATGGTGGTTGGTATGTGGTGTACGATGGTCGCGCTCAGTCCGGGATCGGGTGCATTTTTGGGTGCGATATGTGCACTGGCGTCACTGATGATTGTCTGGGTGCTCAATAAACGACTGCAAGGGCCGCAACTGTGCGTAGACGGTGGCGATCATGGGGGATGAAGTAACACGGGCGAAATGGGACAAGGCCGCGGCTCACTTCGACCTGATGGCCGGCCGCGGTGCGGAGGAGCGCTGGAAGCCGTTCAAGCGGGAACTGTTTAGCCACATGCACGGCAGGATACTTTTTCTCGCTCTTGGAACGGGTCTGGATATACCCACGTTCCCGCCTGGTATGACGATTACTGCGATTGATATAAGTCCGAAGATGCTGGCGCAAGCCCGTCCTCGTATTGAGCGCTACGACGGTGAAATTCAGGCACACGTGATGGATGTTCACGACATGTCCTTTGCGGACGATAGTTTTGACCAGATTTTCACCTCCTGCACGTTCTGTTCGGTTCCGGATCCGATCGGTGGACTGCGCGCGTTGCGGCGTGTGCTGAGGCCGGGCGGGGAATTGTATATGTTCGAACACACGGGATCGGCCTACTATCCCTTCAGGATCATGATGGACATGATGACGCTGCTCACTCGCAGGGTAGGGCCTGACATGAACCGTACCACTGTCGCAAACGTCAAAGCCGCGGGTTTTGAACTGCGGGAGGTTAACAACCTGTTCCTGGACGTGGTAAAGACCATCAAGGCTATAAAACCTGCTGGAGAAAGGAAGACCCTGGGCGGAGCTGGCATGGAAGGAGAGCCGCGCCCGTAGTCAAGTCGTCCAAAAGTGCCTGTCCATAGGGCGGTGGTGGACGTATACTGCCGTTTTTTTCAGGTAGTACAGCATGAACAGCAGCCAATATCTGAATTCGGAGGTAGTGGAGGCGATAAACCCGGCCTCGTTCCAGGCACAGCAGCCCTACCCCTGGATCAATCCGCAGTTTTTCATCCGGCCGGAGCGCTACGAAGAACTTCTCCAGTCCATGCCGCCCCTCGAGCAGTTTCGGTCTTTTTTCGGCAAACAGCGCAAGCATGGGCAGGGCAGTCACGATCGATTCACGCTGGACTACGAGCGGGGTATGGAGCTCTCGTCCCATTGGCGGGATTTCGTGGAGGAGTTGTGCGGTGATCAATACCGGGATTTAGTCTGCAAGCTACTCGATGTCCCGCAAGTGCGTTTCCGTTTTCACTGGCACTTCACGCCCAATGGTGGCGAAGTGTCTCCCCACTGTGATTCCAAAGGTAAAATCGGATCGCAGATTTTCTATCTGAACACCGAGGATGACTGGCAGTGGGACTGGGGCGGCGAAACGGTTGTTCTGGATGACCGCGGCCGTTTCCCGGCCGAGAGCGCGCCGGCATTCGAGGATTTCGATGCCGAGTACCCTGCGGAGACCAGGGATAATCGCAGCCTGATATTCGGTCGCCGGGGCAATTCCTGGCACGGTGTGCGGCGCATTAACTGCCCGGAAAACTACTACCGCAAGGTTTTCATCGTGGTTTTTGAAGAATACCGGCCACTGCGTATGCTTGCCAAGCAGGCGCGACGCCTGGTTACCGGAAAGCAACTCGTCACCGATAAAGAACGCCTGATGTACTGACATTAGACAGGTGCAAAAATGCAGTCTTCGGCCAAAGCACCACTGTTGATCCTCGGGGCGCCTCCCCGGGGAGGCAACCACCTGCTGCGCGGCCTGCTGGATCACCACCCCGGGTTGCTGTTGCCACCCGATGAGGAATATTTCCTACGTCACCTGTCGCGACACCCACTGGTGCGATGGCGCGGTATGCTGGCTTCAAACGCCGGCGCACAGCGATTTTATCGCCGCTTGCAGAAAGACGGCCATCTGGAGCGCATCAATGCGGGTCACGGGACAGAGGTTTTCGGAACGGAGGATTCGCTGGATCTGGACGCCTATTATCGCCATATAGATGTCCACCATCGGCGTTGGGACCTGGACGCCCTGGTCTGTAATCACGTGGAGGCGTTGGCTGCGGCTCTGGGGCACCGGGAAGGTGATGGACGATTGCGTGTTTTTTTCTGTGCCCTGCAGCCCAGCCAGCGCGATCTTACCCGGGTGAGCGGCCTGCTGGCTAGCAATTATGCGGTCAGGGGGGTTTTCCTGGTGCGTGACCCGAGGGCCCATCTCGCCTCGAAACTGGTGCGCAATCCCAACCTCAACCTGCGTCGTTTCTGCCGCAGGCAGAATCGATACTGGCAGGAGATTGAAGAGTTCGCGATCAATCGCGGTCCCGCCTTGCGCCTGCGTTTTGAGGAGTTGGTGACCGACACCGAGGCACGTATGCGGGAAGTGTGTGAGTTTGCCGGCATAGAATTTCAGCCTGGAGTGCTGGACTACACCCAGGGCGGGCAAATCAGCCAGAGCAACTCTTCGTTCTCCGCAACGACCGGTATCGACAGGAGTGCACTGACGCGCTACCGGAGCACCCTGCCCGAGGAGACTCTGGCATTCCTCGAGAAGCACTGCCTGCCCGAATTATTCTGGCACCCTCCCGGGGGAGGTTGACTGCATCCTTCTTGTCCTGGGCTGGCACTGATTCGGGTATCTTTTCGGTCCGTTACGCCTGATCCAGTCTGCTCACCCCGTTGCGCCTAATGGATGAAAAGTTCTGCAGCGACTATACTTTCTACCGCTCTCGGGACGTCGGTGCTTCCCAGGTTCCGACAGCGGTCTTTTCGAATCCGTACTATATGGAGTAGCGAACGATGGTCTTCAGAAATATTATCAAATCCCTCCTGAGTTTTTCATTGGCAGCGATTTGCCTTGCAGGCAGTGCCGCGGCCCTGGCCGAGGCGAAGGAGCAGCGCGTCTGGCTGAACGTGGTGGATCCCGGCAACGGTTCCCAGTGCGAGGTACAGGCCGTGTTCAAGGGTGATCACGACAACTGTAAGAACGATGCTGCGAAAGGTCGCAGCGATTGCAGTAAGGAAACGGGATGCGTCTGCACCCGCCAGGAAAAGAAAGTCCAGTGGTCCATGGACAAGGGCGGCGATAAAAACAAGGAGCCTTTCGCCATTGTATTCAATCAGGGCAGCGATAATCCCTTCGTGCAGAAGGGCAGCAATGAATGCAACTTCAAGAGCAACAAGGAAGGAAACCTCCGGTGCCGCGTCAAGGGGAAGGACGTCCCCAAGGGCATCTACCGCTATAGCGTCGAGGTATCTCACTGCAAGCCGCTGGTCACGCAGATCAAGGTTTACTGATCCTGGCTTTGGCCTGGCTCAAACGGTAATAACCCGCCCGGCTCGTCGAGCCGGGTTTTGACGGTCCGCTACCAGGCCACAGCGCGCCCGCGCAATGCTCGTTTCATCCCGGCCATCAGCGAGCGTAGCGCGCCACCCTGAGGCAACTAAATGACTTTCCGCGGGGTGACGGAGCCTTCGAGGCTCCAGGCTCTCCTGTCCGGGATGAATTCACAGGGTAACGATCTGATAATGCCGGCCGGACACGAAGTTGACTGCGGCCTGGCGCGAGAATTCCCTATAATCCGATAGAGGCCACCAGGGAGAAAGTATTCTGATGCGAGTCTGGTTCACGCTGCGAAGAGTGCTCATCGGTGTCATCGTGGTCGTTGTCGCCCTTCTGGCGCTTGGAATGGCGGTTGTCGCGGGCACTTATCTGGTATTGAACGATACCAACGGGGAGATCACCTCTTCAGGGATGGTACGAAAATACCTGTCCTATGTACCGGAGAGTTATGATCCAAACAAACCTGTGCCGCTGGTCATCAGTATTCACGGATTTGCTGAATGGCCCGCCCACCAGATGGAAGTCAGCCACTGGAACGACCTGGCGGATGAGTACGGTTTCATCGTGGTCTACCCTTCCGGCACACAGATCCCGCTCCGTTGGAACGCATACAATCTGCAGGATTCCCGCGTAGACACGCGCGCGGAGGTACAGTTCATTGCCGATCTGATCGATAAAATTTCAGACGACTACAATATCGACTCTACCCGGGTTTACGCCAACGGATTATCCAACGGCGCTGGAATGGCCGTTCTGCTGGGCTGCCAGCTTTCTGAAAGGATTGCCGCAATCGGGAGCGTCTCTGGTGCTTACCTGCTCCCGTGGGATCAGTGTGTACAGTCCCGACCCGTGCCTGTCATTGCCTTCCATGGCACGGAAGACCCGATTGTTCCGTATCACGGAGGCGAGATAATGAATTCTGGCTATTTCTATCCCGATATCCTGGTGTGGATCAAGAACTGGGTTGAGCTCAATGGCTGTGACCCTGCTCCGCTGGAGTTACCGCCCCAGGG
>JAHEEV010000171.1 GCA_024640505.1 Halieaceae bacterium
ACGAGGTGTTTGCGGGAGGCGACTATACCTACCCGGATCACCCGGTGGTCACCTGGGACGCGGAGCAGCTGGGCAAGGCGATCTTCTATCACGACCGGCAGCTCAATGAGAACTTCCTCGGTGTTGTGACCTGATCGTGAAAAATGCGGCAGCAGTAAAAGCAGAAACAGCGATGAAAGAAGTCAAAAACTTTATCAATGGCGAGTACCGGGCTTCCTCAATCGGGAGCACGTTCGACAATGTCGATCCCTGCACCGGCGCAGTGATCGGCAGTGTGCACGAGGCATCCCGGGAGGACGTGGATGCCGCCGTCACGGCTGCTCGGGAAGCCCTGGCCGGGCCCTGGGGCACGATGACAGAAGCGGAGCGGTCGGAACTCCTGCACGCGGTGGCCGACGGCATAGACCGGCGCTTCGATGAGTTCCTCGAGGCTGAATGTGCCGACACGGGCAAACCCTACAATATCGCCAGTCACATCGACATCCCCCGGGGCGCTGCAAATTTCAAGGTGTTCGCCGACGCGATCAAGAATTTTCCCACGGAGGCTTTCCAGATGCCCACGCCTGACGGGCGCGGTGCATTCAATATTTCGGTACGCAAGCCCAAGGGCGTGATCGCCGTGATCAGTCCCTGGAACCTGCCGCTGTTGTTGATGACCTGGAAGGTGGGACCGGCGCTGGCCTGCGGTAACTCGGTCGTGGTCAAGCCTTCTGAGGAAACGCCTACCACTACGTCCCTGCTGGGTGAGGTAATGAATGAGGCTGGCGTGCCTGCCGGCGTATTCAATGTAGTGAACGGCTTCGGCCCGGATTCGGCAGGCGCTTTTCTCACTGAGCACCGTGGCGTGGACGCCATCACCTTTACCGGCGAGACCCGGACGGGTGAGATTATTACGCAGGCTGCGGCGAAAGGGCTGCGCGACGTTTCCATGGAATGCGGGGGCAAGAACCCCGCGCTGGTTTTCGCGGATTGCGACATGGATAAGGCCATCGAAGGCACCCTGCGTTCGGTATTCGCCAACTGTGGCCAGGTTTGCCTGGGCACCGAGCGGGTCTACGTCGAGCGTCCGATTTTCGATGCATTCGTCAACCGCCTGGCAGCGGAGGCGGGCAAGTTCAAGCTGGGCGTGCCACAGGACAAAACGACCGATATGGGTCCCCTCGTATCCCACGAGCACCAGCGCAAGGTGTTGTCCTACTACGAGTTGGCTGTCGCCGAGGGTGCGAACGTGGTGCTGGGCGGCGGGGTACCCGACATGCCGGATGAACTCGCGGGCGGCGCCTGGGTCCAGCCTACCATCTGGACGGGTCTGTCCGATGATGCCCGGGTAGTGCGTGAAGAAATTTTCGGGCCGTGCTGCCACATACGTCCCTTTGACACGGAGGAGGAGGCGATTGCCCTCGCCAACGATACTCCCTACGGGCTGGCCGCCTCGGTCTGGACCGAGAACATGTCCCGGGCCCTGCGGGTCTCGCCGCAGATAGACTGTGGTATCTGCTGGGTCAACAGCTGGTTCCTGCGGGATCTGCGCACACCCTTCGGTGGCTCCAAGGAATCGGGCATCGGTCGCGAGGGTGGCGTTCACTCCATGGAGTTCTACACCGAACTGCAGAATGTCTGTATCAAAATCTGAGATAAAGGAATAGTAAAAAGCGATGAGCACCCTGACCCCGGACGTCATAGCACAACTGGCAGAACACCTGGAAAACGCAGAACTTCAGGCGCAGGACGTCACCAAGATCACTGACGACTACCCGGATATGGATTTCCAGGATGCCTATGACATCCAGTGGGAAATCCGTCGCCGCAAGGAGCAACGCGGCCACAGGATCGTGGGTATGAAGATGGGGCTGACGTCCTGGGCAAAGATGGCGCAAATGGGTGTGGAAGAACCCTGCTATGGCTTCCTCGCCGATTATTTCAGTTGTGCCGATGGTGCGGCCATCGATACATCGAAGCTGATCCACCCGAAGGTGGAGGCCGAAATCGCTTTCGTGACCAAGGCGCCCCTGAAGGGTCCGGGTATCCATGTGGCCGACGTCTACGCGGCGACAGACTTTGTGTTGCCTGCAGTAGAGATCATCGATTCCCGCTATAGGGACTTCAAGTTTGATATCAAGAGCGTGGTGGCTGACAACAGCTCTTCCTCCCGTTTCGTAACCGGCGGACGCTGCCTGCCGGTCGATCATATGGATCTGCGCACGGTGGGTGTAGTGATGGAGAAGAATGGCGAGATTGTCGAATTGAGCACCGGGGCCGCTGTACTGGGTAACCCCGCCGAAAGCGTCGCCATGCTGGCCAATATGCTGGGAGAGCGCGGCGAGGAAATTCCCGCCGGCACGTTCATCATGACCGGTGGCGTCACTGCGGCGGTCGCGGTGGAGGCGGGTGACTGTGTCACGGTGCGTTATCACGACCTCGGCACGCTCAGTATGAGATTTGTGTAGGTCAGGGCGGCCTCAACCTCAAAAAAAGCGATCGGCGTTATGAAAAAGCTAACAGACACGAAAAGGAACATGACTACGCTGGAATCGGTGCTGCGAGCCATAGTAGTTGTCGCCGGCATTGTCCTGGCTGCCTGCGAAGCCCCCCTGGATCTGGAGCAGGTGGAAGCGGAGGACAGCAGGACGTTTCATCGCTACGATATGTTGCAGTCGGCGGCTCACAGTGGAGATCAAGTGGCTGTCGTCAGTTCCCAGGGCGCCATCATCCTGTCAGATGATAACGGCGACAGCTGGCAGCGGTTCGAGTTGCCGGGCCGGCCGGCCCTGATTGATGTGACCGCTTGTCCAGGTGGCGAGTTCTTCGCGCTGGATAGCGGGCGCCGGGTATGGTCCAGATCGGGAAACTCTGCGCAATGGTCTTCCAGCGCTATCGACACACCTGAGAACACACTTTCCATCCACTGCGCCCCCAATGGCAGGCTCTGGGTTTCTGCCAGTTTCGGCACCCTGTACTGGGCCGATGCCACCCTGGAACAGTGGAATGAATTCAGTCTTTACGAAGACCTGCAGTTTACCGCGGTACGCTTCGTCGATGCGATGAACGGTTATGCCGTCGGCGAATTCGGCACGGTGATGGCGACCAACGATGGCGGCGACAGCTGGGAGCAGCGGGACCCCATCCCCAACGATTTCTATCCCATGGGCGTCGATTTTCTCGACGTGAATACGGGCTGGGCCGGCGGACTGGATGGCGTTATCTGGCAGACAACCGACGGGGGTGAAAGCTGGACGCGCCAGGAATCGGTGACTTCTTCGCCTATCTACAACATTCACGCTAACGGCCACGGAATCTATGCTGTTGGTGGTAGCGCCAAACTGGTGGAATTCCGCGGCGGCCAGTGGCAGACCTTCGAAGGCGCGCCCGAAGTATTGGCCTACATGCGCGGCCTGGACACGCTGGCAAATGGCTCGCTGCTGGTCGCAGGCGGCGGCGGTACTCTCGCGGTCATTCCCCTGGCCGGTCGCGAGTCATAAGACGATAGATAAAGGAATACAGGCGTGAGAGAAGACAGTGTAATCAGCAGGTTCTTCAGGATGGTGGAGGTGTTCGTCTTCTACCATCCAAAGGTCTTCCTGTCCGTCATCCTGCTGGCAACCCTGTTTTTCGCCAGCCGGATACCCTATCTCGAGATGTACTCCAACTTTGCCGACCTGTTGCCCCAGGAGCATCCCTACATCCAGTTGCACAATGAGGTGAAGGATACCTTCGGTGGCGCCAACAACGTGGTGATCGCCATTTCGGTGGAGGAGGGGGATATCTTCAATTCCGATACCCTGTCCCGCATCCACCGCCTTACCCAGGGTGTGGACGCACTGCCCGGCGTCAACCACAACCTGGTCCGCAGCCTGACACATCGCACCGTACGCAAGACCTGGCTGACGGAAATGGGGAACATGAATTCCGAGGCCTATTACGACCCGTTGAAGGCTGACCTCAGCCAGGAGGCGCTCGACCAGCTGCGACTTGACGTCATGGCCAATCCCACGGTCTACGGCCTGCTCGTGTCCCCGGACCTCAAGTCCGCCCTCATCCGTGCGACCTTCAACGAGGGCCAGCTCGATTACGTGGAGATCTTCCGCCAACTGGGCGAGTTGAAAGAAAGCGTGGAGCAGCTGCGAGCATCCGAGTCCGCGCCCGGCGTGCACATCTATGCTACCGGACAGCCCGTACTGATGGGTTGGGTTTATAGCTACCTCAGCCAGATAATGCAGATTTTCTTCCTGACGCTGGCGATTCTGCTTACGCTGCTCCTTGCCTACTTCCGCACCCGTATCTATGGCATATTGCTGCCACTGGTCGGCGTCCTGATTTCGGCGACGTGGGGTCTGGGGATTGTCTCGCTCCTTGGATACAACCTGGATCCTTTGACCCTGGTTATTCCCTTCCTGATCACTGCCCGCGCAATGTCCCACGGCATCCAGCTGGTGGAACGCTATTACGTGGAGGCCCACAAGGCCAAAGACAATCATGACGCCGCCCGGCGCACTTTCGAGACACTGTTTCGCCCCGGGACCCTGGGTATCGTCTCCGATGCCGTGGGTCTGCTTCTGATTTCACTGGGTTCCTCGCCGATTAACGTGAAACTCGGTATCTATGCGTCTATCTGGGCCAGCAGCGTGGTGGTGACGGTCCTGATGGCCGTACCCCTGGTGCTTTCACTGCTGCCATTGAGCAAGGTTTCCGGTGATGCAGCCGACGAAGCTCAGGCTGGGGTCTTCGCCGCTATGGCGCGTTTTGTCACCAGTCGCGGCGGTTCCCTGGCGGTACTGCTGCTGGCCCTGCTCGTTTATGCGGGAGGTGCGGCGCTCAGTTCGCGCGTCCAGATCGGCGAGTCGGAACCCGGTTCCCCGATTCTCTACCCGGATCACGATTACAATGTCTCTTCCAAGAACATCAATGCCAACTTCCCTGGTTCGGAGGAGATGTATGTCGTAGCGCGTACTGACGAGCCCGGCGGCATGAAGCGGCCCGAGGTGCTCCGGGCTCTGCAGGATTTCCAGATCCACATGTTGCGCGACCCCGAAATGGGTGGCAGCAAGGGCATTCCCGACCTGGTCAAGCAGGTTAACCAGATCCTGCACAACGATGACCCGCGCTGGGCGGTGATACCGGATGAGGCCAGCTATGTGGGCGGATTGATGTTTGCCTTCATGGCTTCAAGTCCGATCCCGGGAGCGCTCAAGGAATTCGTGGACCCCGAGGACCAGACCGCCAACCTGGTGTTCTTCTACAAGGATCACAAGGGGGAAACCCTGCGCCGGGCCATCCACATGGCAAAGGAGTGGGTTGAGGATCCCGCCAACCAGGTGGAGGGCCTGGAACTGCGCCTGGCGGGAGGGCCGATCGGCGTGACGGCGGCCATCAACGAGGCCGCCTTCCAGAGCAATTTGGTGATCATTCCCGCTGCGATGGCGTTGATTTTCCTGTTTGTCACCCTCTTTTACTGGTCGTTTCACGCGGGCTGGCTCATGTTTCTGGTAATGACCTTCTGCACCGTAGCCACCTACGCCTACATGGGTATCGTGGGTATCGGTATCGATGTTAATACCGTGCCCATTATTGCCGTGGGGATCGGCGTCGGTATCGATTACTCGATTTATATGATGGACCGGGTCCGCGAGGAGACGGTGCGTGCGGGTGGCGACCTGGAGGCAGGTATCCGCTATTCAATCGCGACCACCGGGAAGGCCATCGCCTTTACCGCGACCGCCCTGATAGGCGGCGTGGTGATGTGGGCCTTTGTCTCCGACCTGCGTTTCCAGGCCGATGCGGCACTGTTGCTGGTCGTGATGCTTATTCTCAACGCGTGGGCAGCCGCCAACCTGGTGCCCGCGTGGATCGTGCGGTTCAAGCCGGCGTTTATCGTCAAGGCGGAACTGCTGGATGATGAGATCGATTCACTCGATGTGAAGCCGCTGGCGGCATGAGCCGTTGGCAACAGGTGGCGGAATGCTCGCTCCGCCAGCTTTTTGAAAAAGTAACCAACGAGGGGAGTACCCTATGAAAAATATAAGTAGACTGCGTACGGGAATCGGCACCGCCGCCCTCGGCTGTGCCGCCCTGGCAGCAGGATTTTTCGCACCCGCATCCCATGCTCAGGACCAGAAGTGGGACACCGCCGGATTCGTGGAGAATACGACGCACTACCGGGATGGACCCGGGCTGTCCAAGGTCCGCAACACCGCGCAGTTCGAGTTCACCAAAGGCTTTGGCAAGACGCTGGGCCTCAGCAATTTCCGGGTGAGTGGCAC
>JAHEEV010000172.1 GCA_024640505.1 Halieaceae bacterium
GTATAGTCGACCACCTGGCCGTTGCCCAGAGGCTGGGTCATATAGACGCGATCGGGGGCTTTCTGCTCCCATTCGTAAGCGGCGTCCAGCAGAAGTTTATCGGTTGCGGTGCTCATGGATCAGGTACCTCATATCGTTATCGTGTAATTAGCCCTCGGCCAGTCGGCGAATATAACAGAGTAATCGGCAACGCGTCATGTGGTTGTGGAGGCCGCTACCCCCCCCTGTAGGAGGCCGCTCCGCGGCCGATTGGGGTTGTGTACGGGGCCTGATCGCGCTCGGAGAGCGCTCCCACGAAAATCCATGCGTGTAGGAGGCCGCTCCGCGGCCGATTGGGGTTGTGTGCGAGGCCCCATCGCGCTCGGAGCGCGCTCCCACAGGTCACAGGTAACGGGCGCATTGATTGTAGGAGCCCTCTCCGAGGGCGATTGGTTTTTTTGTGTTGGACCCGATCGCGCGCGGAGCGCGCTCCCACGAAAATCCATGCGCCTGTAGGAGGCCGCTCCGCGGCCGATGAATGTTGCACCCCACCCATCGCGCGCGGAGCGCGCTCCCACAGGTTAAAGGCAGCGATCGCACAATAATCAGCGGTCCAGCAGCTCGATCCAGTGCACCACCGGAACCTCGGCCGCCGCCTGCAGGTGCAGCTGACAACCGACATTGCCGGTGGCGATGATGGCCGGGGAATCCACACCCAGGGCGCGCAATTTGTTGTCCCTGAGCCGCTGACTCGTCTCTGGCTGCAGGATAGAGTAGGTGCCCGCCGAGCCGCAGCAGAGGTGCCCCTCCTGCGTCTGCGCCAGGTCGAAGCCCGCCCGCCGCAGGATGTCGGGAATCAGGTCGGGCAGTTTGAGTGCGTGCTGCAGCGTACAGGGGACCTGTACCGCGATCTTTCCGACGCCCGTATCCACCGCCAGCGACGCCAGGTCCTCCTGCTGCAGGACCTCCCCGATATCGCGAACCAGGGCCGAGACCCGCGCGGCCTTCTCCGCGTAGGCAGGATCTCGGGCAAGCAGTTCGCCGTATTCCACCAGCAGGCTGCCGCAGCCGGAAGCGCTGGAGACGATAGCCTCGGCGCCGGCCTCGATGTGGGGCCACCAGGCATCGATATTGCGCCGCATATTGTCCAGGCCGTCTGCGTGCGCCCCCAGGTGGTAATTGACCGCGCCGCAGCAACCCGCTTGCGGGGCAGCCACCAGGGTGATGCCGAGGCGGTCCAGAATCCGCCGCGCGGCGGCGTTGGTGCGCGGCGTCGCCGCGGACTGCACACAGCCCTCCAGCACCAGCATACTGCGAGAGCGTGTTGCGACGGGCCGTGGTGGCAGCGACTGGCGTTGCGGTATCTGTGTTGCCAGCGACGCGGGGAGCAGCGGACGTACCATCCGGCCGAGGTTCAGGACCAGCCGGAAGAGCCGCGGTCGCGACAGCAGGTAACGCAGCAGGTAGCGCCAACTTCTTTGTGCCGTGTTCCGCGGCGCGCTTTCCTCCATGAGGCCGCGCCCGATATCTGCCAGCCTGCCGTAGCGCATACCGGAGGGGCAGGTGGTTTCGCAGCTGCGACAGCTGAGACAGCGGTCCAGGTGAGTTCGGGAGAGGGCGCTGGCGTCGCCGGTTTCCAGCAGCTGTTTAACCAGGTAGATCCTGCCCCTGGGACTGTCGCGCTCGTCCCGGGAGTCCAGGTAGGTGGGACAGGTGGCCAGGCAGAAACCGCAGTGTACGCAGGCATCGATCAGGTCCCTGGCCTGGCGGGCGTCGGGGTCGCGGGTGAAGTTCTCGTGCAGGTCGGTGTACATGGGGCGCCTACAACCAGCTGTACAGCCGGCCCGGGTTGAACAGGCCGTCGGGGTCGAAGGAGTGTTTGAGTCGCTGTTGCAGATCCTGTTCCAGGCGGGAGAGCGGCGGGCGCACCTCACCGCTGCGATCGCCGCCGCGGAACAGGCCGACGTGGCCCCCGGCTGCCGCTGCGTGCGCCTGCAGGGCCTCCCGGTCGTGCTTGCCGTGAACCCAGCGCTGGGCGCCGCACCAGTCGATCAGGACCGGCGCCGGATCTGCCAGGAGCGGTGCGGAACTGCTCACCGAGAAGCGCCAGATAGGCTCCGAGCCGTCGAAGCAGGGCAGGCGCATTTCGCGTACATCCTGCCAGACGGGGTGCTCCCCCGGGTGTTGTTCGCCGCCCCAGGCCGCCGCTGTCTGCGTCACCGCACTGGCCGCGCCGGCAAGGCGCAGGTAGAGGCGATCCGCGAGCCAGCAGGCGCCGGACAGGGGCGCGCTCTCCCCGGCGCGGCGATTCATGATCGCCAGAGCCTCTGCCGCCGTCATCTCATACACCAGGGTTAGGCTGTGCTCCGGGCATGGGAGCACCTTGACCGTCAGCTCGGTAATAACCCCCAGCGTGCCCAGGGCGCCGGCCTGCAGGCGGGTGACGTCGTAACCCGCCACATTCTTGATCACCTTGCCGCCGAACCTCAGCAGCTCACCCCGACCGTTAACCAGCTGCACCCCCATGGCCAGGTCGCGGATGGAACCGGCCCAGGGTCGCGCCGGACCGGAGAGATTGCAGGCCAGGGTCCCTCCGAGGGTGGCGGTCCCCAGTTGTGGCGACTCGCAGGGTAGCGTTTGCTGCTGCTCCGCCAGCGCCGCTTCGATCTCCGCCAGCGATGTGCCGGCGCGCGCGGTGAGGTAGAGTTCGGCGGGCTGGTAGTCCACGATGCCGCAGTGTCCGGCCACGTCGAGGGGCTGCGCCGGACAGTCGCGCCCGAGCATGCTGCGCTTGCTGTCGCCGCCGCGGATGTACAGGGGAGTGCCCGCCGCCTGCGCGCGCTCCACGGCTGAGCGGATGTCGTCGGTGCGATCAGCCATGGTCGTGTCTCGGTGGAAGGGCGCGGTACTCCTGGCAGCGTTTGAGGATGGGTACGCCCTTGCCCGGGTTCAGCGTCAATCCGGGATCGAAGGCCACTTTGATCTCCTCGAACAGCTCCAGTTCGCCGCGCCCGAACTGCACCGGCATCTGGCGCAGTTTCTCCAGGCCGACGCCGTGCTCACCCGTGATGCAGCCCCCCACGCGCACCGAGTACTCCAGTATCTTGCCGCCGAAGGCCTCGGCCTTGCGCACCGACGCGGGGTCGCCGGCATCGAACAGGATCAGCGGGTGCAGGTTGCCATCGCCCGCATGAAACACATTCGCCACGGGGAGGTCGTAGTGGGCCGACAGGCGGGCAATCTCCTGCAGGACCTCGGAGACCCGGCTGCGGGGTATGGTGCCATCCATGCAGTAGTAATCCGGCGCCAGCCGACCCACGGCGGGAAAGGCGGACTTGCGGCCCTTCCACAGCAGCGCCCGTTCCTGTTCGTCGCTGGAGACCCGCAGGGAGGTGGCGCCCGCCTGCCGGAACAGGGTTTGCACCCGCCCGATATAATCCTCCACCTCTGCTGCGGTGCCGTCCAGTTCGCACAGCAGCAGCGCCTCTGCCTCGCGGGGATAACCGGCGCCCGCGAAATCCTCCGCCGCCTGGATGGCCAGGCGGTCCATCATCTCCAGGCCGGCGGGAATGATCCCCGCGGCGATGACGGCCCCCACCGCATCGCCGGCGGCTCCCACGGAATCGAACCCGGCCAGGACCACGCGGGCCAGTTCCGGCGTTGGCAGCAGGCGCACGGTCACTTCCACCGCCACGCCGAGCAGGCCCTCGGAGCCGGTAAACAGGGCCAGCAGGTCGTAACCGGGGCTGTCCAGTCCCTGGCTCCCCACGGTAAGTCGTTCTCCCTCCACGGTGAGCACTTCTGCAGCGAGCACGTTGTGCACCGTCAGGCCGTACTTGAGACAGTGGACGCCGCCGGAATTGGATGCCAGGTTGCCGCCAATGCTGCAGGCGATCTGGGAGGAGGGGTCCGGTGCGTAATAGAGACCGTGGCGGGCAGCCGCTGCCGAAATGGACAGGTTGCTGACACCCACCTGGACCCGTGCGGTGCGCGCCAGCGGATCGATCTCCAGAATCTGGTCGAGCTTGCTCAGCACCAGCAGGACACCCTCGGGGTGGGGCATGGACCCCGCCGTCAGGCCGGTGCCGGATCCACGGGCCACGACCGGGACATCCAGTCGGTGGCAGATGCGGAGTATCTCCTGCACCTGTGCCACGGTTTCCGGCAGAGCCACCAGCAGGGGCATATCCCGGTAGATGGTGAGGGCGTCGCATTCGAAGGGACGTTGTGTCTCGGTCTCCAGCACCAGGCAATCCGCCGGCAGGCAGCGCTGGAGCTCTGTGACCAGTGTATCGCGCGGCACCGCCGGTCTGGTTGTGGAGGGCGAATTCAAAGGTGTACTACCACCGTGCGGGAGCCCGGGTGATGGCGATGCTCCCACAGGTAGATACCCTGCCAGGTGCCGAGCAGCAGTTCCCCGTGCTGGAAGGGAACGCTGAGCTGGGTGGCCGTCAGGGCCGACTTGATGTGGGCGGGCATGTCGTCAGGGCCTTCCAGCGTATGGGTGTAGAGCGGATCGTTTTCCGGGACCAGCCGGTCGAGCCAGTTTTCCAGGTCGATGCGTGCGCTGTCGTCATAGTTCTCCTGGATCAGCAGGCTCGCGGAGGTGTGGCGGACATACAGCGTGCATAAGCCTTCCTGCAGGCCGCTGGCCGCCACCACGGCGCGCACCCGGTCGGTGATGGCATGGAGACCCTGGCCCGGCACGCGGATGCTTATCTGTTCGATCATATCTCCCGTGCGGCGCTTTCTTCGCGCTGCCACTCCGTTTATGCTGGGCACCCAATTCAAGCACAGCCGGCAGTGACTGTGTAGTGTGGTGGAGTCGAATGAGACGATGAGCGAGCAATTTCGGGAGCAGGGCGGCGCGGCGACCATGGACCCGAGCCCGTTCGCGCGCTGGCTCACGTCCCGCGTGATCACCACACTCAACCGACCGGGTCGTGTGGAGAAGGCCGAGCAGAAGGCCGAGCGGGAACGGGTCAAGCGCGGACAGCCCCATGTGCTGGAATATTTTCACCAGGTGGATGATGCCTGGAGTCACCTGGCGGCGCAGGCGCTGGCACCCCTGCTGCAGCGTTACGGCGTGGTGCTGGTGCCGCACCTGGTTCCCGGCCCCGAGGGCGCCAACCTGCCGGAACCGGATCTGCTGCCCGCCCAGACCCGTTACGATGCCGCCCTGATTGCCCCCCATTACGGCCTGGATTATCCCGCGGACGCGCCGGCTCCCGACCCGCAGCGCTGTCACCGCGCCGAACAGATTCTCGCGGCGGTGCCAGTTGATCAGTTTCCCGAGGCCGCGGTCGCGGTGGGGCAGGCCGTGATCGGTGGTGACGACAGCGCCCTCGAGGCGCTGGCATCCCGGTTCGGCGCCGCCTCGGTGGCCGATACACAGCAGGCGCTGGAGCGGGGCGCTGCCCGTTGCGCCGAGCTGAAACATTTTGCGGGAGCCACCTTCTACTATGGTGGCCAGCGCTACTGGGGTGTCGACCGCCTCTATCACCTGGAGCAACGCTGGCAGGCACTCGGACTGGGTACACCGGGAGAGCTGTTGTTCGCGCGTCCCCCGATCGACGCCGGTTCCTACAAGGCCAACGGCAGCCTCACCCTTGAATTGTACGCCTCCCTGCGCAGTCCCTACACGGCGGTGATCTTCGACAAGGCGGTAGAGCTGGCCGAGCGCACCGGCGTGCGCCTCGATTTGCGGCCCGTGCTGCCCATGGTCATGCGCGGCGTGTCACTGACGAAGGAGAAAGGCCTCTATTTTTTCAGTGATGCAACCCGCGAGGCGCGGGCGCTGGGGCTGGAGGACTTCTGCCACTTTGCCGATCCGATCGGTGAGCCTGTCCGGCGGTGCTATTCCCTGTTTGACTGGGCGCGGGGGCAGGGCAAGCGCGTGGCCCTGATGAGCGCTTTCCTGAACGCGGCCTTTTACCGGGGAATCAACACCAATCGGGAGAGCGGCCTGCGGTACGTGGTAGAAGAGGCAGGCCTCTCCTGGCGGGAGGCCCAGGCCGTCATCGACAATGACGACTGGCAGCAGGAGATGGAGGCGAACCGGCAGGCCATGTATGGTTTCGGTTCCTGGGGCGTGCCCACGTTCCGGCTGCTCGACGCTCAAGGCAATACCGTGGTCTGGGCCTGGGGCCAGGATCGGCTGTGGCTGATTGCACGGGAGATCCAGCGTGTGCTGGTGCAGGCATGAAACATGAGGTAGGAGGCCGCTCCCACAGGGCAG
>JAHEEV010000173.1 GCA_024640505.1 Halieaceae bacterium
ACACCTTCGGCTATAACCGCGAGCAGTTCGGCGCCAACGACGATGACCAGGCGGCATCCGACAGCACCGGCAAATCCATCTCCAAGGCGGATGACTACACTCTGACCCTGCATTGGGATCTAGCCGACAACCTGAGACTGACCTCCATCAGCGGCTACACCGAGGGCGAACTGGATATACCCCACGACTGTGACGGCCATCCGGTGGCGACCTGCTTCGTCAACTTCACTGCCGAATTCGACCAGTTCAACCAGGATATTCGCCTGGCATGGATTGGCGATCGGTCGACACTGATCGCCGGCGTGTATTACGGTGAGGACCAGATCGACACACTGAACGATGAGATATTCTTCGGCCCCCTGGCCGACCTTGCGGGTTTCCCGACGCCAGGGTTTGCGGCCCTGGCGCCGATAAATCCTCTGGCACAGGAGATCTACGACGCCCTGGTCGATGCCGGTCTGCCGGCATTCCCCGCCTTCAACCCGCCCGTCAGTTCCTATATTCTGCCGCCGCCTGACGGTCTGGGAGCCTTCCAGGGCGACCCCGCCGTGCTGGCGACCGGTTTCAGGGCGGAGTCCCGGTTCACCCAGGAGCGGGAATCAATCGCGGCCTATGCGGAGGGCACCTACGATTTCGGCGAGCGGTGGCGCCTCACCATGGGCCTGCGCTATACCGATGACAGCTTTACCCTGTCGGACTTGCGTTCGACCTTCTATGACCTGCCCACAAACACTGCCCAGTACAACGCCATCCCGCTCAACGCCGAGCCAGACCAGAACCAGGTTCTGCCTGACCTGAAAGACGACTCCCAGGAATTCACCGGGAGGGTCATCCTGGACTACCGTTTCAGCGATGACGTGCTGACCTATGCCAGTTACAGCCGGGGTTACCGCGCCGGCACCTTCAACGGCAAGGCTTCCCAGTCGGTTTCCCAGGTCACCTTTGTGGAGCCGGAATTCGTCGACAACTACGAACTGGGCCTGAAGTCGCGACTGTTTGAGAACCGGCTCCAACTCAACGCCGCGGCGTTCTATGCGGACTACCAGGACCAGCAGGTACAGGAGATCGTGGGCGCCACCAGCTTCCTGCGCAACGCCAGCGGCGAGATGCTGGGGCTGGAACTGGAACTGGAAACCTACCTGACCGATTCCTTGTACGTCGGCGCCAGCCTCGGTTACCTGGATTCCGAGTACGATTCAGGTGAAATCGTCAACGGCATCGACATCGGCGGCAATGAGTTTCCCTTTGCCCCCGAGGTTTCTGCCAGCCTGTTCGGCAACTGGGAAATCATGCAGTTGGGCGACGGCACCCTTGAATTGAACGGTGTCGTGCGTTACCAGGACCTGACCTGGTTCGACCCCTTCAATGACCTGAAGACAAAAAATAACGGCCCGGGAAAGTCGGGCCAGTTCCAGGATGACTACACCCTGGTCGATGCCCGACTGGTGTATCGCGCGACGCGCTATGAACTCGCCCTGTGGGGTCGCAACCTGACTGACGAGTTCTACTATGTCTCCGGTTTCGACACATCAGCTTTCCTGGCCGACGACCTGACACGGGGCGAACCGATGACCTATGGTGTCGAGGCGCGCTACAATTTCTGAACCCTCCTGACGTTGCGGCGTCTCGCGGAGGGAAACCACACTGGCCTTTGCGGAGAACACCATGAAAGTACTTCTGACCGGCCCCTGCGGTCGCGTAGGATTCACGACACTGCTCAGGCTCCTGGAGGCAGGACATCAGGTTCGCTGTTTCGAGACCAGGAATGGCTTTATCACCCATCCCGAAGGCTTCAATGAGGCGACCGAGGCCTTCCTGCACAGCAAGGGTCTGGACTACGACTGGGTCTGGGGCGACATTCGCGATGAGGATGCGGTGCGCGCTGCGGTGGGTGACGATATCGACGCGGTCATACACCACGCCGCCATGACGTTGCCCACCCATTGTGAGGAACAGTGGGAATACTGCTGGGATGTGAACTACTACGGTACCCTGCATGTGATCGACGCGATCCGGGCTGCGGGTAACTCGCCCAAATTGATCTACTCCTCCTCGGTGGCGGTTTATGGATTCCCACCGCAAGGCGAAGCACGCGATTTTACGGAATCCGACCCACTTCCTGCGACCTGTACCTACGCGGCGACGAAAATTGCCTCAGAACTGGCGATCAGACGTTCAGGGGTCAATTACACCATCATGAGAATGGCCAGTTGCGCGGACGTTGCCGCACCGCACCTGTTTCTCAACAGCTTACCGTGGATGCGCGAGCGAAACAGGACAGAGACGAAGATTAAAACTGCCACATCGCCCGCCCACTTCGTCTCCAGGGACGATGTGAATACGGCGTATCTCAATGCGCTGGACAATCCAGGGGCCGATCACGGTATCTTCAATGTGGCAGGGCCCGCGGACTGTCGAACCACGTTCAGGACGTTCCGGGATGAGATGTCGATGACCATGGGCGGGGAACCCTCGCGGGACGAGGAATGGGGGTCAAACCCCTATCCCCAGGGTTATTACGACACCTCCCGTTCTGATGCGGTCCTGCACTATGTCAGCACCCCCATGGCCGGGATGATCAGGAATACGGTCGATGCGACCCCAGATATCCGGGAGTTCCTGGAGTTCTACCAGCCCTGAGGTGAGTTCAGACCTGCCAACGGAACCTAACGCAGCAACCCATACAAGGCTCCCGGGAAGTGCTATTGCACCAATGGCTTTATTACATGACTAGCGCACAGCGCAGCTCATTCAGCCCAGCCCAGCACGTCGCGCATAATCGACCATCGAGGTTCGGTCTCCTCGGCACCCTTACCCAGAACCCAGTATTCGTAGTTCTCCCGGATCAATCCCGCGTTGTCGGCGAAGACGACCCACTCGTTGATAAGAGAGCGGAGCGCCTCGGCCTCCTGCGCCACACCGAAGGCAGACGGCACCTGCACGGGATTCGGTTGCGGCACCACCACGGTGTAATGGGGATATAGCAGGGTCCAGCCGGACGCGTGCTCTGCCGGCATGAGGAAGGCATCCAGCTCGGGGTATTTTCCTTCAAAGAACGGCTCCCAGAATTCCACCACCACGTACTCCACGTCGGTGCCACCAAAATAGCGTTCCATGCTGGTCTGGATCTGGGTCGAGTCGAGCGGCACACCGACTTTCAGGCCGCGCATGCGCTTGATACTCGCCAGATCCACAAAGTCGTGACGCCGATTGTCCCTCACCACCAGGCCGATGGTGCCGATAAAATAGGGCTCGCTCAGCTTTAGTGAGGAAAACCAGTAAGGGCGATACCAGACGCCCGGCATGACATCGATGACGCCACGCTGGAGCAGCTCTGGCAGGTCGGGCCAGCGTATGGGCACGAACTCGGCCCGAAGCCCCAGGGCGGCGGCGAGCTGCTCGCCTAGAGCGATGTCGAACCCCACCAGTTCATCGCGGTCGTTGAAGAAACTCATCGGCAGATTCCTCGGGTCGTAACCGATGCGCAGGGAACCGCGGCTGTGGATACCCTCGAGGGTGCTCACCGCAGCTGTCGAATCACCCGTCATTGCCGGCAGCGTCCGGTGAACGACAGTTGTCGAAAGTCGCCCCGGATCGTGCATCTCACGGATCGTCTGGTCGAGAGAATAGGTCGTATCGATCACGGCACCCAGAAGCACCCGCACGGCAATGACCGATAAAACCAATCCACCACCGATACCCAGCAGCGCGCGCAGCAGCCGTCCGCGCTGGAATACCAGGAATCCCCCCATCGCGGCGGCACCCAGCAGGGCGAACACGATCAGATTCATCGCGGTGACCAGCGAATCAAATTTTCCGGTAATGATCGTGGTGGGTATATAGAGCTGGAACAGGTCGTGCGGCAGGCCGAACAGGTCTATCAGGAACGGCAGGGCGACCTGGGCTTTGGCGAAATAGCTGGGAATCCCGGCCGCAATCAACTGGGGGTAGTCGCTGGCCGGCATAGGAGCGCCGCTGAGCCAGGCCGCGAATGGAATGAACAGGAGCGTGAGCAATTTTCCGGCATTGGGAAAATTGAACATGATCGGGATCATGACTTCGGTGGCAGACCCCGCATTGTCATCGAGCAATCCGTGTTGCTCCAACAGCGCCTTGCAGCGGTCGATCAGGATGGGAAGCACGATAAATGCGCTATTGGTGACAAATGCAGTGAGCAGCGCATCACGGGCGATACCGGAAACTTCCGAGTACCGAAAAGGAGTGACGGCCGTGACAAGCAGCGGCAGGATCAGAAAGGCGAGCAGCAGCGAGGCCGCCACAAACACGATGAAATAGACCTCCAGTCGGTTCACGGTTTCAAGGGAGACGGTTCCTGCAGTGACCGCACCGATGGCAAATACACCCAGCGGGGTCAGGCCGATCACAAAATGAGTGATGCGCACAATTGCCGCGTTCCAGGTTCGCATAGGGGCCAGCAGGCGCTCCTTGTCTTCCAGGCCGATGAGCGCGACCCCCATCATGCAGCTGAACAGCACCACGGCAGGAACCACGTTGCGCGACAGCGAATCGAAAGGATTGCTGGTGAAGTAAATATCGGTAAATGAAAAAGGCTGGCGGGACTCCACCAGTGCCTGGCTGAAAAATGAGGCACTGACATAGTCGGGAAACGCCAGGGGAAACGCGAAAATCACCAGGCTCGTCACTACCCAGATAATCAGCAGCAGTGCCCCACCGCGGATTGCCAGGCGTTTGGCCTCCGTCGTGCTGAGCTGACCGAAGGCAATCACCAGCGAGGTGACCAGGTAAGGAAGTACGGTCATCTGCATCAGGCGGATATAGATATCCGAGACCGGTTGCAGAACAGCCGCTGATTCGCCAAAGAACAATCCGGCGAATATGCCAGAGCCCAGCCCGACCAGGATCCGGGAGGACAGGCTCCAACGAGGCCTTGTGCTAGCTGTGGATTTCGTGGACAACACGTGGTGATGGCGAGTGGAATGCCTTATTGTATGGATTGGCGAGCCTACCGGCAGACTCTGCCGCACTTGCGTTGAAATCGCCAGTCCAAAACACGGATATAGTCAGGTTTTTCAGTTTAATGATTGCAATGTCAGCGCTAAACCCCGTCAAGTGGAAACAAAAACCCGCTCCACCTCGATTTGCTTCCGTCCGCCTGCCTGGGAGGTATTGGCTGGAGCGCCTGGCGTTCTGTGCCTGCCTCGCAATGGTGTCGGCGTGTACCTCGTTCCAGCCCCAGCCACTGGACGTCGCGGAGTTCCAGAATACGATACAAACCGAGACTCGCCAAGACGTAACCGTCTCCACCACGATATTACCCGACCACCATGCGGAACGGTTGTTCGGTGTCGATCTTTCCGACGTCGGCCTGCAGGCAATATGGCTGCGAATCGAGAATCGTTCGGATCACAGTCACTGGCTGCTGGTATCCCGGCTGGACCCGAATTACTTTGCCCCCGATGAGGCGGCAGCGCTGTTTCACGCCGGTCTCGGCAAAGACGACGAGACGCGCCTGACCAGACATTTTCGCGATTTGGCCATCCCCCTCAAAACGCGTGCCGGTGAAACGAAAGAGGGCTACGTGCTGGCACCGCGGCACGAGGGCGGGCGATACCTGGCCGTTTCACTGACCGGAGAGCGACACGCTCTCGACTTTGGTTTTGCCGTGCCACTGCCAGATGGCGATTTCGACTATGAAGACCTCGATCCGATAGCCATCTATGGCCAGGATGCTCAGCCCGACCTGAATCTGGAGCAGCTGCGCGTTGAGTTGCGGCGACTCCCCTGCTGCGCCGCGGATCAACACGGCAACGCTGCAGGCGACCCGCTCAACCTCGTACTGATCGGTGACACCGAGGATATGCTCGCTTCCCTCTCCCGTGCCGGATGGTCTTTCACCCACCGGATAGACATCACTACAGTACGCCGTATGGTGGCGGCTGCAATATCAGGCGCCGCCTATCCGGTTGCGCCGGTCAGCCCCCTCTATTTTATGGGAAGACCCCAGGATATTGCCCTGCAGCGCGCACGCAATACCATCATCCAGCGCAACCACCTGCGTCTCTGGCTCGCCCCGTTTCGCTTCGATGGTCAGCCTGTATGGGTCGGCCAGGTCAGCCGCGATATCAGCGTCAAGGCGACACTGCTCAGCCCCACATTCACCACCCACGTCATCGATCCCAACATCGACGAGGCCAGGGAACACCTGCTGCAGAGCCTGCTGGTCT
>JAHEEV010000050.1 GCA_024640505.1 Halieaceae bacterium
GTCTCGGGCGCGGTGACCTGCTGGCTTACCATGACCGCTCAGATGGCGGCCTGCTGGTCACCCTGCTGGAGATGGCGTTCGCCGGCCGCTGCGGACTGCAGGTGGACCTTTCCGGGGTGCCCGGTACGCCTCTGGAAGTGCTCTTCAACGAGGAAGTGGGAGCGGTGCTTCAGGTAGCGGCAGCCGACATGGAGGGGGTACTGTCCCGGGCCGGCGAACTGGGCCTGGGCGACTGCCTGTACCGCATCGGACGGGCGCAGCTTGGTGATTCGGTGGTCATCGCCGCCGGGGGCGAGACCCTGCTGGAGGACGCGAGATCCCGCCTGCAACAGCTGTGGGCCCGTACCAGCTATGAAATGCAGGCCCTGAGGGACAATCCCGACTGCGCGCTGGAAGAGTACGAACGCACGACGCGTGATGACCCCGGCCTGTCGGTAAAATCGGGGTTTGATCCCGCCGAGGACGTGGCGGCGCCCTTTATCGCCACCGGTGTGCGGCCCGCAGTGGCCATTCTGCGGGAGCAGGGCGTGAACGGGCACGTGGAGATGGCCGCTGCCTTTCACCGCGCCGGCTTTGCTCCTTTTGATGTGCATATGAGCGACCTCATTGGCGGCCGTCGGGACCTGCAGGATTTCAAGGGGCTGGTGGCCTGCGGCGGCTTTTCCTATGGTGACGTGCTGGGCGCCGGTGAGGGATGGGCCAAAAGCATCCTGTTCAATGACCGCCTGCGCGAGGATTTCAGTGAGTTCTTCCAGCGCGATGACAGTTTCACGCTGGGTGTGTGCAATGGCTGCCAGATGGTGTCTACCCTCAAGGACCTGATCCCGGGTGCCGGCCACTGGCCGCGCTTCGTGCGCAACCGTTCGGAGCAGTTCGAGGCGCGCCTGTCGCTGGTGCGGGTGGAGTCCAGCCCCTCGATCCTGTTGGCGGGGATGGCCGGATCCCATCTGCCGATAGCCGTGGCCCATGGTGAGGGGCGGGCGGAATTCAGCAGCGCGGAAGCGCTCGAGCGTTGCGAGTCCTCCGGTGGCGTCGCCCTGCGTTACCTCGAGAACGACCTCTCGGTGGCCACGCGGTACCCCGCCAACCCGAACGGATCACCCCGCGGCATCACCGGGCTGACCAGCGACGACGGGCGGGCGACCATCATGATGCCTCACCCGGAGCGCGTGTTCCGCACGGTGCAGCACTCCTGGGCACCGAGTGAATGGGACGAGGATGGCGGCTGGCTACGGTTGTTCCGCAATGCCAGGCACTGGCTGGGATGACCCGGACACACGGTGAAACCGGCAGGCTTGTGGCGACGCCCGGTTAATTTATAATGTCGCCCTTTTTGCGGGCAGAACCCGCTTCCCTGGTCCAAGACGGCCCTAGAGTCAGGATATGCTGAATAAATACCCATTGTGGAAATACCTGCTGGTTCTGTTCGTGATACTGCTGGGCGCGTTCTATGCCGCGCCCAACCTGTACGCCCCGGATCCGGCCCTGCAAATCACCGGCGAGAGCAGTGCCCAGGTGATCGACGACGAGATCCTGCAGCGCATCACCGGCGCCCTGGAGGAGGCGGGTATCGAGCATTTCGGCGAGGTCATCGACCCCTCCGGACGCAACGGGCTCGTGCGGCTGCGCGACGCGGAGCAGCAGCTGGCAGCCCAGGCCCGGGTATCCCGGGCGCTCGGTGACGGGTTCATCGTAGCGCTCAATCTGGCTCCCACCACGCCGGACTGGCTCAGCGACTATGGCGCCCAGCCCATGAAACTCGGCCTCGACCTGAGCGGCGGCGTCCATTTCATGCTGGAGGTCGACGTCGATGCCGCCATGGAGCGGCGTGTGGAATTCTATGTCAGTGCCATCAAGCGCGCGCTGCGGGAAGAGCGCATCCGCGGCTTTGTCACCCTGTCGGATGACGGCAGGGTCGAGGCCCGCTTCAGCAGCGAGGAGCTGCGTGAAGAGGCCCGCAGTGTCGTTGCCGAGAATCACCCGGAGCTGGTGCTGGACCGGGTCGAGGACGGGGACGACTGGAAACTCTATGCCGCCGTATCGGAACAGACCCGCAAGGAGATAGCCGACTACGCTGTGGCCCAGAACCTCACCACCTTGCGCAACCGGGTCAATGAGCTCGGTGTGTCCGAACCGCTGGTGCAGCGTCAGGGCCAGAACCGGATCGTGGTGGAGTTGCCGGGTATCCAGGATACGGCAGAGGCCAAGCGTATCCTGGGGAAGGTGGCAAACCTGGAGTTCCGGCTGGTGGCGAACCTCGATGCGCCGCCCTCGGAGAAGCAGCGTTACGAATACCGCAGCGCCGATCGTGCGGGCCAGAGCGAGTGGCTGGAGCGCGATGTCATCATTACGGGTGAGCGTGTCTCCAATGCCCAGGCCAGCTTCGACCAGAACGGGCGGCCCAATGTGCAGATCAGCCTGGACAGCGAAGGCGGTACCCTCATGTCGCGGGCCACGCGCAACAACATCAAGCGCCGTATGGGCGTGCTGTTCATCGAGCGTAAATACCGCACCCGCTACGAGGTCCAGCCGGACGGCAGCGAAGTGGCGGTGAAGGTGCCCTACGACGAGAAGAAGCTGCTCACCGCGCCGGTGATCCAGTCCGCCCTGGGTGCCCAGTTCCAGATTACCGGACTGGACAATCCCATGGAGTCGTCTGAACTGGCGCTGATGCTGCGCGCCGGCGCCCTGGCTGCGCCGATCTCCTTTGTCGAGGAGCGGACCGTGGGTCCCTCCCTGGGGGCCGAGAATATCCGGCTGGGCGTCAAGTCGGTGCAGTATGGCCTGGCGCTGGTCGTGCTGTTCATGATTCTCTACTACCGGGTTTTCGGGGTGGCGGCGGTGATTGCCCTGAGTTGTAACCTGGTACTGCTGGTTGCGTTCATGTCGATTATCGGGGCCACGCTCACCCTGCCGGGTATCGCCGGTATCGTGCTGACGGTGGGTATGGCCGTGGACGCCAACGTGCTGATCTTCTCGCGAATACGGGAGGAGACGGCCAGCGGCCTGTCACCCCAGATGGCGATCCACTCCGGTTTCGAGCGTGCCGTCGCCACCATCTTCGACGCCAACCTCACCACGCTCATTGTTGCCGTGATTCTCTATGCGGTCGGGACCGGCCCGATCAAGGGTTTCGCCGTCACGCTATCCGTGGGCATCATCACATCCATGTTTACCGCCATCATGGGAACCCGCGCCCTGGTCAACCTGATTTACGGCGGGCGCAGGGTCGAGAAACTGTCAATCGGGGGTCGCGCATGAAAACGATCAGATTTATGAGCCGGCGCTGGCTGGCCCTGGTGTTCTCCGGTGTGCTGCTGCTGGTGGCCATCGGCTCGCTGGCGACGAAACAGCTCAACTGGGGGCTGGACTTCACCGGGGGTACACTGGTCGAAGTGCACTACAGTGAGACTGCCAGCCTCAGTGCCATCCGCAATACCCTTGAAACGAAGGGTTACAGCGGCGCGACCGTCGTCAGTTTCGGCACCGACCGCGATGTCCTGATCCGCCTGCCCCAGGGTTATTCAGACAAGGAGGGTGCCGCGTTGCTCGTCACGCTGCAGGAGTCCTTCGACGGTGCGGTCGAACTGCGCCGCATCGAGTTCGTCGGTCCCCAGGTGGGCGACGAGCTGCGCGAGCAGGGCGGTCTGGCCATGCTGCTGGCACTGGCGCTGGTGATGCTCTACATCGCGTTTCGCTTTCAGTTCAAGTTTGCCGTCGGTGCGGTAGTGGCGCTGGTACACGATGTGTTGATCACCCTGGGCTTCTTCTCCGTCACCGGCATGGAGTTCGACCTGACGGTGCTGGCCGCGTTGCTGGCCGTGATCGGTTACTCCCTCAACGACACCATCGTGGTCTCCGACCGCATCCGCGAGAACTTCCGCAAGCTGCGCCGGACGGATCCGGAAGAGGTCATCGACATCTCACTGACGGAAACACTCGGCCGCACCCTGGTAACCTCGCTGACCACGTTGCTGGTACTCACGGCACTGGCCCTGTTCGGGGGCGAGATGATCAACGGATTCGCCATCGCCCTCATCGTCGGCGTTATGATCGGTACCTACTCCTCCATCTACGTGGCTGCCAATGTCATGCTGATGATGGGCGTGAACAAGGAGGATCTGATGATCCCGGTGAAAGAGGGCTCCGAGCAGGAAGACCTGATGCCCTAGGTTTGGCCTTGTGTTTCGGTTGAAGACAGGGTGATTTGGATGCGCCGGGTTTAATCGGTGACGGGATCGGGGTGAGGAAGTATTTTCGCCCGCTTCCCCGATACTCGCTGACGAAAATACTTCCTCACCCCGATCCCTCGGCCGGTTTATGCAGCAGGACGTGCATGAATGTGGCCGTTATTCAGGCGATAGTCTGGCAGATTCGCCGAACGGAACTGAGGGTCCGGAGGGAAATGTTTTTTGGTCAGCGAGTATCGGGGAAGCGGGCCAAAAAACATTTCCCTCCGGACCCGTAGCAGGAAAGAACAGAACGAGTTCGACGGGACCGTATAAAAGCCCCGTTCGATCCCGCCCAGGTACCACAGGATGACCCAATGGAACCCATGATCAATATTGCACTGCGCGCCGCCCGGAAAGCCGGGGAGAATATCGTGCGCGCCTCAGACGATCTCGAGCGCTTCGAAGTCAGGGCGAAAGGCGTCAATAATTTCGTATCGGACGTGGATATCGCCGCCGAGAAGGAGATTATCTACCATCTGCACAAGGCCTACCCCGATCATGCCATCCTGGGTGAGGAGACCGGTCTGAACGGCGATGCCGACGCGGAGTACCGCTGGTTGATCGATCCGCTGGACGGGACCACCAATTTCATCCGCGGGATCCCGCACTACGCCGTCTCGATCGCCTGCCTGCACAAGGGCAGGCTCGAACACGCGGTGATCGTCGATCCGGTCCGGCGTGAAGAGTTCACCGCCTCCCGGGGCCGCGGCGCCCAGCTCAACGGACGGCGTATCCGCGTGAGCAACCTGCCCGGTCTCGACGGCGCCTTGCTGGGTACGGGTATCCCCTTCAAGGATCACTGCGACGACAAACTGGGACCCTACAGCAAGTCCATCGAGATTCTCGCCGCCCAGTGCGCGGGAATCCGCCGGGCCGGCGCCGCCTCACTGGACCTGGCTTACGTCGCGGCCGGCCGCCTCGACGCTTTCTGGGAGATAGGCCTGGCGCCCTGGGATATCGCCGCCGGCGCCCTGCTGGTCCGCGAAGCCGGTGGCCTGGTGGCAGATATCGACAGTTCGGACAACTACCTGGAGTCCGGAAATATTGTCTGCGGCAATCCCAAGTGCTTCAAGGCCGTTCTGCAGGCCACCAGGCCGTTGTTGGCCTGAGCGACGCGCGCTCCCGCACCGTGAATCTCGAGAATATCCGCATCGTGCTGGTCAATACCAGCCACCCCGGCAATATCGGGGGGGTGGCCCGCGCCATGAAAAACATGGGGCTGTCGCGCCTGGTGCTGGTACAGCCGCGGGCCTTTCCCCATGAGCAGGCAGAGTGGCGCGCCGCGTCTGCCCTCGATGTGCTCGAGCGGGCGGTGGTCACCGAGACCCTGGAGGAGGCCATTGGTGACTGCCAGTTCGTGGTCGGCACCAGCGCCCGGGAGCGGCGCATTCCCTGGCCGCTGCTGGATCCGCGACACTGCGCCCGTCGCATCGCCGAAGTGTCCCCCCGGGAGCAGGTGGCGGTGCTGTTCGGACGGGAAGACCGGGGCCTGACCAATGATGAACTGCAAGTCTGTAACCTGCACCTGCATATTCCCACCTCCGCCGATTACAGTTCACTGAACCTGGCCATGGCGGTCCAGATCATCTGTTACGAACTGCGGATGCTCCTGGCGGAGGGGAATGTGCCGGACCGGGAGGACGACCACTGGGATACGCCCTTCACCACCCGCGACAATATGGAGCGATTCTATGTCCATCTGGAGCAGACACTCACGGACATCGAGTTTCTGGATCCAGCGGCGCCCCGGCAGCTCATGGCGCGATTGCGGCGGCTTTACAGCCGGGTCCGACTGGACGAGATGGAGCTGAATATCCTGCGGGGTATCCTCACCGAGACCCAGAAGTGGGTCGAGAAAGCCCGGAACCGGTAAAACTGGGGGTACCGCCCCGGCTAATGCCGTGGTTTTCACGGGGTACAGCCCGGGCGGGGTTATAGTTGACCGCATTGGTAGGGTATTGGATACTAGGGCGTTAGTCTGAACCGAGGTGATTGCCATGCGCCTGACAACGAAAGGAAGATACGCGGTCACGGCCATGCTCGACCTGGCCCTGCACGGCGGTGAGAGGCCGATCAGCCTCGCGGATATCTCGGGCAGGCAGAATATCTCGCTCTCCTACCTCGAACAATTGTTTGCCAAATTGCGCCGCAACGAACTCGTCACGAGCGTGCGCGGCCCCGGCGGCGGGTACCGCCTGAGCCGCGGCGGGCACGAAATATTCGTCGCGGAAATTATCGATGCCGTCAACGAGGCAGTCGACGCCACCGGCTGTGGTGGCACCAGCGACTGCCAGAACGGGGAAGTGTGCCTTACCCACCACCTGTGGTGCGACCTCAGTGAGCAGATTCACGGTTTCCTGAGCCAGATCAGTCTGGCGCAGCTGGTGCAGCGGCGGGAAGTACAGAGTATTTCCGCGCGGCAGAGCGCACGTTCCAGCCAGGATGGCTCGCTGCCCCTGACCGAGGTCTGAGCGGACGGCAGGACGCGGCCGGTTCCCACCCGCCGGGCAACACGACGAGCAGGTTTCAGGAATGCGAAAACCGATCTACCTCGACTATCTCGCCACGACGCCGGTTGATCCCAGGGTGGCGGAGAAGATGACCGACTGCCTGACGCTGGAGGGCAATTTCGGCAACCCCGCCTCCCGCTCGCACCTGTTCGGCTGGAAGGCAGAAGAGGCCGTGGAAAAAGCCCGGCGCCAGGTAGCAGACCTGATCCACGCCGACCCCCGTGAGATTGTCTGGACCTCAGGTGCCACCGAATCGGACAACCTGGCGATAAAGGGCGCGGCGCACTTCTATCGGGAGAAAGGCCACCACATCGTCACCTCCCGGATCGAACACAAGGCGGTTCTCGATACCTGTGGACAACTGGAGCACGAGGGATTCGAGGTGACCTACCTGGATCCCGACAGCCGGGGGCTGATTACGCCGGAGGCTGTGGCGGGGGCCCTGCGCGGGAACACCATTCTGGTCAGCATCATGCACGCCAACAACGAGATCGGCACGATCAATGACATCGCCGGAATCGGCGAGGTGACCCGCCCTGCGGGGGTGCTGCTGCACGTGGATGCGGCCCAGTCCGCGGGCAAGATTCCCATTGATCTCGAGCAGATGAAAGTGGATCTGATGTCGCTGTCCGGCCACAAGATGTACGGGCCGAAAGGTGTCGGAGTGCTGTTTGTCCGCCGCTCTCCCAGGGTGCGACTGGAAGCGCAGATGCATGGCGGCGGGCACGAGCGCGGCATGCGCTCCGGTACGCTGCCCACCCACCAGATCGTGGGCATGGGCGAAGCCGCCCGTATTGCCAGTGAGGAGATGGCCGCGGAGGCGGAGCGCCTGAAAACCCTTCGACAGCGGTTCTGGGAGCGCATCAGGGATATCGGGGAGGTGCATGTCAACGGCGACATGGAGCAGCGCCTGCCCGGTGCACTCAATATCAGCTTTGCCTTCGTGGAGGGCGAGTCCCTGATCATGGCGCTGAAGGACCTCGCCATCTCCAGTGGTTCAGCCTGTACCTCTGCCAGCCTCGAGCCCTCCTACGTGTTGCGGGCACTGGGGCTGGATGATGAACTGGCCCACAGTTCCCTGCGCTTCAGCTTCGGGCGTTTCACCACGCAGGACGACGTGGATGCGGCCGCAGCGCAGGTGCGGGACGCGGTGGCGAGGCTCAGGGAGAGTTCCCCGCATTGGCGCCGTTACCGGGAGGGAGCCGGCCGGGATACGGGCGGAGCATCGACCCGCTAGATCACCTTTTGGGGGAAACCGGGAAGGGCCCGGGCAGCCGCGCCGCGATCTGTAGGAGGCAAATAATGCCCAATTCGCCTCCTGTTTTCTAACCGCCTGATATATAAGAAAAAAAATATAGCCACCAGCGGCAGAGTAAGGTGAAACCCCAGCCCAAAATCCGTATAATTGCGCGATTTTGAATTTCCCGGTCAGCAACGGCACCCATAGAGGGTGAACGCAGGGCCGGAATCTATCCCGCAACACGTTACCGGAGACAACCCATGGCTGTAGAGCGCACCCTTTCCATCATCAAACCGGATGCTGTCGGCAAGAACATCATCGGCAAGATCTACTCCCGTTTCGAGACCAATGGTCTCCAGATCGTGGCGTCCAGAATGCTGCGCCTGAGCGACGACGTGGCTGGCGGTTTCTATGCCGAGCACCGCGAGCGCCCCTTCTTTCCCGCGCTGATAGAGTTCATGACCTCTGGCCCGGTGGTGGTCCAGGTACTCGAGGGAGAGGATGCCATTGCCAAGAATCGAGAGCTGATGGGCGCTACCAACCCGCAGGAAGCGGCCGAGGGCACCATCCGCGCCGATTTCGCGTCGAGCATCGATGCCAACGCGGTTCACGGTTCCGATTCGCCCGCATCTGCGGAGCGTGAAATCGCCTACTTTTTCGCGGCCAGCGAGATCTGCGAGCGCTGAGACCCGCATAGAACCCTCCCCATGACATCGATTATCGCCACGAGTGACCCGGAGTCCCCGCAGGAGCGGGTCAACCTGCTGGGCCTGTCCCGCCCGCAGATGGAGCAGTTTTTCCAGCAGCTGGGCGAGAAGACCTTCCGGGCCCAGCAGGTCCTCAAGTGGATACACCACGCCGGGGTGAGCGACATCGACCAGATGACGAATCTGGGGAAGGGGCTGCGCGAGAAACTCCGCGGTGTGGCCGAAATCCGGCCGCCGGAAATCGTCAGCCAGCACGACTCCAGCGATGGTACCCGCAAGTGGGCGATCAGGGTTGATGGCGGCGGCCTGGTGGAAACGGTGCTGATTCCCGATGGCAGCCGGGCCACCCTCTGTGTCTCTTCCCAGGTGGGCTGCAGCCTGGACTGCAGTTTCTGCTCCACCGGCAAGCAGGGCTTCCAGCGCGATCTCTCTGCGGCAGAGATCATCGGCCAGGTGTGGCTGGCGATTCAATCCTTTGATGCGTTCCAGTCCGGGAAGGGACGTGTCGTCACCAACGTGGTGATGATGGGGATGGGGGAACCCTTGCTCAATTTCGATAATGTGGTCAGCGCCATGGACCTGATGATGGACGACCTCGCCTATGGCATTTCCAAACGGCGGGTTACCCTCAGCACGTCGGGTGTGGTACCGGCCCTGGACCGGCTGGCCAAAGTGAGTGAGGCCTCCCTGGCGGTATCCCTGCATGCGCCCAACGATGCGCTCAGGAACCAGCTGGTGCCCATCAATCGCAAATATCCGATCGCCATGCTGCTCGAAAGCTGCCGCAACTATATCGACGCCCAGAGCGATACGAAGCGCGTGGTGACCGTGGAGTACACGCTCATCGCCGGGGTCAATGACCAGCCGCAGCACGCCCGGGAGCTGGCCCTGTTGCTGCAGGACTTTCCCTGCAAGATCAACCTGATCCCGTTCAATACGTTCCCCCAGTCGGATTACCGGCGGCCCAGCGGAAATGCGGTCTCGCGGTTCTGGCAAGTGCTGGTGGATGCGGGATATATTGTCACTGTGCGCACCACGCGTGGTGACGACATCGACGCGGCCTGTGGCCAGCTGGTGGGTGAAGTCGTGGATCGTACCCGGCGCAGTGAGCGCTATCGTTCAGAACTTCAGGCTCGTGAAAATCAGGTGGGGTAACGGTGAACTCAATGTCGGTATCAAGCGTTCGAAAATATGCAGCTATCGCCATCCTGGCTATGGCAACCCTGCTGGGTGGCTGCATCAGCACCGAGGAAACCGTCTTCACCAATGCCGCCTCGCCGGAGGATACCCTCAAGCAGCGGGTGGAACTGGCCCGGAAGTATATCGGTGCCGGTGACTGGGAGAATGCCAAGCGCAATCTCAAACTGGCCAACGAGATCGATCCCAGGAATGCCGAGGTCCACGAGGCGTTCGCCCTGGTATACCAGAGCACCGGGGAATTCGAGCTGGCCGAGGAGCACTTCAAGACCGCGATCAAGCTGGACAGGAACTTTTCCCGGGCGCGTAATAATTATGCGGCCTTTCTCTACTCCCAGGAGCGGTTCGGGGAGGCGGAGGAGCAGCTGGAGTACGTGACCAAGGATACGCTCTACCGTGAGCGCCCCAACGCCTTCGTGAACCTGGGTCTGTGCCGGTTGCAGTTGTTCGATCCCCAGGGCGCCGAGGAAGCATTCATGCGCGCGCTGACCATGGATCGCACCAATGCCATTGCACTGCTCGAACTCGCCCAGATCCGGTTCGATGCCGGCGACACGGCTTCTGCGCAGCAGTACTACAACACCTACCGGACCGTGGTCCGGAAGCAGTCTGCGCGGGGTTTGTGGCTCGGTATCCGGCTGGCCCAGGCGCGCGGTGACCGCGACGCAGAGGGCAGCTACGTGCTGGCGCTGAGCAACCTGTATCCCGAATCGGCTGAGTACCAGGCGTATCTGCGGGCCGTGAAGAATGACTAACGACGTCCTGCGACAGGTCGACGCATTCGTTACGCCGGGTACGATTCTCCGTTCGGCCAGGCAGGCCCAGGGGCTGAACGAGAAAGAAGTGGCCGAGCGCCTGAACTGGATGCCCGGGTATGTGGCCGTCATCGAGCGCGACGATTACCAGGCTCTGCGCAGGCCCGCGTTTGCCCGCGGCTACCTCAAGGCTTATGGCAAATTGCTGGGGGTGGATGAGGACGAGTTGCTCGCGGCGTTTGTGCAGTACGAGGATGTCGCCTGCGAGCTGAAGCGGACCAGCCCGCGTCGCCCGCCGTTGCAGCTGCAGCATACCGGACCCGGCATGGTGATCGGGCTGGTGGTGCTGCTGTTGCTGCTGGTGGCGGCTCTGTGGTGGTGGCAGGGAGGCGGGGATGAGCTGGCAACGCAGCGCGATGGGGCTGACCGCGGGATGGAACCCCGGGTGGCCGTGGAGGCCACGGGAAAGGTGAACGATGAAGACTGAATCGCCCATAAAACGTCGCAAGACCCGGCAGATCCATGTGGGTGACGTGGCCGTCGGCGGCGACGCGCCCATCAGTGTGCAGAGCATGACCAATACGGAGACCTGCGATGTGGCCGCAACCGTGGCGCAGGTCAAGGCGATTCAGGATGCCGGGGCGGATATCGTGCGCGTCTCGGTGCCGAGTATGGAAGCAGCAGAGGCATTCCGCGAGATTCGCTCACAGGTGACGGTGCCGCTGGTGGCGGACATCCACTTCGATCACCGGATCGCGCTCAAGGTGGCTGAATATGGCGTAGACTGCCTGCGAATCAATCCGGGCAACATCGGCCGGGACGCCAAGGTCAGGGCGGTGATCGACAGTGCCCGCGACAAGGGAATCCCGATCCGCATCGGTGTGAACGCCGGTTCCCTGGGCAAGGACCTGCAGCGCAAGTACGGGGAGCCCACGGCCGAAGCCCTGGTGGAATCGGCCCTGCGTCATGTGGATATCCTGGACAAGTTCGACTACCCCGACTTCAAGGTCAGCGTCAAGGCGTCCGGGGTGTTCATGGCGGTAGAAGCCTACCGGCTCCTGTCGCAGCAGATCGAGCAACCGCTGCACCTGGGAATCACCGAAGCGGGTGGACTGCGCGGCGGCACGGTGAAATCGGCCGTCGGGCTGGGCATGCTGCTGATGGAGGGTATCGGCGACACGATTCGCATCTCGCTCGCCGCGGATCCGGTGGAAGAGGTGAAGGTCGGCTTTGAGATTCTCAAGAGTCTCAAACTGCGCACCAACGGCATCAACTTCATCGCCTGCCCCAGCTGTTCACGCCAGAATTTTGACGTCATAGGCGCCATGAACACACTGGAGCAGAGGCTGGAGGATATCCGTACCCCCATGGACGTGGCGATTATCGGCTGCATCGTCAACGGCCCCGGCGAGGCGCGGGAGGCCGACGTGGGGCTGACCGGTGCGAGCCCCAATAACCTGATCTACGTGGGTGGCAAGCCCGACCACAAGGTGAGCAATGAGAACTTTCTTGACCACCTCGAGGAGGTGATCAGGCAGCGGGCACGGGAACTCGACGCACAGCACGCCGCAGAGCAGGACACACTGATCCTGAAATCTTCCGTCTGATACACGTGCGACACATTGGAACCACAGACAAGTGAGTAATATTCGCGCCATTCGCGGCATGAACGATATTCTGCCGGAGGAGACGCCCCGCTGGCAGTTCGTGGAGCAGACTGTGGGTCGTCTGCTTGCCAGTTACGGTTACAGCGAGATCCGTCTGCCGGTGGTGGAGCAGACGGAGCTGTTCCGCCGTTCCATCGGTGAGGTCACGGATATCGTCGAAAAGGAGATGTACACCTTCGACGATCGCAATGGCGAGAGCCTGACCCTGCGCCCCGAGGGCACCGCCGGCTGTGTGCGCGCCGCCATTCAGCAGAGCCTGCTCAACGTGCCGCAGCGGTTGTGGTACGCCGGACCGATGTTCCGCTACGAGCGTCCCCAGAAGGGCCGGCAGCGCCAGTTTCACCAGGTCGGGGTAGAGGCCTTCGGCGTCGAAACGCCTGACATGGACGCGGAGCTGATCCTGTTGTCCGCGCGCCTCTGGCGGCAGCTTGGCGTGGCCGACAGTGTGGAGTTGCAGCTCAATACGATCGGCAGTCCCGCGGCGCGGCGCGACTATCGGGATGCGCTGGTGGCCTTTCTGGAGCGCCACCAGGAGGAACTCGATGAAGACAGTCGTCGCCGCCTGACCAGCAACCCCTTGCGGATTCTGGACAGCAAGAACCCCGCCACACAGGCGTTGCTGGATGGTGCGCCGGCCCTTGCGGATTACCTGGACGAGGAATCGAGCCGGGATTTCACGCGGCTCTGTGACCTGCTGCGCGCCGCTGGCGTACCGTTCGTGATCAACCCGCGGCTGGTGAGGGGGTTGGATTACTACAACAAGACGGTGTTCGAGTGGGTCACCCAGCGGCTGGGTGCGCAGGGTACCGTCTGTGCCGGCGGGCGTTACGATGGCCTGGTGGAGCAGCTCGGCGGCAAGTCGACGCCGGCGGTCGGCTTTGCTTTGGGAATGGAGCGTCTCGTGCTGCTGCTGGGCGAAACCGGTCAGGTGGTCGCGGGGCAGCAGACGGACGCATACGTGGTGGCCGTGGGCCAGGAGGCGCAGCAGGTGGCGCTGACTGCTGTCGAGGCCCTGCGGGACCAGCTGCCGGCGCTGGGTATCGTGCAGCACACCGGTGGCGGCAGTTTCAAAAGCCAGATGAAGAAGGCGGACAGGAGTGGCGCCGGTGTGGCGTTGATCTGGGGGGAGGACGAGGTAAGCTCACACACCGTGACCGTCAAGCCCCTTCGTCCTGGCCCTGACGGTGAACGGGGGAGTCAGCAGACCGTACCCGGTGACGAATTACAGGCGGCGCTGCGTGCAGCGCTTGCCATCTGATTAAATCCAGAGGGATGTGACAGACGTGGAACAATATCGCACGGAAGATGAACAGCTGGAATCGCTCAAGCGCTGGTGGCGCGAGAACGGTCAGTCGACGGTCGCCGCCATCATTATCGCCCTCAGCGCGGGGGTTGGCTGGCAGACCTGGAAAGGTCACCAGCAGCGGCAGCAGGAGGAGGCCTCTGACGCGTACCAGGCCATGATGCGAGCGTCGGCGGAGACGGAAGCGACGGCAGAGCAGACGCAACTGGTGATGTCCCTGGCCGAGGGCATCAAGGAGAGTCACGGCGACTCGACCTACGCCCAGTTCGCGGCACTGCACCTGGCGCGCATGGCCGTGGAGCGGGACGACCTGGCAGAGGCGGAGGCGCAACTGCGCTGGGTTCTCGGCGAAGCTGACAAGGGCAGCGATACGGCCTGGGTTGCGCAGCTGCGCCTGGCGCGCGTACTCGCCGCCGCAGGGGAAGCCGACCAGGCACTCGCCGTCCTGGACCAGGGTGTCGAAGGACCTTACCAGGCTTCTTTTACCCTGGCGCGCGGCGATGTGCTCCTGCAGATGGGACGGGATGAGGATGCCCGCACGGCCTATAACGAAGCTCGCCTGCTTGCAGCGCGTTTCCCCGGTCAGGTCAATATGGTGACGCTGGAGCAGAAACTCCAGAGCCTCAGCCCGGTCCAGCCGGCAGCCCTTGCCGGCGTCGAGGCAACCTCCGGCACGAACGAACCTGCACCGGAGGAGCCATAGCATGAGGCATTCCCTGCGCCGCCTTTTCGCCATCGCATTGGTCCTCAACCTGGGTGCCTGCAGTACCATCAAGGGATGGTTTGATTCAGACGACGATGAAGCCAACCAGCCCGCCGAACTGGTCGAGATCCAGGAAACCGTCAAGATCAAAAAACTGTGGTCCGTGGGCGTCGGTAATGGACAGGGGAAAGGATTCTACAAGCTGCAGCCGATCATCAGCGGGGATGTGATGTACGCCGCGTCGGCGGAGGGTGAGCTGAAGGCCATCGACCGCAGCCGGGGGAAGACCCTGTGGAAGAACGACCTGGAGACCGATCTTTCCGGCGGCGTGGGGTTCTTTGAGGACACGCTCCTGCTTGGCAGCAGCGAAGGCGTGATCCTGAAAGTGGACGCCGGCAGCGGTGAGGTGCTGTGGTCCACGCGCCTGAACGGCGAGGTGCTCGCCCCGCCCCAGGGCAACGGTCGCGTGGTGGTCGCCCAGAGTTATGATGGCAAGCTGCAGGGCCTGGATTTCGAGACCGGGGAAAAGCTCTGGACCTATGACAGCAACGTGCCGGTGTTGACCATTCGCGGTACCAGCACCCCGATCCTGCAGGACGACCGGGTCTATGTCGGGTTTGCCAATGGACGGGTCATGGCCTTCAATGCCGATAACGGCTCGGTCGCATGGGAGGTCCGCGTAGCGATCTCCCAGGGCCGCTCGGAGATCGAGCGCATCGTCGATGTCGATGGCACCATGGCCCTGGTGGGTAGTGAGCTGTACGTGGCCAGTTACCAGGGTAGGGTCATGGCGATCAACGTGGCGAGCGGGCGCAAGCTGTGGCAGCAGGACATTTCGTCCTTTTCCGGTGTGTCACAGGGATTCGGTAATGTCTACGTCACGGATGAGGATGGCACGCTCAGCGCCTACCTGCGCAATGGCCAGGGGTTGCGCTGGCAGCAGACTGCGCTGGCCTACCGGGGCCTCTCCCGGCCGATACCCGTCAGCAGCTATGTCGCAGTGGCTGATTTCGAGGGCATCGTTCATCTCGTATCCCAGGTAGATGGCGAGTTCGTGGGCCGCGTCAAGGTCGACGGCGATGGTGTCCGGGCGGATATGATGAGCGACGGCAATACCCTCTACGTGTTCGGCAACAGCGGTAAACTCGTCGCTTTCGAGATCACCCCCAGGGAATAATGATCCCTGTCATCGCCCTGGTGGGGCGCCCCAACGTTGGCAAGTCGACCCTCTTCAACCAGTTGACGCGCAGCCGCGACGCCCTGGTGGCTGACTTTCCGGGGCTGACCCGCGACCGGAAGTACGGGGAAGCCAGGCTGGGAAGCCGCCCCTGTATCGTCATCGATACCGGCGGTATCAGTGGGGATGAAGACGGTATCGATTCCCGGATGGCGGGGCAGTCCCTCACTGCGATCGAGGAAGCGGACGCAGTGCTGTTCATGGTGGATGCGCGGGAAGGACTCAACGCTACGGACGAGGCGCTCGCCCGGCATCTCCGGCAGCGCAACAAATCATTTCACCTGGTGATCAATAAAATCGACGGTCTCAACGAGGAACTGGCGACCAGCGATTTCTATACGCTGGGTATAGAGTCCATGTTCACCATCGCCGCCAGCCATGGCCGCGGTGTACGCGCGATGATTGACAGCGTACTGGCGGAATTCCCCCCCGGCGAGGAGCTCGCGGGTCGCGAGGATTTCCCGGACAGCACCCGGGTGGCCGTGGTGGGGCGCCCGAATGTGGGCAAGTCGACCCTGGTAAACCGGTTGCTGGGCGAGGAACGGGTCGTCGTTTTCGACCAGCCCGGTACCACTCGCGACAGCATCTATATCGATTACCAGCGGGACGAACGACGCTACACACTGATCGACACTGCCGGGGTGCGCCGGCGCAAGAATGTCCGGCAGACCGTGGAGAAATTCTCCATCGTCAAGACCCTCAAGGCCATCGATGACGCCCATGTGGTGATCCTGGTGATGGACGCACATGAGGGTATCGTGGACCAGGACATGCATCTGCTGGGCCATTGCATCGATGCGGGACGCGGCCTGGTACTGGCCGTGAACAAGTGGGACGGCATCGAGCCGGACCAGCGGGACTGGATTCGCAAAGAACTGGAGCGGCGCCTGCAGTTTGCGAATTACGCTGATATCCACTTCATCTCCGCCCTGCACGGCACCGGCGTCGGGCACCTGTACCGTTCCATCGACGCGGCCTTTGAATCCGCCACCCGCAAGTTGAGCACCAACCTGCTTACGCGCATCCTGGAGGGCGCGGTATTCGATCATCCGCCCCCTATGGTCAACGGCCGTCGCATCAAGTTGCGCTACGCACACCCCGGTGGACAGAACCCGCCCCTGATCGTGATTCACGGCAACCAGACCGGCAAGGTGCCCAGCAGTTACCAGCGCTACCTGGAGAAGATCTTCCGTCGGGAACTCGACCTGGTGGGGACGCCGGTGCGCATCGAGTTCCGCACCGGGGAGAATCCCTATGCCGACAAGCGCAACAAGCTCACCCAGCGCCAGGTACAGCGCAAGCGTCGGATGATGGCCCACGTCAAGAAAAGCAAGAAGAGCAGGAAGAAGTAGGAAACAGCGGGAAGACCGGCAGGCGGCCGCTGCCCTTGAAGCGGCGCACGCGACCCGCAGGCGATGCTATCCATGCACGACATGAACCCCCCCGATCAGCGCCCCGACCTCGATAGCCGCGAACAGATCGAGCATTTCGTGGACCTCTTCTACCAGCGGCTGCTGGCAGATGAAGAGCTGGCGCCGATTTTCGTCGATGTGGCTGAAGTCGACCTGGATGTGCACCTGCCCCATATCAAGGATTACTGGTGCAAGCTTCTCCTGGGTGAGCAAGGCTACCGTCGCCACACCATGAACATCCACCGCCAGTTGCACGGCAAGCGGGCGTTGCGCCGGGAAGATTTTGATCGCTGGCTGGCGTTTTTCGTGGCCACGGTGGATGACAATTTCGCGGGGGAACGGTCTGAGCGGGCCAGGCAGATTGCCGGATCCATCGCTGATAATATGCGCAAAAGCCTCGATCGGATCTGAACAAAGGGCCTTAACTAGCTGAATATTATATAAATAAAATAATTCATAAAAATATGACTTGCGGCTTTTTGATCTGGTGTTATAGTTATGTATAACACTATATAAGGAGGTGCACGCGATGATACTCAGATGGAGGAAGCGTATCCTGGCGGGATGCGATGGACAGGCTCTGGTTTGCGCGAGTCTGTTCTCGGCAGCGGCCCTGATCAGTTCGCTCGGGAACGGAACACTGGGGCTGTTGGTCTTTTTCCCGGCCACACTGCTGGCGGATCGGGTAGCATCCTGGCGCCGGCAGTCACGTACCCCGTATTCAGGAGCGGTCCGATGAAAGCCATCCTCTTGCAATTACTCACGGGCTTTGTGCTCGTACTTCTGGCAGTCCTGCCCCTGCATGCGGAAACTCAGCGCGTGGAAGGACTGGAATTCCGCCGCGTGACCGTGATCGGCGACGTCGAGGTGGAGATCAGCCAGGGTGACGCGGCTGAACTACAATTGCGGGGTGATCCCGGTGACCTGGTTGAACCACCTTTTTATGTCAAGGGGGACACGCTGGTGCTGGGCGCAACGGCATCGCGCCCGGACGTTGGCCTGGATGATGTTAAATACAAGCTGACCGCCCGGGAATTGCGACATCTCAAACTGGTCGGGTCGGGCGAGGTCTATATGAAGCCCATGCGGCTCGACGAGTTACACCTGGTGGTGGAAGGTTCCGGTGATGTGAAGGCCTTTGAACTCGAGGGGCGGGAAATTACCCTGGCTGTAAGCGGTTCCGGGGATCTGCAGGCGGCCTCGGTGGTGACCCGGTCATTGAGCCTGGTGATGTCCGGCTCCGGCGACATTCACGTGGGTAACCTGAAGGCCGAGGAGGTGGAGGTCGCCCTGAAAGGCTCCGGCGATGTCGGTTTGGAGGAAGCGGGCACCGCTGAGCGTATCGAGGTCAATATAGCGGGCTCGGGAGATGTGGACCTGTCGCGGCTCGCGGCGCCCGTGGCCGAGGTGAATATCGTTGGCTCCGGTACAGGCCGCGTCGGTGAGGTGGACGCACTGGAAGTCAATATTCTTGGCAGCGGTGACGTTTACTATCGCGGTGAGCCGCGCCTGGACCGGTCGGTTTTCGGTTCCGGTGAACTGCATCAGTCGCGCTAGGACAGCGGGGCGGAAGCCGAGCGCATGACTGTCGAATGGAATGACAAGCAGCCTATCTACCGGCAGCTTCGGGATCGGGTGGTCGAACGCATCCTGGACGGAAGCTTCGCCGAGGGAGAGGCTGTGCCGTCGGTGCGCCAGGTGGCCATGGACTACCAGATCAATCACCTGACGGTGGGGAAGGCTTATCAGGAACTGGTCGATGCGGGATTACTGGAGAAACGCAGGGGGTTGGGCATGTTTGTAACTGCAGGTGCGCGCAGTACATTGACTGACGATGAACAGCAGCGATTCCTGGAAGAGGAAGTACCCGCCTTCGCTGAGCGGGTCCGGGTATTGGGAATGGACATGCACCGGGTCGTGGATCTGCTGCTGGATGCCGGGAGCGATAATTGATGGATACGATTGTCACAGCAAGCGAGGTTACGCGGACCTTCGGGCAGGTTCGCGCCGTCGACCATGTGGACCTGGAGATCGGGGCGGGCGCGGTGCTGGGGCTGATTGGCCCCAACGGCGCGGGCAAGACCACACTTCTGCGGACACTGCTGGGCCTCACCGATTTCGAGGGCACGATCGATGTCCTGGGCGCCGATCCCCGCACCGAACGGGCCAGCCTGATGGAGCAGGTCTGCTTCATCGCGGATACCGCCGTCCTGCCGCGCTGGATGCGGGTCGACCAGTTGATCGACTACGTGTCCGGGACGCATCCCCGGTTCGACCGGGAACTTGCCGAGAATTTTCTGCGGACCACCGAAGTCACCCCGAAACGACGCATCCGCCAATTGTCCAAGGGCATGATGGTGCAGCTGCACCTGGCGCTGGTGATGGCCATCGACGCACGCCTGCTGGTTCTCGACGAGCCCACCCTGGGACTGGATATCCTTTTCCGCAAGCGTTTCTTCGAGCAGTTGCTCAATGATTATTTCGATGACGAACGCACCATCATTATCTCCACTCACCAGGTCGAGGAAGTACAGAACATACTCACCGAGGTGATGTTCATGAATCACGGGCAGGTGATCCTGCACAAGTCCATGAGCGCAATCGAGGAGGAGTTCGTCGAACTGCACGCGGTGGGTGACGCAGTCGCCCGGGCGGAGGGCATCCCGCACGTGGGCAAGCGCAGCATTCTGGGTGGCAAAGCCCTGATCTATGAGGGGATTGCGGCAGAATCGCTGGCCCCCCTCGGTGAAATCCGAACGCCGTCGGTGTCGGATCTGTTCGTTGCGAAGGTCGGGTGGGAGACTGTTCATGGCTGATCAACAATCTCATCGTCTATCCACCCTGATGCAGCGTGAGTTCCAGGAGTATCGCAATTCCCTGCTGTGGACGCCGTTGGCCATTGCCGCAGCGCTGGCTTTTGTCATGTTGCTGAGTGTCCTGTTCGCCAACAGGATCAGCGCCATGGGGGATGTGATCCTGCGGGTGATCATGGAGGACCATGCCGTTCACGAGGTGAACATCACGATCAACATCGACGATGAAGAGACCTCGGTGAAGAGAGACTACCGCATAGAGCAGCAGGAGGATGCGGTGGACGAGCGGGAGTGGGATTTCTCCCGCGGTTGGTCCTTCAAGCCCGATAGGGAGTCCGCCGAGGCAAAGGCTGTCGACGACGGTGCCGGGGGCGAAGACGAGGAGGGGGATGCGGGGAGCCTGAATCCGCTGCTCAATATGGTGCACAATTTCATGTTGATGGTGTTGCTGCTCGTATCCGCCAACTACCTGCTGGGCTGCCTGTTCAACGATCGCCGGGACCGCAGCATCCTGTTCTGGAAGTCCATGCCGGTCTCGGAGTGGCAGGAGGTCGCCAGCAAGTTCATGGTGGCCATGCTGGTGGCTCCGGCCATCTTCATCGCGGCATCCGTGCTGGCCCAGGTCGCCAGTACCCTGTTGGCCATGCTGCTTGTCTGGCGCATGGACAAGGACCCGTTCGACCTGGTCCTCAGCCATATCCAGTTTGGCAGCCTGCTGTTCAACCAGGTCGCAGGCTGGTTGTTGACGGCACTGTGGCTGGCCCCCGTTTACGCCTGGTTGCTGCTGGCTTCAGCGGCGGCGCGGCGATCCCCGTTCATGGTGGCGATTGCGCCGGTTATTGGCCTGTTCGTGGTGGAAAGCCTGTTTCTCGGCACAGAGTATGTGGGCAACGCGGTGGCCCGGCATCTTCCCCACGGCAACGGGGGTGGCACCGGCGTCGGCTTCTACCTGCACGGCCCCGATTGGGCCGCGCAGGACCTGGCAGGTCTCGGCCTGGGACTTCTGTTTGCGGCCGCAGCCCTCTGGGTCACGGTATACCTTAGGCGCTACCGCTTCGAGTTGTGACGCCGGTGGGGTGGCCCGGGGTCAGTCAGGCTTGCGGCCGCTGAATTTGGCACTCCAGACTTCGCCGGAATACTCCTGCAACAGGGCTTCGATCTGGTCGCAGCCCAGGTCGAGGCCCGGGATATCCTCGCTGAGTATGGCGCGCAACTGGCAGGCGTCGTAGACCAGGCGCTCGGTCACTGCTACATCCACCAGCCCTGCATCGCGCAGGCCCTGCAGATAGGCCTCTTCCGAGATTGCGCCCGCCACGCAGGCTGACCAGGCTGCCGCGCTCTCGCGGATCCATCCGGGCAGTTCACCCACCACGATATCGGATATGCTGAAGTGCGCTCCCGGCTTCATGACGCGGGAAATCTCGCGGAAGACCGCAGGCTTGTCCGGTGACAGGTTGATCACACAGTTGGAGATCACCCAGTCTACCGAAGCGTCCTGTACCGGCAGGTCCTCGATCAGCCCCCGGCGAACATCGATGTTGTCGAATCCTGCCCTGGCTGCATTCTGTTGCGCGGCGGCGATCATCTCATCGGTCATATCGACGCCGATCACCTGGCCGGAGGGGCCGGTCCGTTCCGCTGCCAGCAGCAGGTCGAGGCCGGCGCCGGAGCCCAGGTCCAGCACCGTGTCCCCGGCCTTCACGCCGGCAAAGGCCAGCGGGTTGCCGCAGCCAAAGGAGGCGCCTGCGGCCTCGCTGTGCTTTTCCGTATCCTCGTAACCGGCCAGGCGGGCCGCCGGGCTGCTGGCGCAGCAGGACTGTTTCTCCTGCGCGTCCTTGAGCATATCCGCATAGCTGTCTTTCACCAGGTCGTGGGTGGCTGTGGTCTTCATGGCGGTCAGGTCCTCGAATAGTCAGGGGCTTCACAAACCCCGGGGGCGGCCCTGCTGTTGGGCAATGCGGCGCCGTACTCTCTATAACCATAGGGTCTATTTTGCAGGAAACAAGTCCTCGTAGAATCACGGCGGAAATTTCCGCAGGGTGCGGCTCCGGGGCCGGCCTCGGGCAAGGCCGACATTTTATGCCCCAGACCGGACCCGGCGGCAAATTTTTGCTAGTGTGCACGGTCTGGAAACCAGTTATGCGGAGAGAGCATGGCACAACTCAACGGCAAAGTTGCCATCGTTACCGGGGCGGCCCGGGGACTCGGACGTGCCTACGCCGAGGCGCTGGCCGCAGAAGGCGCCGCGGTGTTTGTCTGTGATATCAATGATTGCGATGACACGGTGGCTGCCATTACCGACGCCGGTGGGCGTGCCGCCGGGTTGCAGGCCGACGTTTCCAGTATGCAAAGTTGTCATGCGATGGCGGAGCAGGCT
>JAHEEV010000174.1 GCA_024640505.1 Halieaceae bacterium
AAAAATGGCACGCGATAATCCCACACTCCGGCAAATACCCCATAACTGTCCTCGCCGCCGAAAGCGGCACCGCCGACCAGCATCTGGTCCTGGTAAAAGCCCTTGCGCATGCCACCTGCACCGAGCACCAGCTCCGTCGATTCAGTGGAAATGGCAAAGGGCAGGATCAGTGTTTCACCAATCCTGTCCGCGTTCTCCACCCGGTCCACCACCGATTTGACCTGTGTCGTGGGGCGGGCGACCAACTGGCCCGGCAACGCCAGGCAGATGCCGAGCAGCAGGAAAGAGCCACGCCGCAGCAGCCGATTCGGTTTTTTGTGCATGGGGAGTCGTTCCCTGGTTGTTATTTGGAACTCATGATAACTGAGGGCACGATCGCAGAACAGCGAGCCGTTCTCGTCAGGCCCTTGCCCGCAACAGGAACTCAAGCCTGCTGCCCGCCAGCAATACGGTGCGGTCGAAGTTGAAACAGTACAACAGGTTCTTGAGCTTGCTCTGGGTATGGGGCGCGTAGCCCGGCAACTGGCCAGGCCGGGACCGGACGCTCAACGCATCCGCGGCGCTGATGCCATAGCGGCGATCGTCCTGAGGGACGTTCTGATTGTGCACGGCAAACCCGTGGGCCAGGCTTCCGGGCCGCAGGTGGGGGCGCAGGGCGGCCATGAATGCCAGTATCGCGTCGCGATCGAGGAAGTTGAACAGGTCCCAGAACAGGCAGATATCAAAGGTCGTGCCCTCGGGAAATTGCAGCAGGCCGGAAAACTGGTCACGCAGGGACGGCCCACCCTCCTCTTCCCGGATGGGAAGCTCCGAGAACAGGTTCAGGACGTGCAGCCTGCACCGATAGCGCGAAAAAAACTCTACAGTTTCCTGCAGGGCGGGCCCGGTCTCCAGCACGGTCAGAGTCTGGTCGTCGTCGATCTGCTCAAACAGGGCGGCGAGCAGCGACGACGGCTGTGTCGATGTCATGGCATCCGTAATGTGGTCTGCCGCCGTCGCGGGGGCGGCGGGGTTGAATTATCGGGTATCAGCCACGCTTCAGATCAAGGTCGGACGCCAGCTCATCCGGTGGCGTGTTGGCTGAGGTCTGAGCGGTCAGGGGAACCTTGGAGGGCTCCGCTTCACCCGGATCCATGTCGATGCTGCCCTTGAAGATGGCGCCATCCTCCAGCGTGACACGGGGGGCTACGATGTTGCCCCGGACCTTGCCGGACTTGGATATCACCACCTTCTCGCCACCCATCAGGTCGCCGGAGACCTCACCGTCAATATTGACGATTTTGGCACTGATATCCGCCGTCACCTTGCCCGACTGGCCTACGGTAACCTGGTGTGAGCCCAGCTCAATGGTCCCCTCGACCTTGCCCTCGATCATCAGGTCCTCATCACCGGTGACGGTGCCTTTGATTTCAATACTGGGGCCAATCATAGCTGCGCTCCTTGTGCTCACCTGGTCGGGCGTTCTGGATGTGGATGATGCCGGGGGTGGTTCTGCTACCCTGGCCGGCGTGTCGGACTGCTTGCTTTTATTACGCTCAAACATAGCATTCACCACCTTGCTTCAATGTGGGCCGGCTAGAGTACCAGCCTGACAGCGCTTTCACTAGCGCGGACGTTTCCATTATCTACAGTGATAGAATGCCGCGTGATGATGCGTCAAGCAGAGAGTGGCAGAAAGTCGAGTTTCCGGGGATTTTCGGGGGTCATTTCGTGCCTGGCGCTCCTGGCGCTCCTGGCTGCCTGCGGGGGCGGCGGAGGCAGCTCTTCAGGCGCAACAACTGCGAACTCCACGGCGGCCGGCGCAGTATCGGATACCCCCGGCCCGGATGAGAGCCAGGAGGAGAGCGACCCTCCCCTTATGCCCGAAGGCTCCAACCCCGCCGCAGCACCGGTGGCGCCCTCCGCGTTCACGCTGTTCGAGAGCGGACAGGTCAGGCCCGTTGCCCTGTCCCCCTCAGGCCGCCTGCTTTTCGTGGTCAATACCCCGGATAACCGACTGGAGATTTTTTCCGTGGATGACGAGGGCCTGGCGCCTGTTGGTTCCGTGCCGGTGGGGCTGGATCCTGTCGCTGTAGCAGCACGGTCGGACAATGAGGCCTGGGTAGTCAATCACGTGTCGGACAGTGTCAGCATCGTGCGCCTGGACGGATCCGGGCCCCGGGTGGTAAAGACCCTGCTGGTGGGGGACGAGCCCCGCGATATCGTGTTCGCCGGGCCCGGGAACACCAGAGCATTTGTCACCGCGGCTTATCGCGGCCAGAATCACCCGGACTTCGACATCAGCGATCTCAGGACCCCGGGGCTGGGCCGGGCGGATGTCTGGGTCTTCGACGCGGATAATCCGGTTGCCGAAGGGGGCGGACAGCCACTGGCCATCGTCAACCTGTTCGCCGACGCACCGCGGGCACTGGCGCGCAGCCCCGACGGCTCCCGGGTCTACGCCGCCGCCTTCCTCTCGGGCAACCGCACCACCACACTGCTCAACGAGCGCGCGGTTGCGGAGAACAAGGCAGGGCCCCTGGCGAATCATGAGGAAGTCCCACAGCCGGCCACCGGCCTGATCGTCGGCTACGACGGGGCGCGGTGGGTGGACGAGGCCGGTCGCGACTGGTCTTCCAGGGTCATGTTCGACCTTCCCGATCTCGATGTCTTCCTGCTGGACGCGACCGCGGATCCGCCGCGCCTGGAAGGCAGTGTCAGCGGGGTGGGTACGGTGCTGTTCAATGCGGCGACCAACCCGGTCAGCGGGACCCTGTATGTCTCCAACACGGAAGCCCGCAACCGGGTCCGCTTCGAGGGGCCGGGAGAGACCGCAACCACCGTGCGCGGACATATTGCCGATAACAGGATCACCGCAATTCGCGACGGCGCCGTCATCCCCAACCACCTCAACCCCCACGTCGACTTCAGCCTGCGGGAAGGTGAGGCGATACCCGCGAGCGACAAGGCCCTCAGCCTCGCGCAGCCCATGGACATGGTAGTCAGCCCCGACGGCAAGACGCTCTACCTGGCCGCATTCGGCTCCAACAAAGTGGCCGCCATTGCCACCGGACAACTGGATACCGGCCGCTACGTCCCCTCGGGCAGCAGGCAGGTAGCTGTCCCCGGGGGCGGCCCCACGGGTCTCGCCCTGTCGGCAGACGGCAGCCGGCTGTTCGTGCTGTCGCGCTACAGCAACGAGGTGTCGGTGATCGACACGGCCACCCTCACCGTGCGGCAGACTGTGGCCATGTACACACCCGAGCCCGCTGTTTTCCAGCGGGGCCGCCGCCTGCTTTACGATGCCGAGCTGACCTCGTCCAACGGCACCGCCAGCTGCGGCTCCTGCCACATCTTCGGCGACGTGGACGGCCTGGCCTGGGACCTGGGTAACCCCGACGGGTTCATGACCGACAACCCCAACACATTTGTACCGCTGCGGTTTCCTACCCAGGGTGTATTCCACCCGATGAAGGGGCCGATGACGACCCAGACCCTGCGCGGAATCGCAGACAGCGGCCCCATGCACTGGCGGGGCGACCGGACCGGACAGCAGCCTGCGACGATCGATGGAGAACTGGAAAGTCTCGAGGCAGCGGCCTTCAAGGAGTTCAATCCGGCCTTCGTCGGACTGGTGGGCCGTGAGGCGGAACTGCCGCCGGATATGCTGCAGGATTTCACCGACTTCGCCCTGGCGATCGTACCGCCTCCCAACGCCATCCGTGCCCTGGACAATCGACTGACCCCGGACCAGCGGGAAGGTCGCAGGGTGTTTCTCGAGGCGGCGACCACCGGCGGTGTCCTGACCTGTGAGCACTGCCACGAACTGAATCCCGAGGTTAATCACTTTGGTACCGCCGGTGAGATGACCAACGAGGGGCCAGGCATCACCGAGGATTTCAAGGTACCGCACCTGCGCAACGTCTATACCAAAGTGGGCATGTTCGGAGCGAGCGTTCCCCGCCCGGGACAGACGTTGCGGCACATGGACAGGCAGATTCGCGGCTTCGGACTGCTCCACGACGGGGGCATCGACACCCTGGACAACTTCCTCTCCAGCAGCGTGTTTGCCTTCGAGAGCGATACCCAGCGCATCCAGGTCGTGGATTTCGTCTTTGCCTTCGACGGCAACCTGGCCCCGGTGGTCGGGCAGCAGGTCACCCTCGGTGACCAGCCATCCGCAGCTGTTCTGGCGCGACTGGACCTGCTGGTGGCACGTGCCGCCGTAAAGCAACCCCGGGAAGAGTGCGACCTGATCGTCAAGGGGCGCATCAACGGTGTGCCCCGCGGCGCGCTGATGCAGGCCGGCGGCGACTTCCGCACCGACCGGGCCGGTGACACACCAGTCACGCTGGAGACACTGATCAGCCAGGCCGGCACGCCCGGGCAGGAGCTGACCTTCACCTGCGCGGCGCCCGGGTCGGGCGTGCGCCTGGGCATAGACCGCGATCTGGATGGCGTCCTCGACGGGGATGCCGCGACAGACTGACAGCCGCGCCGGACATCCCCGCTCGCGCTAAGACTTCTCCCGCAAAGCATGCTGCTACATCAACACCAGCACCATGATAGATACCGCGGCAAAGCCCAAGACCAGAATAATCCCGTACGACAAATAGATGAGCAGCGATTTGGCGATCGCAGCCGCGATACCCGAACCGTAGGCCCGCCACAGACCCACCGGCAGGTAGGCCAGGAGAAACAGGAACAGGAAGCCGCCAATGGGCGTATCCAACTTCTCCATGGCGAATTGGATCAGGTAGAGAAGAAACGCAAAGCTGTGGTAGTTGAGTGAAAAAACCAGGTGCTGCAGGTAGTGGTACGGGGAGAACAGGTAACAGATCCTGAGCAGTACGGCGAATACCGGGAGCATAAGGAACATCATCTGGGGCAGGTATTCCACCAACTGGGCGATGAATTCTCCCGGCTCATCCTGCAGGGTGGTGACATTGTCCTCCATTCGCCGGTCAATCTGCTGCAGCCACTGGGGACTGTCCTCGTCGGCAAGGTCGATCCGGGCGGAAACGTCATTGGAGGTCTCTCCGGCAGAATTGGGGTCCTCTTCCTCGCCGGTATGGATCTCTAACACCATTTCGCTACCAGTCGGCTCCCCCTCCGAATCCACCTGCTCCGCGGACTGCCCGTCACGGGTCGCGTCTTGTGTGTTGATCTCGATCGGGGAGGAGAAAGAGAGCAGCAGGAACAGCACGAAGCTTACAATCAGGTAGAGGCGGAGCGGGGGCACATACCGGGCCCGCCTGCCGGCCATGTACTCGGCGGTCAGAAATCCCGGACGGAAAATCAGCGGGAATAATGTGCGCCAGATCCTTGAATCCCATTCAAAGAAGTCCCCCACAAGTTCCCCAAGCAATCCGGAGAACCGGAGATCCCCTTTGCCCTCGCGCTGGCCGCACTGGCTGCAGTACTCCCCCGACAGGGGCGCATCGCAATTGCGGCAGCGCGTCGTGCCCGTTTTCCCGACCTGTTCGTTCATACATGCCACCATAGCCAAAACCGGGTTGTCGCGCCATTTCCCGGATGGGCTCCCCGGTAGGGGCTTGCTATAGTTGTGTACAGCACCCTGGAACCTGTCCTATGAAACTGTCCGCCTTCGGGAAAAAATTCTCCGGTGAGTCCGGCATCGTCGAGCTGATGGACGACCTGGGTAGCGCGCTCAACGAGAACCCCGACATGATCTTCATGGGCGGGGGCAATCCGGGCCGCCTGCAGGAGGTGGAAGCGATCTTCCAGCAGCGGCTGGAGGCCATCATGGCCGATCCGGACCAGCGCCACAGCCTGTTCGGCATCTACCAGTCGCCCCAGGGTGACCGTGATTTCCGGGAGCAGGTGGCCGCTTTCCTGAAGCGGGAATACGGCTGGCCCCTGACCGCGGCCAATATCGCCGTGAGCAATGGCAGCCAGCCGGCCTTCTTCCTGCTCCACAACCTGTTTGCGGGCGCCATGCCCGACGGCAGCCACCGGACCATTCACCTGCCCCTGGCCCCGGAGTACATCGGCTATCGGGATATCGGGCTCAGCGACGGTTTCTTTACGGCCACCCGTCCCGACATCGAGCAGCTGGACGACCACCTGTTTAAATACCACGTGGATTTTTCCCGGCTGC
>JAHEEV010000175.1 GCA_024640505.1 Halieaceae bacterium
ATACAGGTCCAGCCGCCCTCGTAGAGCTTGCGTTCCCAGGCCTTGCGCTCTTCCACGAACATATGTTCGTCACCCGGGCCACCGCGGAACCGGATCGACTCGAACTCGCCGCAGAGGTTATCGCGCAGCCAGGTGGCCACCTCCTCACGAAACTGTTCGTCTTCCGCACTGAAACTCAGTTTCATGCCGGCACCTCCTCGTCCAGCAGCCGGGCGGCCAGGCGTTCACGGTGCCAGGCACCGTCCCCGAGAAAGGTCTCCGTCGACTTGGCGCGCTTGAAATAGAGCTGGATGTCGTACTCAGAGGTAAAACCCACCCCACCGTGCAGCTGGATGCCCGTGCCCGCGTTGTGGAAGTAGGCATCCGAGCAATAGGCCTTGGCAACGCTGGCGGCCTCCGGCAACTCGGCGCCCAGGGGACCACCGCGCAACACCTCATCGGCGATGCAGGCCGCATAATAGGCGGCGGAGCGGGCCGCCTCGACTTGCAGCATCATGTCGGCGCACTTGTGCTTGACCGCCTGGTAGGAGGCGATGACCCGGCCGAATTGCACCCGCTCCTGGAGATAGGCCACGGTGCTGTCCAGGGCCTGCTGGGATCCGCCCACCTGGTCCGCGGCGATCGCCACGGTGGCGAGGTCTATGATGCGCGACAGGGTTGGCCAGGCGCGCCCGGCCTCACCCATCAGGGTATCGGTACCGGCGGCAACGCCCTCGAATACGAGCTGACCCTGCTTGCGCGTCTGGTCCATGGTAGGCAGCCACTCGCGGCTGATGCCGCGGGAATCTGCGGGCAGTACGAACAGGCTGATGCCCGCCTCGCCATCGCTGCCGGGCTCGCGCGCCGCCACGACCAGCAACTCTGCGCTGTGCCCGTCCGGTACGAAGCGGCAGGTACCATCCAGCCGGTAGCCGTCGCCCTGCCTGACGCACTCCAGCTCCACCGCCGCCGCATCCCAGCGTCCGCTGATACCGGTATAAGCCAGGGTCGCCGTGGTTCCCTCGACGATCCGGGGGAGATATCGGGCTTTCTGTTCTTCCGATCCCGCGATCAACAGGGCGTTGGCCCCCAGGCACACGGTGGCATAAAAGGGGGAGCAGAACAGGTAGCGCCCCATCTGCTCCAGCATGGCCACCAGCTCCACATAGCCCAGTCCCATACCGCCGTACTCTTCGGGGATATGGATGGCCTGCCAGAACATCTCGCCGCAGAGACGCTGCCACAGCTGCGGGTCGTATCCCAGCTCGGTGGCCATCGCACTGCGCACGGCGCTACTGGTAGAGACTTCAGCCAGGAAAGCATCCGCCGTGTCGCGAATCATCGCCTGTTCGTCGGTAAACGTGAATTCCATGATCTGTCGGTGTCCGCTCTGCCGTCAGGTTCCGTAAACTTTCTGGGCCGGCACCTCTTTCGCCAGCAGCTCTGCCACAGCGCCGGTGATCTCTTCCGGTTCCCAGCGCGCGCCCTTGTCGACGCCCTCAGTGGTGCGCCAGCCGTCGGCAATAGAGATTTTGCCGCCCTCCGATTCGAACACCCGCCCGGTTACGTGGGCGGACTCGCCGGAGATCAGCCAGGCTACCAGGGACGAGACGTTCTCCGGCGCCCAGTAATCGAAGCTGCCGTCCTCCGGCTTGGCCATGCGGGTCGCCATCTCTTCCACGGCGGTCGTCATGCCGGTACGCGCGGCCGGTGCGATGGCGTTGGCCGTGATCCCGTAGCGCTGCAGTTCCGCGCCCTGGTTCAGCGTCAGTGCGGCGATGCCGGCCTTGGCAGCGGCATAGTTTGACTGCCCGATAGAGCCCTGCAGGCCCGCGCCGGAGGTGGTATTGACGATGCGCGCATCCACCGCACCGCCCTCCTTGGAGAGGCCGCGCCAGTAGTGCACGGCATGGGACGTGATGCAGAAATGTCCCTTCAGGTGGACTGCCATGATGGCGTCCCATTCCTCCTCCGTCATGGAGGCGAACATCCTGTCCCGGTTGATCCCCGCATTGTTCACGACTGCGTGCAGGCCGCCGAAGGTATCCACGGCCTGCTTCACGGCATTGAGGCTGTCGTCGTAGTGGGTGATATCGGAGGTATTGACCACCGCCTTGCCGCCCGCCCCGGTGATCTCCTCTACCACGGCCGACGCCGCGGCCTCGTTGATGTCATTGACGATCACGCTCGCGCCTTCCGCCGCGGCCACCCGGGCGTGGGCTGCACCCAGCCCGCCGCCGGCGCCGGTGATGATCACGACTCTTCCTTCGCAGATTCCGCTCATTCAATTGGCTCCATTCCCGTGTCTGTTTTCTGTAGGAGCCCGCTCTGCGGGCGATCGATCGCCCGCAGAGCGGGCTCCTACATGTAATCGTTCGATTTACAGGCGTTCAATGATAGTCACATTCGCCTGGCCGCCGCCCTCGCACATGGTCTGCAGGCCATAACGGCCGCCGGTGCGTTCCAGTTCATGCAGCAGGGTCGTCATCAGCTTGGTGCCGGTCGCCCCCAGTGGATGACCCAGGGCGATGGCGCCGCCGTTGACGTTGGTCTTTTCGTGGGGATAACCGGTCTCCTTCAGCCAGGCCATGGGCACCGAGGCGAAGGCCTCGTTGATCTCCACCAGGTCGATATCGCCCAGGGACATACCGGCGCGCTTCATGGCGTAGGCGGTTGCCGGGATGGGCGCCGTCAGCATCCAGATCGGGTCCTCAGCGCGCACGCTCATGTGGTGGATGCGGGCACGGGGGGTCAGGTTGTAGCGCTTGAGGGCGTCCTCCGAGACCAGCAGCATGGCCGAGGCGCCGTCACAGGTCTGGCTGGAGACGGCGGCCGTGATGGTGCCGCCCTCGGCCAGTGGCTCCAGTTCCGCCATCTTCTCCATGGAGGTGTTGCGGGCTGTCTCATCCATATCCACCCCGTTGAGGGGAACGACCTCGCGGTCGAAGCGACCCTCCGCCATCGCGCGCAGGGCCCGGGTGTGGGATTCCAGGGCAAAGGCCTCCATCTCTTCGCGGGCGAAGCCCCACTTGTCCGCGATCATCTGGGCGGAGTTGAACTGGGACACGGGGACATCGCCATAACGCGCCACCCAGCCCTGGCTGCCGGAGAAGGGATCGCTGAAGCCCATAGGCTGTGCCGCGATCATCGCCGCCGAGATAGGTATCGTGGACATAGTCTGTACGCCACCGGCAACGACCACGTCATTCACCCCGGCCATGATCGCCTGGGCGGCGAAGTGCACCGCCTGCTGGGAAGAGCCGCACTGGCGGTCTATGGTGGTGCCCGGAACCTCGTCGGAAAGGCCCGCGGCCAGCCAGCAGGTGCGGGCAATATCGCCGGCCAGGGGACCGATGGCGTCCAGGCAGCCGAAAATCACGTCATCGTAATCCGCGTCGGGAATACCGTTGCGCTCCACCAGGGCCCTGAGTACGTGCGCGCCCAGGTCGGCACCGTGCACATCCGCCAGTCCCCCACGGCGCTTGCCGGTGGGTGTACGTAACGCGTCTACTATGTAGGCTTCTGCCATTGCTCTGCTCCTCCAGTTGCAACGAATCCCGGCGGAGACCGGGACCCGGATAATTCAGCTAAATGTTCCGCCGGCTCCCAGGCTGGCGCCATCGGAAAAAATGTAATCGGCAACCCGTGCCTTGTGAAATCCCGGGTCACCCCAGGTGTTGGACAGAGCCCAGGCTTTCTTCATGAAAATATGCAGGTCCACCTCCCAGGTGTAACCCATGGCGCCGTGCACCTGAATGCTGTGCTTGGCCGCCAGGTTGGCCGCCTCACAGGCCACCAGCTTGGCATGGGATACGGCCTGCGGGGCAATGACCTCTGCATTTGCCACGGCATAGGCGGCCCGGTGCACCGGCGCTTTCGCGTACTCCAGGCGCACGGCGACATCGGCCATATGGTGTTTCACCGCCTGAAAGCTGCCGATGGGTTTGCCGAACTGCTGGCGCTCGCTGGTGTATTGCACGGAGAGATCGATCATCCGCTGTGCCAGGCCGAGGGCCTGGGCGGCGCAGCCCAGGGCGCCGCGATCCAGGGCGGATGTCACCAGGGCAGCCGCCTGCCCTCCGGAGGCAACCGGTGCCACGTCGGCCGTGACCTCTACCGCATAAAGCTTGCGCGAGGGATCAACGGACTCGTTGTGGCGCAGCGACACCTGCTCCGGTGTCAGGGCATACAGCGCGCTATCGCGCTCCAGCAGCAGCAGGTCCGCCACATGGGCGTCCTCCAGCAGAAGGTTCTGTCCCAGGCCGACGGCGACTTTCGCCTCGCCGGCGGCGATTTTAGGCAACCATGCAGCGGCCAGCTCTCCGCCCAGTTCCCGCAGCAGCGGCACCGCCACCAGCACCGTGTGCACCAGCGGTTCCGGCAGGGCCACGTAGCCGCACTCCTGCGCGAGCAGCACGAAATCCAGCTCGCTCATGCCCAGGCCGCCGTATTCTTCGGGCACGGTGATACCGGTCAGGCCCAGCTCCGCCAGTTGAGCCCAGAGCCCGTCTTCGCGCCCTGTCTCACTCTCCCAGCCCCGGCGGATGCGCTCGGGCGTGACCTCCTTCACCAGGAAATCGCGCACGGACTCCTGAAACAGGCGTTGGTCTTCGCTAAAGGTAAAATCCATGGTCTCTCTGTCCGTTTCTACCTGGGCATACCCAGCATGCGCTCGGCAATGATGTTGCGCTGGATTTCGTTGGTGCCGGCATAAATCGGCCCTGACTGTGAAAACAGGAACCCGTCCAGCCAGCTGCCAACGCCTTTCGCTTCCGGCGCGTGGGGCAGTAACTCCGCCCGGGCGCCGAGAATGCTCATGGCGGTGGTGTGCATGTTCTGGTCCAGCTCCGACCAGAAGATCTTGTTGGTGGAGGACTCGGCCCCGATCCTGCCACCCTGGCTCAACCGGCAGGCGGTCTGGTAGGTCGCCAGGCAGTAGCTCTCCGCATCCAGGTAGGCGCGGATGACCGCGTCCCGCAGGGACGGATCCCGGTCGGCGGATTCACGGTTCTCACGGTAGAGTTCCACCAGCCTGCGGGCGGTTTCCTGGAAACGCGCCGGCGAGCGCAGCATCAGGCCGCGCTCGAAACCTGCCGTGGCCATGGCCACGCGCCAGCCCGCACCCTCGTCGCCGAGGCGGTTGTCCACCGATACCTCGACGTTGTCGAAAAAGATCTCGGCGAATCCGGGCAGCCCGTCGAGCTGGGGAATCGGACGCACGGTAATCCCCGGGGAATCCAGCGGGACCAGGATAAAGGTCAGGCCGTGGTGGCGCTCGGAGTCGGGATCCGTGCGGAACATGCCGAAACACCAGTCGGCCCAGACTGCCCGTGTAGACCAGGTCTTCTGGCCGTTGATGATGTACTTGTCACCCACCAGCTCGGCGCGGGAGCGGATCGCCGCCATGTCGGAACCGGCGTTGGGTTCGGACCACCCCTGTGACCAGACTTCCTCGCCGCTGGCCATTTTCGGCAGGATCCGCGCCTTCTGTTCCTCCGTGCCATACTCCATCAGCGTCGGCCCGAGCAGGAAGATACCGTTCTGGTTGACCCGCAGGGGAGCCCCGGCGCGGTAGTACTCCTCCTCGAAGATCAACCATTCGACCAGGTCGCAGCCGCGCCCGCCCAGTTCTTCCGGCCAGGTCACCATGCCCCAACGGCCCGCGTTGAGTGTGGCCTCCCAGGCCCGGTGCTGGCGGAAGCCTTCCTCGGTATCGAAGGACTCCAGCGGCGTGGCGGGCACATTGTCCGCCAGCCAGCCGCGCACTTCTTCGCGGAAGGCCTGCTGTTCCTGTGTGTATGCCAGATTCATACGTTTCCTATCACTCTATGTTGGGGCCTTGTGTAGGAGCCCGCTCCGCGGGCGATGATCGCCCGCGGAGCGGGCTCCTACAGGGATCCGGTGCTACACCACGGTGCCTCAGGCTAGAACTCCGCATCGCGCTTCTCGACGAAGGCGTCCCGCGACTCCTGGGAGTCGCCCTTGGTGTAGGCCTCCAGGGTGAAGCCCTGCTCCCAGCGGTATTTGTCCTCCAGGTTCCCGTCCTCGATGCCG
>JAHEEV010000176.1 GCA_024640505.1 Halieaceae bacterium
AGCCTAGACAGAATCTCTATAATGCGCGTTCTCGGTCAGGGGGTGGTTAGCTCAGCTGGGAGAGCATCTGCCTTACAAGCAGAGGGTCGGCGGTTCGATCCCGTCACCACCCACCATTTCAATACCGTGCACGAGTGACTACCCTGGACCGGTAGTTCAGTTGGTTAGAATGCCGGCCTGTCACGCCGGAGGTCGCGGGTTCGAGTCCCGTCCGGTCCGCCATATACGCAAAAGGCCACCTTACAGGGTGGCCTTTTTCATTTGGGGCAGTTGTAGGCAGCGGTTGATCAGGTGTAATCGCAGGCGTGCTGTTTGCGATCAGTATCAGTCAGAGACAGCACCCATTCAAAAACCGAATACCTGGTCGAAACCGTTTTCCATGATGTTCTGGATAATGGCCTTGGTTGCTTCGTTGTCGTTGACGTGGGGAAAGTCGCCCTCGGGAACGGGCAGCGCCAGGAACTCGCAGAGCGGCTCCCACCCCTGTTTCGCCTCGAACACCAGGAGCCGTTCCGGGGCTATGGTCGCCTTTACCTCTTGTATGTGTTGGTTAAAGCGGGCGATGAGATGGTCACGGTCATGCATCCGGTTATCGAAATAGCGGTTAATCGTGCCGGACATGTAGGCAGCGGCCTCTGACTTTGCCAACCAGTCTATCCATGGTTTGGAGAAGATGGTTTCCTGGGTCGACCGGTACCAGGCCTCGGGATCTCTTACGCTCAAGATTACTTTCGCGTCGGGATAGAAGTCAGCCAGGGCGCGGTAACTGGTGCAGGCGGGAAAATCGACCGTCGCTTCGAAGCCGTCGAAGATTGCATCCCAATGGGGATTGCCCTCTACGGCCTGCGTCCACAGGTCCCAATGCTTTGGCCCTTTCGGAAAACACTCCACCATGTGGTAGCAGGGGTTGAGGCCCAGTTGCTCCAGCGCAGCCTTGAGGCTCATGGTTCCGGTGCGGCCGAATCCAGCGCCGATCACTTTCAATGCCATTTCAGTAGTCTCCTTTGAATAGCTTGCTCGCTGCTTACAGGTGCTGCCGTAGAATCAGGGTGTCCCCGCGCTGGGTAAACTCGATGTGTTTGAGGAACGTCATGCCGAGCAGCACCTGGTCGCCCTGCAGCCCCGGGGTAATGCCTGCCCAGACATCCGTGAGTTCAATGCCGCCCACGCTGACACGTTCAAGCGTAGTCGAGTAGCTGGTCGCGACGCCGTTGGCGGTCCGGGTCTGAAGGGCCCGGCCGCGTTTCAGTCTCAGGCGTTGGGCCACCGTCCCGGGAATGGCCACCCCGGTAGCGCCGGTATCCAGCATAAAGGTCACAGGCAGCCCGTTGATCTCCCCGCTGGTCACATAGTGCCCGAATTTGTTCCGCTGGAGAACGACCTCACGCAGTCCGGCTTCGTGGCGGGTCTCCAGGGTCTGGTTGGGGTTGTATTGTCGCTCCAGCAGGCCATTGAAGAAAAACACGCCGATGACGAGGAATACCGCCCACGCGAGAGCCTGCATGGTCAGGCCCATGCGTTTCTGTTCCCGTAGTTCGTCCTGCCTGCTCATCGATTCAAAGCATACAACGTCTTGAGTCTCACTGTCTGACCACACAGACAGGAATTCGTTTAAAACTCAACCAGGATGGCATCGGCTGTGACAATATTGACCGACCCGCATCCGCAACCGATTCCCGTACCTGGCTGAAAACGGATACACTGGAAGCCGATGTGACTTGCGGAGTGGATCCTGCGATGAACCGGAATCTGGAACGGGCCAGAGAACTGCTGCCGGCGATCGTGCTGACAGTGCTCAGTATGATCCAGGCCCTGGCACTGGAGTTGTTCTGGAGCAAGGTCACGGGGACCGAGTACCTCTGGCAGCCTGGCTGGGATGCCGTCATCGGCTGGCTGCAGCTGCTCGTCATGCTCATCGGTATCCTGCTGATCTGGATCATATACGTCAGTTTCGTACTGCGCTTCAGCTGGCTGCCCTCGATAGAGGACACGGTGATCCCGTTTTTTATCGGGCTGCTCGAATTCGGGATGATTGACCTCATGCACTCCGGTTCGCTGGGGCTGTGGTTTATCCTGCTGGCCCTTGTCTTCGGCATTGCGACCGCCTCCAGTCACTCCACGCTCCGTCGGGCACGACAGGATCCGGAGAATGCGTACTTCTTTAGCAATATGGGACCGTCCCGTTGGCGGGATTACAGGCTGTCCATTACGATTTGTGTCGCCTTCCTATTGTTTGGCGTCGCGCTGTGGACATTCGGCGAGCCTGCATGGCTGGCCCTGGCGGCACTGTTACTGGCACTGGCCGCGATGACGTTGCAATTTTTCCGCGCCAAATTTTACTGGATGCATTCGCTCGCCTACGAGGAGCCCCATGCGAATGAAGACGATGCGTCACCGCCCGGTTAAAAGCCCCCGGTGACAGGAGGACACAACCGTGAATGAATCGAGCTCAGCGGACCACGTAGAGAAGCATAAGGCTGAACTGAAGGAAGCGTTCGATGCGTTGATTAACGACCTGCAGCAGGCGCGGGACATCATCGACAGCCCGGATTGCTTTGCCCCCGCGGCGACCAGTCGGGTGCTGGCGGAGGGTTACCGCTACCTGGCGGGGTTCATTCACCATGGCGTGGAACGCGCCTTTTTCGAGGACCCCGACTTTCCCGCCTTTCGCAATGCCCTGTCTATTTTCAACAAATCCACTATCGATAATCCCGATGCGATCTACTTCTATGCGCCCATCGACGGCCGCAAGCATTACCGGGTGCAGGGCCGACTGGAAGACTGCCGCCACTGGCATGGGGAGGAACGGTCCGGCCGGGGGGCGACCGCACCGCAATATATGATCTTCGAAGTCTCCACCGGCCCTCTATCAGGTGACACGGGTGATCTGCGTGAGCTGACGCCGGGCTTTCGCACCGGCTTCGGCACGCTGGATTCCTCCCGCCTCCAGGTCGGTGAAAACGGGGAACTGGAGCTGCTGCTGGCCCCGGAGAAACCGGCGGGCTATACCGGTAATTTTATCTGCACCCATAAACCCCCCCCTTCCGGGGATCCGGAGGTTGGCGACCGCTACGCACAGTATGTCAGCGGGCGGCAGCTCTTCTACGATTGGGAGCGGGAGGAGCCGGTGGCGCTGACCATCACGTCACTGGACGAGGCTGGTCACCATCCCCCGGCCCTGACGCCGGGGCGGGCAGCGGACCAGCTGCGGCGCATGGGCTCGATCATTCACGGCCAGATGCGCTTCTGGCTGCACTTTTACGACGTAGTGCTCAACTGCAACGGCACCCACGAAAATACGCGCGGCAGTCCCTATTTCATGCCCGTGAACAGCTACAACCAGCCCAATGCCGCCTCCAGCGACACCGGGGGCGGTATGAGCACGAACATTTATGCCGGCGGCCTGTTCGACCTGGCGGAGGACGAGGCGCTCTATATCGAGGCCAGGTATCACGGCGATCCCGTTTACGTCAGTGCCCATCTCGGCAACCTGTGGGGCGAATCTCCCGACTATGCCAATCACCAGAGCAGCCTGAACCTGCAGCAGATGTATATGGGTGAGGACGGAGTCCAGCGCTGGGTGGTTGCGCACAGGGACCCGGGCGTGCAGAACTGGCTGGATACTACGGGCCTGCCCCGGGGGTATCTGTCCCATCGCTGGGCCTATCCGGAACTGCCCGACAAGGCGGACTGGCCGACGATCACCGCGAAGAAAATAAAATTCGACGAGATCAGCCACCATTTTCCGCCCGATATGCCCCGGCTGACGGCCCAGGAGCGTGGCGAGGCGATCGCTGTACGCCAGCTGCACGTGCAGCGACGCTATCGCGTGTTCTGAAGCGCCGGGGTGGTGTTCAGTCGAAGCGGCTGATGATGTCGTCCGCGTAGCGCTTGACCCCGTCAATCTTTTTGTCCAGGTCCTCGGTTTCGCCGTGGTAGAAGGGCCAGGGCATGGTGAGAATATGGGTGACGCCGGCGTCCTCCAGCCGTTTGTAGCCCTCCACGTCCCAGGCGTCTGAGGGTGTGGCCATGATCTCGAAGGCGTCCTGCTCGCGCCCGTACTCCTGGCGCCAGTGACTGATCTTGTGGATACACTCGACGATTTCTTCGCTGGTCTGCAGGTCGGTGACCCAGCCGTCGCCCAGGCGCGCGGCGCGCTTCATGGCCGGATCCGAGATGCCGCCGATCCAGATCGGGATATAGGCTTCGGGGGCCGGGTTCATCTCCAGGGATTCGAACTGGTAGTACTCTCCCTGGTACGCCACCATCTCCCCCGTCCACAGCAGCCGCATGACCTCCAGCATCTCATCGGTGCGTTTTCCGCGGGTCCTGAAGTCCTGCTGCATCAGGTCGAACTCGTCACCGGACCAGCCGACGCCGATGGCCGGTGTCACCCGGTTGTTGGAGACGATGGCGGCAGTGCTGATCGCCTTCGCCACCAGGAAAGGGTTGCGCATGGGCAGCACGAAGATATTGTTGGTAAAGCGCAGCCGGGTGGTGATCGTCGCCAGGGCGCCGATCATTACCCAGGGGTCGGGCCAGTCGGTGAAAGGCGCCCAGCGGCGGCTGCCGTCCGCCGTATAGGGGTAGGGTGTGGTGATCTCTTCCGGGTTGACCACGTGATCCGAGAAGGACATGGCGTGCCAGCCGTGGGTGTCGGCAACGGGCGCCAGTTCGGTCAGGTGGGCCACGGTGCTGAATGATGTCGACAGTACAAATTTCACGTGGAACTCTCTCCGGCTGGATGTTGGTCTCCGGGCGTATCGATCCCGTCCCCGATCTGCACCAGCCACTCGTGACTCTGCAGCAGGTCCGTATCCGGCAGTGCCGGTAGTCGACCCCCGCCGATAAAGTGGGTGATGTTCAGCGTTTCGACATAGTGCGCTATGCGCTCCCTGGCGTAGCTGTGATCACCGATGATCGCCCATTCATCGACACTGACCCCCTTGCGCTGCAGCGCCGGGGGCAGGGCCTTTGCAAGCTTCTCTTTCACCCGTGTGGCCAGTCTGTTATTCGGTGTAATGAACACCGTTCGCATCACGGGTACCGTTGCTTCCAGACGATGTCCGGCATCGGCAGCAGCCTCCGCGTGCAGGGCATAGTTCCGCGTCAGGCTGTCGAGCGGTTCGATGGGTGAGGCGAGATAGGGTAGACCCAGCCCCCCCACCTGTTTCAGCGCCAGGGGCCCGAAGGCGGCCACCCACAAGGGGGGATGCGGCTGCTGCACCGGCAGTGGGGCGAGACAGACGGGTTCTCCGGACAGGTCTTCGTTCAGCGGTTCTCCCCGCCAGGCTTTCAGCATCGTGTTCAGGTTGGTTTTGAAGCGAGCCCGTTTGTCCCTGCTGGAAAGGCCGAAGACCTCGAACACGGCATCCTGGATCCCCCGGCCGATGCCGAGAATCACCCGGCCGCCGGAGAGCTGGTCCAGCACGGCCACTTCCTCCGCCGCCTGGATCGGGTGCCGGATCGGCAGGAGGTAGGACGTGGTGGCGAGTTTCAGGCGTTGCGTGCGCGCTGCCGCCGCGGCCAGCAGGGTCAGGGGGGAGGGGATCGCACGGGGGTCCCCGAAATGGTTCTCCGGTAGCCAATAGGAGTGGAAGCCCATGGCTTCGGCCCGTTCCGCCTGCCCGCACAGCGAGGGGGCAGACCAGCCGTCCTCGCTGCGCCAGGCTGTGACGGCGATCTCCATCAGCTCGTGGCGTCCAGGTCCGCGGGCAGGAAAGCATCGCCCATTATGGTCCCGCCGTCGAGGCTCATTACCGGTCGGCCCAGGCTGTGGAGCAGTTGCCGGCTGTAGGCCACGCGGCCCACGTGCCGCTCGCTGCACAGAACCAGGGCCGCTTCCGCCATGACTTCCACCGGCTCGGCCATATCCGGGTTGCGCCGGGCAATGTCCCGCACGTAGTCCGCCCCCGATGTGAGCACGATATTCTCCGGCGCCAGGCTGTTGACGAAGATGCCGTCGGGTGCCAGTTCGTGGGCCAGGCCCTCGGTATAGCGGTTGAGGGCTGCCTTGG
>JAHEEV010000177.1 GCA_024640505.1 Halieaceae bacterium
TGTGCGCGGTAATTTCACGCCTTGTTCGTCCAGCCCCTTTTCTATATCCTCTCCACCCCTTTTCGCTGGTGACTCCCATGGCCAAGGATCTCAAACAAGCCGCGCTGGACTACCATGCCCATCCACTGCCGGGCAAGATCAGTGTGGAACTCACCAAGCCCGCGGAAACCCAGCTGGACCTGTCGCTTGCCTACAGCCCCGGCGTGGCGGAACCCTGCCGCGAGATTGCCGAGGATCCGGCCCGGGCCTATCGCTATACCGGCAAGGGTAACCTGGTCGCGGTGATCAGTAACGGCACTGCGGTTCTGGGACTTGGCAATCTCGGCGCCCTGGCTTCCAAGCCTGTCATGGAGGGAAAAGCCCTGTTGTTCAAGCGCTTCGCCGGGATCAACTCCATCGATATCGAGGTCGATACCGAGGACGCCGGCGAGTTCATCGATACGGTGGCCCGCATCGCCGGTACCTTCGGTGGCATCAACCTCGAGGATATCAAAGCGCCGGAGTGCTTCGAGATCGAGGCCGCCCTGGTAGAGCGCTGCGACATACCGGTCTTCCATGATGATCAGCACGGTACGGCCATCGTCACCGCCGCCGGGTTGATCAATGCCCTGGAGATTCAGGGCAAACAGCTTGCGGATGCGGTCATCACCTGCCTCGGGGCCGGTGCCGCCGCCATCGCCTGCATGCGCCTGCTGGTCAGCATGGGCGCCAGGCGCGAGAATATCTACATGCTGGATCGCCGCGGCGTGATTTACGCCGGTCGTGAGGGGGTCAATGCCTACAAGCAGGAGTTTGCCAATCGCACGGACAAGCGCAGCCTGACGGATGCCATCAATGGTGCGGACGTGTTTATCGGCCTGTCCGGTGCCGACCTGTTAAGCCGGCAGATGCTGTTGTCCATGGCGGACCGGCCGATCGTGTTCGCCTGTTCCAATCCGGACCCGGAGATCAGGCCGGAACTGGCGCTGGCAACGCGCGACGACCTGATCATCGCCACCGGCCGCTCTGATTATCCCAACCAGGTGAACAATGTCCTGGGCTTTCCCTTCATATTTCGTGGCGCACTCGATGTGCGCGCCTCGACGATCAACGAGGAGATGAAAATCGCCGCGGTGCGGGCACTCAGTGAGCTGGCCCGCGAGGACGTGCCCGATGAAGTGCTCGCTGCCTGTGAACTGGATGCCCTCAGCTTCGGCCCCGATTACATCATACCCAAGCCCATGGACAGCCGGCTGCTTCAGCGCATCGCCCCGGCGGTCGCCCGGGCTGCCGTGGAGAGCGGTGTGGCTGCTATGCCGTTGCCGGAAGAGTACCTTTCCTCCCGATCAGCATGATTCCCGCGGGCTGCGCCCGGTGTGGGCCCCCTGCCCGGATCAGGGGTCAGAAAATGTCTTTTAACAGGTCCTCCCTGACCTGATTGGTCCCGCCGGGTGTGTTGTCCTCCGCCTGCTGTGCAGGGACGTTCTCTTCCAGGAAATACTCGAAAATGGCGTTGCGCTGACCCGATTTAGCCAGCAGGCCGGTCTCCGGATCTATCCTCACGTGGATGATCCCCGGGGGCAGGGGGCGTTCGCGCTCGGGGCTGCCCTTGAGCGCTTCTCTCATGTAATCGATCCAGATAGGCAGCGCAGCAGTACCCCCGAACTCCCGGCGCCCCAGGGGCGTGTAGTTGTCAAAGCCGACCCAGGTGGTGGTGACCACGTCCGGGTTGAAGCCTGAAAACCAGGCGTCCATGGGTCCATTGGTCGTGCCGGTCTTGCCGCCGATGTCACCACGCTCCAGTACCAGGGCGCGCCGCCCCGTGCCGCGGGTGATGACGTCCCTGAGAATACTGTTCATGATGAAGTTCACCCGCTCATCCATGATGCGGGGCGCCACCGGCAATTCCGTTTCTCGCTCACCGGGCTCGGCGATGATCTCCTCGATGCTGAGTTCCTGCGACTTATCGGCGTCAGCCTCTTCTTCACAGTCGTGACAGACGGTCAGCGGCCGGGCCTGGTAAACGGTCTCCCCCGCCATGTTGTCGACGCGGCTGATCAGGTAGGGTTCGACGCGATATCCCCCGTTGGCCAGCACGGCGTAGCCTGCTGCAAGTTCCAGGGGACTCATGGAATGGGTTCCCAGCGCGAGCGACAGGTCCGGGGCGAATTTTGTGGTATCGAAGCCGAAGCGTTCGGCGTAGGCGATCAGCTTATCCATTCCCAGCTGCTGCAGGAGGCGAATCGATACCAGGTTGCGTGATTTCGTCAGGGCCCAGCGCAGGCGGGTGGGGCCAAAGAATTTGCCGCTGTCGTTTTCCGGCCGCCAGATGTCTTCCAGCGAGCTGTCTGCCAGGACAATGGGCGCGTCATTGACAATGCTGGCTGCGGTGAATCCCGCCTCCAGCGCAGCGCTGTACAGGAAGGGCTTGAAGTTGGAGCCCGGCTGGCGCTGAGCCTGCGTGGCGCGATTGAATTTGCTCAGCTCGAAGCCCATGCCGCCGACGATACTGAGTATGGCGCCGTCATCTGCAGCCAGCGAGACCAGGGCCGACTGGGCGGCCGGGACCTGGGCCAGTTGCCAGTCGCCCTCTTCGTCGCGGGTGATCCGGATCAGGTCCCCCACAGAAAATAACGCCTGCGGTGTTTTGGGCGGCGCTCCCGTCGAGTTCTCGCTCCGGTAGGGGGCGGCCTGCGCCGGACCGTTTTCCCAGAGCAGCTCCAGTTCGCTGTCATCTCCCAGCAACAGCAGGAACCGGTCCTCCAGGACGTCGGTCACGATGGCAGGCAGGAGATCGGCGATGACGGCGGTCTCCCGCAATGTGTCGCGCCACAGAGGCGTATTGTCCTCTTCGCCATCCGGTGGCGGCAGGCGCTGTTCAGGCCCGCGGTAGCCGTGTCGTTTGTCGTAGGTGATCAGGCCGTCGATCACGGCCCGCCGCGCCATCGGTTGCAGGTTGCTGCTGATGGTCGTGTAGACATGGTAGCCGTCGTTGTAGGCGTCCATGCCATAGCGGTCCAGCATCTCCTGGCGGGCCATCTCTGCCGCGTAATGAGCGGAGAAGCTCAGTTTTGCCCCGTGGTGGCTGGCGGTGACGGGCTGCTCGACAGCTGACAGGTAGGCATCCTGATCGATATAACCGAGTTCCCTCATGCGGCCCAGAATCCAGTTGCGTCGCTGTTTGCCTGCCTCGGGGCCGCTCAGGGGATTATTACGCGAGGGGGCTTTGGGTATGCCGGCCAGCATCGCATGCTGGGCGAGATCCAGAGAGGCAATACCCTTGCCATAATAGACCTGCGACGCCGCCTCGAAGCCGTAGGCTCGATGGCCGAGGAAAACCCGGTTGAAGTACAACTCGAAAATCTCCTGCTTGTCGAGTGCCCGCTCGATCTCGATGGCCAGCAGAATCTCGTTGAACTTGCGCATGAAGGTGCGCTCCTGGCTCAGGAAGTAATTGCGGGCCACCTGCATGGTCAGGGTGCTGCCGCCGGAGACTTTTTCCCCGGTGAGAACCAGTTCCGACACCGCTCGCATCAGGCCCATGACATCGATGCCGCGGTGCTGGAAGAAGTTGTCATCCTCCGCGGCCAGCAGGGCCTGGATGAACTGTTCAGGGATCTCCCCGAAGGGCAGTGGACTGCGTTTTTGCTCCCCGAACTGCCCGATCAGGTCTCCCTCTCGCGTGTACACGCGCATGGGCGTCTGAAGTTGGACATCGCGCAGGGTTTCCACGTCCGGCAGGTTGGGGCTGAGATAAAGATACACGCCGGCCAGAAGCCACAAAGTGGCAAAAAGTCCAAATAATGCGAGACGGAAAAATAGTCGGATGGTTTTCATTTATCCCTTATAAAACAGCGGCTTGTAATAATTTAAAGAGGGGGCAGGTGCGGCATTTGGTAATTATATGCCTTTTTTTGGTTTTGATATATTTGGGTCTGTGTTATACCTTTAAATTCATGTATCGGTGCATAAAAATATCCTAAGTTCGTGATACAGATAGGGAAAAAAGTTGTTGGGGATACTAGGGAAAAGAAAGGCAGCGCCGGTCCTGGGGCTGGATGTAAGCTCGACCACAGTTAAACTGCTGGAGTTGAGTTACACAGGGGATCGGTACCGTGTAGAGAGCTACGCGGTGAGTTCGCTGCCGCAGGACGCGGTGATCGAGAAGACCGTCAACGATGTTGATGGCGTCGCGCACGCCATTCGCAGCGTCGTGGCTCAATCCCGGACCAAGCTGAAGCATGTAGCGGCGGCGGTTGCGGGATCATCGGTTATCACCAAGCTGATCGATATGCCTGAGGGGCTGAGCGAGGATGATCTGGAAACCCAGCTCACCCTCGAGGCGGATCAATACATCCCCTACCCGCTGGAGGAGGTCGCCATCGACTTCGAGATCCAGGGGCCTTCCGCGGAGCGGGACGGACAGGTGGAAGTCCTGCTGGCGGCCTGCCGGCGGGAGACGATTGACGCCAGGGTCGAGGCGATCGAGGCCGCCGAGCTCGAGGCAAAGATCATGGATGTGGAAGCCTACGCCATGGAGCGGGCGTTCACACTGATTCAGAATCAGCTGCACCTGGAAGAAGAAAGCACCGTTGCCGTGGTGGACATCGGCGCCACCATGACCACGCTCAGCGTGTTGAACAATGGCCAGACCATCTATACCCGCGAGCAGTTGTTCGGTGGCAAGCAGCTCACCGACGAGATCATGCGCCGCTACGGCCTTCCGCTGGAGGAGGCCGGCCTGGCCAAGAAGCAGGGCGGTCTGCCCGACGATTACGAGCCCGAAGTGCTCGAGCCCTTCAAGGACGCGGTGGTACAACAGGTAGCCCGCTCCCTCCAGTTCTTCTTCTCATCCAGCCAGTACAACGATGTGGATTACATTATCCTCGCGGGAGGGGTTTCCTCCATGGAGGGGTTGCCGGAACTCGTCCAGGAGAAGCTGGGGACACCGGCGACCGTTGCCAATCCCTTCGCCGACATGTCCATCTCGTCCCGGGTCAATGCAGTGGCGCTCAGCAGTGACGCGCCGGCAATGATGATCGCCTGCGGCCTGGCCCTGAGGAGTTTTGACTAATGGCGCAGATCAACTTACTACCCTGGCGAGAGGAGCGGCGGCAGGAGCTCAAGAAGGATTTCCTGATCACCATCGGTCTGGTGTTGGCGCTTGGTGTGGGACTCGTCTTAATGGCGGACAGAATCGTCAACGGCCAGATCGATAACCAGAATGCGCGCAACCGGTACCTGCAGGAGCACATCGCCGAACTCGACAAGATGGTGGCCGAGATCAAGGAGCTGCAGAAACGCCGCAACCAGCTGATCGACCGCATGCGGGTGATCCAGGAGCTGCAGGGCAACCGGCCTATCATCGTGCGGGTCATGGACCAATTGGTGCGCACGGTACCCGACGGCGTCTTTTATAACAGCCTGGCCAGTAAGGGCACCAAGATAACTATCAAGGGTGTGGCGGAGTCCAATAACCGCGTGTCCAGCCTGATGCGTCAGCTGGATGCCTCCGACTGGCTGGCCAATCCCAATCTCGATGGTGTGCTTGCCGCGCCGACGTATGGCGATCAGGCGAATACCTTCACCATGACGGTACAGGTGAAGGCCCCGGCCTCGAGCCAGGACCAGGAATCAGGACAAGGGTAGACGATGGCATTTGAAGATACACTGCGTTCCCTGCGCGAGTTCGATATCAATGATCTCGACTTCGATAACGTCGGGACATGGCCCCTGCCGATCAAGCTGTTTATCTGGCTGGTCCTGCTGGGGGGTATGCTGGCGGCAGGTTACTACTACCACATCGAGGACCTGCAGCTGCAGCTGGCCAAGGTGGAAGCCGAGGAGGTCCGGCTGAAGAAGGATTTCGAGAAGAAAGCCTTCGAGGCGGCCAACCTGGACGCCTACCGGCAACAGATGGTCGAGATGGAGGAGTCCTTCGGTGCGCTGGTCAGCCAGCTGCCCAGTGACACGGAGGTGCCCGGGCTGCTGGAGGATATCACCAACAAGGG
>JAHEEV010000178.1 GCA_024640505.1 Halieaceae bacterium
GGCGGATTCACCGGTTTAAGAATGTAATCAGCAGCCCCCAGCTCAAACCCTTCGGCCTCATCAGACGTCTCGCCCTTTGCAGTGAGGAAGATGACAGGGATATCCCGTGTATCCGGGTTGGCTTTTAACTGGCGGCAGACGTCATAGCCATCGATCTCAGGCATCATGATATCCAGCAGAATCAGGTCTGGAGACTGCGATTGAGCGATCTTTAAGGCAATATGGCCATTCACGGCAACCTTGATATGGTAGTCATCCGCCAGGATGCCTTTCACCACGTCGAGGTTTTCCGGCGTGTCATCGACCGCCAGAATGGTCGCCTTGCTGTCATTAACAGCCATCTGTAATCTCCATCTATCAGGCTTGCAGTTCTGTCACAATGGTCTGGGCGCCATCGTAATCGTACTGTCCAACCAACTTACCCAATTTTTTCAGTTGTTCCAGAACCTGCGGATCACCGACCTCGTCGATCAGTTTATCCAGGGTATCACCCGCCTCGCCATCGTATTGCGCGATCTGCTCAGCCAGTTGCTGTATACGCTCACTATAATCAGCGGGCAATGGGTCCCGAGGCGTTTCCCGGCTTGACTCTCGCGCGCCAAGAGCCTGGTTGATGGCAGAGGTGACCCGGTTCAGTTCCTGACCTGTTTCAGCAATCAGCGTATCGAAATCTCCGTCAGGTGTTTCTTTTAACCCGCGCTCCAGCTCTCCACCAAGGCGCTGGAGCTCACCGGCGCCAATACTACCGCCAACCCCCTTGAGGGTATGGGCGGCACGGACAGCTCCCTCATTATCACCTTGCGATCGGGCCGCAATAATGTCCCCAATGGCACTTGCCTGGTTCTCAACAAACTTGCCCAACAGCTTGCGATAGCTGTTGGCATTGCCACCCATGCGAGAGATGCCTGCTTCAGTATCAATACCGGGGATCGCGATGGGGCCGTCATTAGCGGTTTCCTCTACATCCGCCAGGTCTAACTCTTGGGGCACCTCACGCTCGCCGGGGGTGATCCAGGATAACAGGGCCGAATACAACTCCTTCGGGTCGATAGGCTTATTCAGGTGGGCATTCATCCCGGTCTCGAGGGAGAGTTCCCTGTCCTCCACGGTTGCATTGGCTGTCATCGCCAGCACAGGTAACTTATCCAGGCGTCGATCCTCACGAATTTTTGTGGTCGCAGTGTAGCCGTCCATGATCGGCATTTGGATATCCATGAGCACACAGTCGTAGCTGTTATCTTCCAGCATATCCAGCGCCTGCTGACCGTGGTTCGCCACTTCTACTACCAATTTAGCCTGCTCAAGCAGTTCCCGGGCTACCTGCTGGTTGATCTCATTGTCCTCTACCAATAGAACGCGAGCACCATGTATAGGCGTCATAGCATCCATATCGATGACGCCCCGTGAGCGCCGCTCATGCATAGCGCCCGCCATTTCATGGCCGAATACCTGCATAATGGAATCGAACAGATGGGAGGGGCTGACAGGCTTGGACAGGAAGTGATCGATATGCTCCGCCCCGGGTTTTTCAGTAAGCTCGCCCCCATGAAAAGCCGACACCAGGATCAATTTCGGCTGCACTTTCAGTGCCTTCATTCCCCGAATATCTGCCGCGAGCTCCAGCCCATTTTTGCCAGGCATCATCCAGTCAAGCAGCACTAGCTCATAGGGTCTCTCACTGTTTTCAATCGCCGCGAGGGCCTCGTCGGCCCCGCTCGTGAGGGTGGTATCAAAGGTAAACGATTCCAGGTAGGTATCCAGAATTTCCCGGGAAGTCGCATTGTCATCGACCACGAGTGCATGCAGACCCTCTACATCGGGGGTAGGCTCAAAGGCCCGCTTTCCAGTATCCTTGCCAACAACCAATTCCACGTCAAAGCCGAAGGTACTACCCTGGCCTTCCACGCTCTCGACCCAGATAGTGCCATGCATCATTTCCACCAACTGCTTGGAAATGGCCAGCCCCAGGCCAGTACCTCCGTATTTGCGGCTGGTGGACGTATCCGCCTGGGAGAAGGACTGGAACAGTTTGGACTGCTGCTCCGGTGTCATGCCAATTCCCGTATCTCGTACCGTGCACTGCAGCACCACCCGGTCATCTTTGCGGCCACTGAGCTTGATAGACACCAGGACTTCACCCTGTTCGGTAAATTTGGCGGCGTTATTACACAGGTTGACCAGTATCTGGCCCAGGCGCAAAGGATCACCGATCATTACCGAAGGGACTTCCGGTGAGCGGTCAAACATCAGTTCCAGGCCCTTTTCCTGGGTTTTAACCAGCACGATTGTGGCCAGGTTCTCCAGGACAGCATCGATTTCGAAGGGGATTGATTCGATGTCCAGCTTGCCGGCTTCGATCTTGGAAAAATCCAGAATGTCGTTGATGATGCCCAGCAGGGAAGTAGCCGAAGCGTGGATCTTGCCAAGATAGTCTTCCTGCTTGGCACTGAGGTCGGTCTTCAAGCAGAGATCGCTAAGGCCTATAACTGCGTTCATTGGCGTACGAATTTCGTGGCTCATATTCGCAAGGAAATCACCTTTGGCCTGGTTGGCCTCATCAGCAGCATCTCTTGCCCGCGCGAGCTCTTCCGCTACCTCCTTCCGTTCATAGACCCGGGCGAGTTGGTCGCCGACATTCCGCGCCAAAGCCAGGTTTGAGTCAGTAATATTGGCTTCCCTGTCACTAAACATTTCCAACACAGCAATGGTCTTGTCCTTCACCACAATGGGAAGCCCTAGCCCTGCCTTCAACCCCAGCCGCTCAGCCAGCTTCTTTCGAGGGAAATTTTGATCCGCCAACAAATCGGGAATCCAGTCTGGCTCTCGACTCTCGGCCACCCGACCTGGCAAGCCCTCTCCCACTGCAAAGTTAGTTTGATCGGTCAGGTCTCGAAAATCCGTAAAACGATCAGCCTCCATAAGATGCCAGATACCACTGGGTCGTAAACTCTTTCCTTTGTCATCCATCAGGTAGATGTGCCCAACAGCCCATCCGATAGTCTCGCAGAACATGTCCAGTACCTGCTGCAGAGCATCTTCGAAGGAGTCAGCCGAGGCACCTACCGCGCCGACACTATCCAGCAGCCGTTGCTCTTTTGCAGCTTGTTGCTCCCTGGCCTCCAATTCCTTCCGCTCGGTAATATCGCGGAGCAGACCAATAAATGTGTCTTCGCCTCCAACGCTTACCCGGGAGACTTTGAGCTCCAATGGAAATATCTCACCGTTGCGACGACAACCCGGTATTTCACGCGTAGACCCTACAACCGTTGACGCCCGTGAAGAGTCATATTTTTCCAGGATGAGATCGTGCTCAAGGGCAATATCCCTGGGCATCAGGATTTTTACATTTCTCCCAATGGCGTAATCGGCCTCATACCCAAAAATAGTTTCAGCAGACTTGTTGAACGTCTGCATAATGCCGCGCCTGTCTATCGTCACAACTGCATCCGGGCTGGCATCAATGATCGTACTGACTCGCTGTTCACTCTCCTGGATCCTCTCCTGCGAGGACACCAATTCATCTCGCGCCTGCTGCAACTCGGTGTAGTTTTCTTCAAGAGTTCGATTCTGTGCTTCCTGTGCCTCAAGTGCAGTATCCAGATCGGCCGTTCGCTCCTGTACACGATCTTCCAGCTCATCGTTCTTACGCTGTATTTCTGCGAAAGTATCTTTCAGCTTGACCCGCATGGATTCGAAATTGTCCGCGAGGTCGCCTATTTCATCCCCGCTCAAGCGCTCTACCGGTTCTTCCAGATTGCCTGTGGTCAACTGCTGCGCTGACTGGCCAAGGAAACGAATTGGCCGAGTCAGGGAGAGAGACAGAAAATAAGACAGGTAAACGGCCAGTGCGATCAATACAGAGCCCAGCATCAACATCCTGTCGCGGAACTTCTCGATGTGCCTGAAGGCTTCAGCTTCGTCAATTTCACTCATAATGACCCACTGAAGGCCATCAATTTCCAGGGGGCTATAGGAAGACAACACGTCAATCCCTCGGTAGTCCGAAAAAATACGGGCACCCGACTCGCCCGCCATCGCCGACTCTGCGCCCACAGTATTGACAGTCTGCAAACCAATAGATGTGCCCATCTTGTCTATCCTGGCAACCACCTCGGGGGGAGTTCCCGTTTGCAACAGCATTTCCAGGTAGCGCTCACGATCTTCGATAAGAAACCGGGACTGATTGCGCAGGGTATAGTCACTGCCCAGAATATAGGTCTCGCCTGACTCCCCGAGGCCCACGTCTGCCCAACTCTGTTTGTTAGTCATGATGTCGTTAATACGATTGACCGGCATCTGGAATACCAGTACCCCTACTTTTTCCTCGCCATCAAAAATGGGCGAGGCGATAAATGATGCCTCTCCATTGTAAGAGGGTGCATAGGGGTCAAAGTCGACAATGCTGACAAAGTCCTTATCCTGGGAGTCTCTGGCCTCCCTGAACGCCCGTGCAAAATTGGTTTCGCTATAAGGACCGGTTAACAAGCTGGTGCCGTAATCCACCTCCTTAAATACGCTGTAGACGATATCCCCGGTTTCGGCATCCAGCAGAAAGATATCGTAATAGCCAAACTTCTCCAGGTAAGACCGAATTACCGGATGGTAATTGCGATGGGCTCCGCTGTAGCTGGTGTAATCTGCCGCAGCGTCAAGCAAATGCTTTTCCCCGGTCTTGTGTGGGTTATCGGCAATGTAAAGATACTGGAGAAGCTCCCCTGCACGTTTCTGGGGCCAGTGCTTCTCCAAAGAAGCGGGTTCACCCGTATTCTCTGTCAGCCTGGGTAGAAACTCCTCTTGGTAATAGCTGCCGAGTGAGGCAGTTGCGCCCTGGTAATCCTCTGCACGAGGCACCAGTTCACCTTGAATACTGGTAAAAGCGTCAGAAAATTTCCGCATGGCATCGACAACCATCTGGTCTTCAGAGAAGGTAAGCACCTGGCGCCGGATAGATTGGAAATAATCTTCAACCTGCTGTGACTTGAGCTCCCGCACCGCGGTTAAACGGTCGTATGCCTCCTGCTCCAGAGCCTTTCTGGTGCTGTAGTTTGACACCATAAGGCTGACTACAATCACCGTTAGCGTGATAAACACCGTAACCAGCAGGATTTTCGTCGCTATTTTTGCTCGACTTAGCATCGTCTAATTTCCTTTATCAGCCTCGCGCGAGGACGGATCAAACCAGGGATCACCCGGGATACTCGCAGCCGAACTCCAGATTATTCCATACTGCCCATCCGGTCTAACCCTACCGATATAAGCGGGTTTGCTGAGATGATGATTTGGAAGCATTTTTACATCGCCGTCGGACAGATTTTTTACAGACAGGCCAACAATGGCATCGCGCACAGCATCGGTACCGGTATCACCAGCCGCTTCGACGGCCTTGACCCACAACTGAAAACCAATCAACTGCGCCTCAATAGGGTCGTTGGTAACCCCTTGTCCACCACCAGAATGCGACTGCCAGTTGGAGACAAAATCCCGGTTCAAAGCAGTATCGATACTCATAAAATAGTTCCAGGCAGCGAGATGACCTACCAGAGGCTTCACATTCATTTTCTGAAGTTCACCCTCTCCCACAGAAAAGGCCAGCACGGGAATATCCTGGGCAGTAACACCCTGATGAGCCAGCTCCTCGTAAAATGAGATATTGGCATCTCCGTTTATCGTGGACACAACTGCCGTTTTCCTACCCTGAGATCCAAATTCCCTGATATCGGCCACAGTACGCGCCCAGTCGGTGTGGCCGAAGGGCGTGTAAGAAATCATGATGTCGTCTGGAGATACACCCTGCCCCCGCAGAAATTTTGCCAGCATTTTGTTAGTTGTACGGGGGTAGACATAATCGGTGCCGGCCAACACCCAGCGCTCAACCGCCATGGTCTCCATAAGATAACCAACCGCCGGCAATGCCTGCTGGTTCGGTGCCGCGCCCAAATAGAAGATATTGTCTGACTGCTCTCGCCCCTCGTATTGCACCGGGTAAAA
>JAHEEV010000051.1 GCA_024640505.1 Halieaceae bacterium
CCGCAGTTTCTGCGTAACGGCACCGGCAGGTTCCGGCAAGACGGAACTGCTCATCCAGCGGTTCCTGCGGCTGTTGGGCCGTGTGGAGCGGCCGGAACAGGTGTTGGCGATCACCTTCACCCGCAAGGCTGCGGCTGAGATGCGCGAGCGCGTGGTCCATGCCCTGGAGGACGCGGTCGCAGACACGCCCTGCGGGGGTGATCACGAGCGGGTCACCCGGGGCCTCGCCAGGGATGCCCTGGCCCGGGGCGAGCATCGGGGCTGGCAGTTGCTGCGCGATGTCTCACGCCTGAATATCAAGACCATCGACAGTTTCTGTGCCGCGCTGACCCGGCAAATGCCGATCCTGAGCGAATTTGGTGGACAGGCCCGCATCGTCGACCGGGCGGAGGAGCTTTACGCCGAGGCGGTCAGCGAGTTGTTCGGTTTGCTGGAAGCCGAAGATCCCGTGGCCACAGACCTTGGGCAGTTGCTGCTGCACTTCGATAACGACTGGGAACGCCTGAGTACGCTGCTGATCAAGATGCTCGGACGCCGTGACCAGTGGTATGACTATACGGGCGCTCACCGCTCGCCGGAGGCTTCTGCGGCAGCGCTGTCCGCGACCGTGGACATCCTGGTACGCGAGACATTGTCTGACGTGGCCGATGCCCTGGCACCCTTCCGGGCGCCCCTGTTCGAGCTGCTCTGTTACGCTGGCGAACACCTCGGCCACCCGCTACCGGAGAGCTTTCCTGGCCCTGCAGTCACTGAGATGGACCACTGGCGGTCCGTTCACCGGCTGCTGCTGAAAGCCGACGGCGATTGGCGCCGCAGCGTAAACATTCTCAACGGTTTCCCGGCGGGTAAGGGTGAGCCCACCGAGCGCAAGGCCCAGATCAAGGCGCTTATCGCAGACATGTCAGCGGTTCCCGACCTTCGGGAGAGGCTCGACGCGCTGGCCTGGTTACCGGATATGCGTGCGAACACGGCCTCCTGGCGGCTGGTTCTGCAACTGTCCCACGTCCTGCCGACGCTGGCTGCCTGCCTGTTGCTGGTTTTCCAGCGGCGGGGTGCCGTGGATCACAGCCAGGTGGCCCTGTCGGCATTGCAGGCGCTCGGTGAGAATGATGCGCCCACAGAACTGGCCCTGCGACTCGATTACTGCATCGAGCATATCCTGGTAGATGAGTTCCAGGATACGGCGATCAACCAGTACAAGCTGGTGACCCGGCTCACCCGTGGTTGGGGAGAGCACAACGAGATGAACCCGGATGCACCGCGCACTCTGTTCATTGTCGGCGATGGCATGCAGTCCATTTATGGCTTTCGCGACGCCAACGTGGGGTTGTTCCTGAAAGCCAGGGAGCAGGGTTTTAATGGTGTGCTACCCGATGCGCTCGCCCTGCGCTGCAACTTCCGGTCGGACCGGGGTATCGTGGAGTGGGTGAACGAGGCTTTCGACAGCGCGTTTCCTGCCGAGGATGACGTGCGCCGGGGGCAGGTCAGTTTCACCAGTGCCGTGGCAGTCAGGCCTGCGGGCCCTGCGCCGGCGGTAGAACTGCACGGCTTTACGGGTGACGCGGCGGTTGAGCAGGAGGCGGATCGGCTGGTAGCTCTGATCCGGCGGGGGCTCGAGGATGAATCCGTGGGGTCGATCGCTATCCTGGGGCGCAGTCGCAGCCAACTGGTTCCGGTGTTGAACAGGTTGCGGGCCGAGGGGATCCCCTACGCGGCACAGGAAATGGACCCCCTCGCCGACTCGCCGGCCATCGTGGACCTGATGAGCCTGTGTCGCGTGTTGTCCAACCCGGCGGACCGGGTGGCCTGGTTCGGCCTGCTGCGGGCTCCCTGGTGTGGTATGTCACTGGCGGACCTGCACGTGCTGGGTGGCTTGGGGGAACATCCTTCGCAGACGAACATGAGGCGGGTGCTGGAGACCCCATCGCTCACAGGGAACCTGTCCGACGACGGGGCGCGGCGTCTGGCGCATGTTGCCGCTGTCATGGCCTGGGCCTGTGACACACGCGATCGGCTTGCACTGCGCGTGTGGGTGGAGCAGACCTGGGTGCGCCTGGGGGGTCCTGGCACCCTGGATCTCGATAGCAGGCTGCGCGATGCGGAGCGTTTTTTTGAATTGCTCCAGGAGGCGGAAGCGGAAGGCGTCGGGCTCGAGACCGCCTGGCTCGAGGCGCGCCTGGCGGCACTGTTCGCCTCCTGCACAACCCCGGATGCCCGGCTTCAGGTCATGACCCTGCACAAGGCGAAGGGACTGGAATTCGACTGGGTGTGCATCCCGGCCCTGGCCAGGGGGACCCGGGGCGATACCCGGGATATCCTGCTCTGGGACGAATACAACAGTCCGCAGGGGGAGCGGGGTTTTTTGCTGGCTGCCGATGATCACAGCCAGGAGCGCGATCCCAGCCTCTACAACTTTCTCAAGCGCCAGCGACGCCAGAAGGCGCTGCTGGAGACGACCCGGTTGCTGTATGTGGGGGCAACCCGCGCCGTTAAGCGACTGATCATGTCGGCGTGCCTCAAGGTGGCGGGAGATGAGGAGGAAGTGACTGCCGGCGATTTCAGCGAACCGGCCGAGGGCACGCTGCTCGCTCCGATCTGGCCGACATTCCTGGCACAGGTGCAGGTACATCAGCCCGCCGGTCCGGCGCTTCCTGCAATGCGTTCGGAGCCCGCACCGTTGCGGCGGTTCAGCGCGATTCCCGCCACAGCAGCCCGGACGCCTGACCTATCACCTGCCGGAGCGAATATCCCCGTGCGCCCGAACAACCGGGTCGACCGCGTTGTCGGCACGGTCATCCATCTCGCACTGGAGGAGTTGTCACAGTGCGCGACGCTGCCTGATCGTGTTGATGCGGCCGATCAGCGTCACTGGCAACAGGCTTTGCGGGACCTGGGCCTGCATGGTGGGGAGCTTGCTTGCGCGACCCGACGGGTCGCGGATCATGTGACGGCTACACTTGAGGATGAACAGTGGGGACGCTGGCTTCTGCAGTCGACACATTCCGGAGCCCATAGCGAACTGGCCCTTACCCGTCTAGACGAGGGGGGCGGTACCAGCGACATCGTGATTGATCGCACATTCATCGACGGGGAGAGCGGAGTCCGCTGGATTGTCGATTACAAAAGCAGTACGCCGCTGGAAGGGGAGTCTTTGGACGCGTTTACTGCCAGGGAAGCCGAGACCTATTGCGAGCAGCTCGAAAGCTACCGCAGTGCCCTTCAGAGCCTGGGGCCGGAACCGGTGAGCTGCGCCCTCTATTTCACGGGGATTTCCCACCTGCACGTACTGTCCGAGACGGAGTAACAACGCATGCCCCTGCTGAATGAACGCTTTATCCAGAACATCGTTATCCTGACCGGCGCCGGCATTTCAGCCGAATCGGGCGTGGCTACGTTCCGGGATGCGGATGGTCTCTGGGAAAAGCATAATCCGATGGAGATTGCTACGCCCGAGGCCTTTGCCCGCGACCCTGAACTGGTGTATCGGTTTTACAACGCACGGCGCCGGCAATTGCCGGCGGTCCAGCCCAACGCGGCCCACCGGGAACTTGCCAGATTGCAGCGGGAGTTCCACGGTGACGTTTTTCTGGTCACCCAGAATGTCGACGATCTGCATGAACGCGGTGGCAGTGACCAGGTCTGTCACATGCACGGGGAACTCAATAGTATGTTGTGCGGCGGTTGCGGCGAGAGAATGCCGGCCGAGGCTGACTACAATGGCGACAGTCCATGTCCGGGTTGCAATGCCCGCGGTGAGCTGCGTCCGGATGTCGTATGGTTTGGCGAAATGCCGTATCACATGGATGAGATCGAGGCACGTCTCGCGGACTGCGATCTGTTTATAGCCGTCGGTACTTCAGGGGTGGTCTATCCCGCTGCAGGCTTTGTCCAGCAGGCCCTGTTGCAGGGTGCGCTGACCGTGGAGATCAACAAGGAAGTGAGTGAAGTCACCGGCCTGTTTCACCTGCAGCGTCAGGGGGTCGCCACCGCGGAAGTGACGACCCTCGTCAAAGAGCTGCTCGCCGGTTGAACAGTTACTCGGCGGCTTCGGCTGCCGCGGGCTCCAGCGCCAGGGCGATGGCTTCCCGGTAGATGATTACCACGGTGTCACCCAGGGTTACGCCCTCCATCTTTTCAGGCTCGACATCACCGATCAGGTGCAACTTGCCGCGTGGATCCTTGATCGTGACGGTACCGAGTGCCCGGTTCATTCCCTCGATGGTGCATACCGCGCGAATGGCGCGCGCTTCGCCCACCGCCCGGAAGTCCGGATCGTCAGAAACACCCGCATCGCTCAGCTCCACCCAGGGCTCTGCCAGCTCCTCTTCCGTGGGTTCACGCAGCTCACCTTCCAGCGCGGCAAGGTACGTGGCGACCAGTCGGTCACCGACGTTCACGTCTTCCAGCTTCACCACGTCTTCGCGAGCGGTCAGGGTCACAACGTTGCCCTGGGGGCCACGCAGGCTGACCTGGCGTGTCTCCAGGTCGATATCGGTCACCACGGCCTCCATGGTTACAGCCATGGCGCGGATATTCTCCTCTGGCTCGGCACTCTCGGCCACGGCGGTGACGGACAGGGTCAACAGGAGCGCCGCGGAAAAGAACTGCAGCAGTGCATTTGAAAAGGATTTAACGGTATTGCTCATAGCATGGGTACCTTAGGTTGGTGGGGAAATACCGCCCTGTGACAGCCTTCAGCTGCCGCGGACGTAGAGAGTCAGTTTTTGTCCGGGCTGGAGATATTTGCCGGGATCAAGGGCATTCCAGTTGACGATGTCGTTGACGGAGACATTGAATTTGTCTGCGATGCGGTTCAGGGAGTCACCCCGGCGGACCCGGTAACCCGTGGCCCGGGCCGGCTTGTCATCGGCCATGGCCAGGCTTTCTGACCAGGCACTGCCCTGGGGAATCATCAACCTGTCACCCGCATGGATCGTGCTGCCACGGATGCCATTGACCTCCCGCAGGAGGCCGACCTCGGTGTCGAATTTTCTGGCGATGCGAATGAGGTTGTCTCCGCGTTTGATCTGATAGTACTGCCACCTCACCCGGTCGTTGTTTGTGAGGCCCGCGATCCCCTCGGCGAAGCGGGCTGCAGTGCCCGGCGGTAACAGCAGTTCCGGTGCCCGGTCGGGTGCCGTGGCCCAGCGAAGTTGTCCCGCGTTGAGCATGCGCAGTTGCATCATTTCGACCCCCGCAAGGTCGGCAGCCCGCGCCAGTTCTATCTGGCCGCCGGTATCACCGATTTCGAAGGCGGGTGCATTGGCGACCGTCGGGATTTGCGCGTCAAATTTTTCAGGCTGTGCGACGATCTGTGCCAGGGCGATCAGTTTAGGCACGTAATAGCGGGTCTCGCGAGGCAGTTTCAGGGACCAGTAGTCAGTTTCCAGCCCCTTTCTGGCGTTCGAATTCCTGGCGCGGCGGACGCGGCTCTTGCCGGAATTGTAGGCCGCCAGGGCAAGGAGCCAGTCCCCGTCGAACTCCCGATGCAGGTGCTCCAGGTAGTCCAGGGCAACGCGTGTTGAATCCCGCAGGTCCCTGCGCCCGTCGTACCACCAGTCCTGCTGTAAGCCCAGGTGCCGACCGGTAGCCGGCATGATCTGCCAGAGCCCCGCGGCGCGCGCGGGCGACAGCGCAAAGGGGTCCAGGGTGCTCTCGACCAGCGGTAGCAGGGCAATCTCGATGGGTAAACCGCGGCGCTCCACCTCCTCGACGATGTAGTAAAGGTAGAGTGATGCACGATCGGCTACCACAGGGAGGTAGTCGTGCTGGGCCAGGTAGCGGTCGCGCTGCCGCACGACCTGTTGGTTCTCGAAGTGCTGCCAGGTGAGCTCCCTGCGGATGCGCTCCCACAGGTCAGCCGGCGGCGCAAGCGGCGGCTCGGGTGCCACCTGCGGTGCGACAGCCACAGGTTCCACAGGTTCGGCAGGGGTCAGGGGAGCGGGCTCAGGCTCTATAAGCGCGGTCTGCGATGGCACTGACTGGCAGCCAGCCAGGGCCATAAAGGTAGAAAGCGCTATAAGTATTAACCTTAACCGCATGATATTGTTGATTTTCTTTTTTGGATAGAAATGGCCCACATAGACACTATTCTATTGGCTCCGGGGCTTTTTGCTACTGCTATCTGGATATTTTGGCTAAAAGTTGTCTTTCCAGCCGCGCACCGTGGCAAATACCTCGGGGGCCGACTCCCCCTGGAGTCGGCCCTGGGACTGGAGGGAAGCCCGCAGCTCGGGCTCCGAGCAACGCAGGAACGGGTTGGTCGCCAGTTCCAGCGCCAGTATCGATGGGACCGTCGGCTCATTGCGGGCCCTGGCGGCCTCGGCCTCCGACGCGCGCCTGGCCAGTGCCTCGTTGTCAGGCTCCACGGCGCGGGCAAATGCCAGGTTGGCCAGCGTATATTCGTGGGCGCAATAGACGGCCGTATTGGCTGGCAGTGTGGCGAGAGATTCCAGCGATGCGAGCATCATGGGAGGGGTTCCCTCGAAGACGCGGCCACAGCCACCGGCGAACAGGGTGTCACCGCAGAACAGCAGCGGACGCTCCCCGGGATGAAAGTAGGCGATATGATCCAGCGTGTGCCCCGGGACTTCCATGATTTCGAAGCGGGTTGCCAGAATGTCGATGTGATCCCCGGCCTGTACCCGGTGATCCACACCTGTGATGGATGGGTTTGAAGGACCGTAAACTACCGGGGAATACTGCCTGCGCAGCTCTTCCACGCCACCCACGTGATCGAAATGGTGGTGGGTGATGAGTATGCCCTCCAGGCTCAGCTGCTGTTGCTCCAGGGCCGAGACCACGGGTGCTGCCTCGCCAGGATCAACGACATAGGCTCGGTGCGATTCGGAATCGGACAACAACCAGATGTAGTTGTCGTCAAAGGCGGGAATGGGCTGAATGGAGAGCATGGAACACCGTTCAAATTACTGAAAAATACAGTATGCTTGTCAAATGAGTGCCGAGTGTAGCGATATTCTCTCCGAACTGGAATCCTGGTATGCGCGGGATTCCGGTCGTTACCTGATCGAGAGCACCCGCGAGTCACTGACCGAACTGCTGGACACGCTGTTCGGTTACCACGTGCTGCAGCTGGGCATGACCCGGGGGCATCCTCTGTTTGGTGCCAGCCCCATCAATCATCGTATCTATGCAGCGGAGCAGCCCGGGGACAGTATCGGCCTGCTGGCACGGGGGGATGAGCTCCCGCTGGAGAGTGACAGCATCGATCTGGTAATAGCCCACCACTCCCTGGAGTTTGCGGATAACCCCCACCAGGTCTTACGCGAAATCCAGCGGGTGCTGACGCCCCAGGGCCACCTGGTGGTGATCGGTTTCAACCCTTTCAGCCTGCACGGCATCGGTGCATGGGTCAGGGGGTTACGCCGCCAGTCCCTCTGGCACAGCCACCACGCCGTCAGTGAGAGCCGCCTCACCGACTGGATGCGGCTGCTGGGTTGCGAAGTCCAGAGCCGCACCCGCCTTTACACCGTCCCTCCCGTGGGCAAAGGCCGCCTGCGCCGTTGGCTGACCCGTTGTGACCGCAAGGGCAATGATTACAACCTGCCCCTTGGCGGCCTCTATATCGTCCATGCCATCAAGCAGGTTTCCGCGCTGCACCGGCCGCAGCGCCTGCGCCCGCGCCGGGAACGCCTGATCGGCCTGGCAGCCGCTGCACCTGCACCCCGGACCGGCGCTGCAGCCCGGGAGGGAGATCCGGCTGCTTGAAAGACGTGGAAATCTTTACTGACGGTGCCTGCCGCGGCAACCCGGGGCCCGGGGGATGGGGCGTGCTGCTGCGCTACCGTGGCAAGGAGCGCACGTTGTACGGTGGCGAGCCGCAGACCACCAATAACCGCATGGAACTGACCGCTGCGATAGAGGGCCTGAAAGCCCTCAGGGAACCCTGTGCTGTCGCGCTGACCACGGATTCGGTCTATGTCAGGAGCGGCATCACCAGCTGGCTGGACAACTGGAAGCGCAGTGGCTGGAAAACGGCGGGGCGCAAACCGGTGAAAAATGTGGATCTGTGGCAGGCGCTGGACGAGCAGAACCAGCGACACCGGGTGGAGTGGCACTGGGTCAAGGGACACAGCGGCCACCGGGAAAATGAAATCGCCGATGAACTGGCGAACCGCGGCATAGACGAACTGGAACCGTGACGTGAGACAAATCGTACTCGATACAGAAACGACCGGCCTGGAGGTGTCCCAGGGACACCGCATCATCGAAATCGGCTGCGTGGAGCTGGTCAACAGGCGCCTGACCGGAAATCATTATCACCAGTACATCGATCCCCAGCGGGAGATCGACCAGGGCGCCATCGAGGTGCACGGCATCACCAACGAATTTCTCTCCGACAAACCGGTCTTTTCCCGCATTGCGGCGGATTTTATGGAGTACATTGCGGGGGCTGAGCTGATCATCCACAACGCGCCCTTCGACCTCGGGTTTCTCAACAGTGAATTGAAACAATGGCAGGCGGACTCCACCGACGTGGAATCGTCCTGTAGCGTCATCGATACCCTGGTGATGGCCCGCACCAAGCATCCGGGTCAGCGCAATAACCTGGATGCGCTCTGCCAGCGCTACGACGTCGATAATTCACAACGGGATCTGCACGGCGCTTTGCTCGACGCGGAGATTCTGGCGGATGTTTACCTCGCCATGACCGGCGGACAGACCACCTTCCAGCTGTCTGACGCTGACTCAGGCGGCGGGGAGGGGCGTCTGGCCGGTGAAAGCCTGAGGCGGCTGCCGAAGACGCGCCGGCCACTGCCGGTCGTTGAGGCATCTGCCGAAGAGCTGGCGGCTCACCAGGCACAGCAGGAGGCCATTGCCGCCGCCAGTGGGGGCAGGGTTCTGTGGCGGGAGCTGTCGTCCTAGCGCCCCCGGCCGGCTATTTAGATAAACAGGCTTACCATCGCCAGCCCTACGCCTCCCAGCACCAGTGTGTAGGGCAGGGCCATGATCACCATGCGTCCATAGGAAAGACGGATGAGGGGGGCCAGGGCGGAGGTCAGTAGAAAGAGGAAAGCCGCCTGGCCATTCGGCGTTGCGACGCTGGGCAGGTTGGTGCCGGTGTTGATGGCAACGGCCAGCTGTTCGAACTCCTCCCGTGTAATAGCGCCGGCGTCCAGGGCGATCTTCACCTCCGTGATATAGACCGTGGCCACGAAAACGTTGTCGCTGATCATGGACAAGACCCCGTTGGCCAGGAAGAACATGGCTGGCCGCACCTCCGACTCCATCTCCAGCACAGCGTCGATCACCGGTGTGAACAGGTGTTGGTCGTGGATGACGGCGACGATGCCAAAAAATACGACCAGCAGTGCGGTGAAGGGTAGGGCTTCCTCGAAAGCCTGGCCCAGTTGGTGCTCCTCCACGACGCCGTTGAAGGCCGTCAGCAGCACGATCACCATCAGGCCGATGAGACCCACGGCCGCCCAGTGCAGGGCGAGCCCGATCACCAGCAGCACCGCAACGATCGCCTGCACCAGCAGCCTGGCATTACTGCGCGGATTGCGGTGGGCTTCCTCTCTTTCCTGGAACTCCGTGAGAACCTGTCGCACGGGGTCCGGCAAAGTCGCCCCGTAACCGAACTTGCCGGTGAGCTCCAGCAGGTAACAGGTCAGGAGCCCGGAGACCAGCACCGGCAGGGTCACCGGGGCCATGATGGCGACAAACTCCCCGAAGTCCCAACCGGCCACCGTGGCGACCAGCAGATTCTGGGGTTCGCCGACCAGGGTACAGACGCCACCCAGGGCGGTGCCGACAGCACCGTGCATCAGCAGACTGCGCAGGAATGCGCGAAACTGTTCCAGGTCTTCCCGGTGCACCTCGTGCACGGAATCGTCCACCGAGTGATCGTGATCCTCGTGGTGAATTCCCTTGCCGGAGGCCACTTTGTGATAAACCGAATAAAAGCCCACCCCGACACTGATCAGTACAGCGGTTACTGTCAGCGCATCCAGAAATGCCGACAGAAACGCGGCTACGAGGGAGAAGAGCAGGGACAGCGATATCTTGCTTTTGACCCGCAACAGGATGCGGGTGAAAACGAACAGCAGCAGCTCTTTCATGAAGTAGATCCCTGCGACCATGAACATCAGTAGCAGGATGACCTCGAAGTTGGCGGCTGTTTCGTGGAACACCGTTTCCGTAGACGTCATGCCCAGCAGGACGGCCTCGATGGCGAGCAGGCCGCCAGGTTGCAGGGGATAGCAACGCAGTGCCAGGGCGAGCGTGAATATGAACTCGCCGATGAGTAACCAGCCAGTGACGAAAGGCCCCAGTAATAGCAGGGCGAAAGGATTCAGCAGCAGGAAAACAACAATGGTTTTTTTGTACCAGGTCGGGGATTGCCCGAGAAAATTTTTCCAGAGCGCCTGGGGTGCGGTTTCGATCATCGTGTCAGCTGCGCCTGGCCTTAAACAATGGGGGCGCATTCTACGTGATTAGCGGCCGCTTGCCTAAGCATTATCGGCAAATTAATTGCCTGCACTCCACTGCTGACTGTACTATACGCGGTCATTTGGCCATCACTGCGGAGTCCCGTTGTTCCGACCCGATCATAGCCCTCCCGATCCTTCCGAGAGCGACGTGCATATTGTCTTCCAGCGTGGAGGCCTGGTGAGCGCGTTGCGTTCCCCCGATCTCTGTCTGCTGGAAGAAATGCATCTGCGACGGGGTGACTGGACCGTGTTGCGGCGTCAATTCCTCGGTTACTGGCAGGAGCAGCCGTGCTACGCGGTCGAGATAGATGAGGGTGCCGACCTGGACCCGATGCACTACCAGAGAGGCAATCTCTATCAGCTGCTTGGTCGCGTGGACGACCGCCTGTTTGCCCTCGCCGGCAGGGCTTCACAGTTACTTGACTGGGAACGCGACCACCGTTACTGCGGACGCTGCGGCACGCTCATGACCGCGGACCGGCAGGAACGCGCCATGCGCTGCGAGCCGTGCGGCACGATCAACTATCCCCGTATCGCACCCTGTGTCATTGTATTGATCTACCGCGGTGAAGAGATGCTGCTGGCACGCAATGTGAATTTTCCGCGACCTATGTACAGCACGCTGGCCGGATTCATCGAGGCCGGCGAGAATGCGGAGGAGACACTGGTGCGTGAGGTCCGCGAGGAGGTGGGCGTGGACGTGCGCAACCTGCAGTACTTCCAGTCTCAATCCTGGCCCTTTCCGAACCAGCTGATGCTGGGCTTTTTTGCCGAGTACGCCGGCGGGGATATCGTTTGTGACCCCACTGAGATCGCCGACGCCCAGTGGTTCCATTATCGCTCGCTGCCGATGGTCCCTCCGACCTCATCGGTATCCGGGCAGTTGATACAGCATTTTATCCATACCTTAGCGGAGTAAACCTTGGAATTTATTTACGAGTACGGGCTGTTCCTGGCCCAGGCGCTTACCTTTGTTGCGGCCATTCTTCTGCTGGTCACCGGATTGGTGGCTGTAGGGCAGAAGCAGAAAGCCGAGCAGCACGAGGGGCATATCGAGATCCGTGACCTGAACGATAAATACCGCCAGATAAGTGACAGCATTCACCAGGTGGTCAGCGACCCGGAACATATCAAGATCGAAAAGAAGGCGCGCAAGAAAGCCGACAAGGTCTCCGCCAGGGAAGAAAAAAAGAAGCGCAAGAAAGCCGGTGACGGGGAGGGAGAAAGCCGCCGCCCGCGGCTTTACATTCTCAACTTTCACGGCGACCTCAAGGCAAGCGCTGCGGACAACCTCCGCGAGGAAGTGTCTGCCGTGCTGCTGCAGGCCGCTAAAACTGACGAGGTTCTGGTCAAGGTGGAGAGCCCCGGCGGACTGGTCCATGGTTATGGCCTGGCCGCCAGCCAGTTGCAGAGAGTGCGCGACGCAGAGGTTCCCCTCACCATAGCCGTCGACAAGGTGGCGGCCAGTGGCGGCTACATGATGGCCTGTGTCGCCAACAGGATCCTGGCGGCACCTTTTGCGGTGCTGGGCTCTATCGGTGTGCTCGCCCAACTGCCGAATTTCCACCGCCTGCTGAAGAAACACGACATCGACTACGAACTGTTCACCGCGGGGGAGTACAAGCGGACCCTGACGCTGTTCGGCGAAAATACCGAGAAAGGTCGGGAAAAGTTCGCGGAGGAAATCGAAGAGACCCACGCCTTGTTCAAGTCCTTCGTCGGCAGGAATCGCCCGGACCTGGATGTCGAGAAAGTCGCCACCGGTGAGGTCTGGTATGGCCAGGATGCGCTGGACGTCGGGCTGGTGGACGAGGTCAAAACCAGCGACGCCTACGTGCAGGAACACCTGAAGGATTGGGATGTGTACGAGGTGAAATTCGTGCACCGTAAAAACTGGCAGGAAAAGCTCGGGTTGGCCGCTGAGGGTGCTCTGGAAAAAGCCTTCATGAAGATCTGGCAGCAGGGGCAGGGACCGAAAAACTACTGAGTCATGGAATGTAGGGCTCGATCTCGTCCGGCTTGAGGGCCTGGACTGCCTGGTGATGGGTCAGGAATACCCTCCCGCTGAGGTGCTCCAGGAAATCCGTTTTCTGCAATGCGTCCATCACCGGTCCCTTTACCTCGCTGAGATTCAGGGTCATGCCCAGTTCCCGTAACCGGTGATCCACCGCCTCCAGGGCCTCCAGGGCACTCATATCGATCTCGTTGACCGCGGTGCACTGCAGGATCAGGTGCTCCAGGTTCTCGTCATCGGCAATCAGCCGGTAAACCGTATCTTCCAGAAAGCTTGCATTGGCGAAGTACAGGCTCTGGTCTACCCGCAGGGAGACGAGGTTGGCGTGGGTAATGACATTGTGGCGCTCCACATTGCGAAAATGCTCCGTTCCCGCAACGGCGCCGACCACGGCGATATGAGGCCTGGCGGTCTTGTACAGGTGCAGCAGGATCGAGGCAAGTATCCCCGAGAGAACCCCCAACTCGACGCCCAGCAGCAGTGTTGCGGCGATGGTCATGACCACGGCGATGAAGTCCGACAGGGAGTAGCGCCAGGCCCGCCGGATCACGTCCATGTCCATCAGTGAGGAAACCGCCACGATGATGGTGGCCGCGAGCGTTGCCTTGGGCAGGTAGAACAGCACCGGTGTAAGCAGGAGGGCGGCCAGGGCGATTCCGACGGCGGCGAAAATACTGGCCGCGGGTGTCTGGGCCCCCGCATCGAAATTCACGATGGAGCGGGAAAAGCCCCCCGTAACGGGAAACCCGCCCGAGACGCCGGAGGCCATGTTGGCAGCACCCAGTGCTACCAGCTCCTGGTTCGGGTCGATACGCTGGCGCCGCTTGGCGGCCAGCGTCTTGCCGACGGAGACCGACTCGACGAAGCCGATGATGGATATCAGCATGGCGGAGACGGCCAGTTCCGACCACAACTGCGGATCGAAGGACGGTGCGGTGAATCTCGGCAGGCCCTGTGGCACCTCGCCGACCAGCGCCACGCCCCTGGCACTGAAATCGCCCAGGTAACTGGCCCACGTGGTCGCCAGGATGATGAACACGGGCCCCGCCTTGGCCGCGATGCCGGCCGCTTCAGCAGTCATGCCCAGCCGATGCAAAAGCGGCTGCAGACCTTTCCTGGCCCAGAACAGGAACACGGTGGCAGCCAGTCCGGTGGCCAGCGTTACCGGGTTCCAGCTGGCCAGGTCCTGGGACAGGCTGTGACCCAGCTCGATCAATGTGTCACCGTGCCCCTGGATTCCCAGGATATGCCGCAACTGGCTCAGCGCAATGATGATGCCGGAGGCAGTAATGAACCCGGACACCACCGGGTGAGAGAGAAAGTTCGCCAGGAAGCCGAATCGCAAAACACCCATGAGGAGCAGCATCAACCCGGAGATCATGGCCATGACGATGGCCGCAGCGGCATAGTCAGCGGTGCCGCTCTGCGCGACATTTCCCACGGCGGTGGCCGTCATCAGGGATACAACGGCTACCGGGCCCACCGAGAGCGTGCGACTGGTGCCCAGCAGTGCGTAGGCAACCAGGGGCAGGATACTGGCATAGAGTCCCATCTCCGCTGGCAGCCCGGCCAGCAGGGCATAGGCCAGTGACTGGGGGATCAGCATGATGGTTACGATAACCGCGGCCAGCGTATCGCTGGCCAGGATGGAGCGATTATAGTCCCGTGCCCACCCCAGTGGCGGGAAGAGTCGTTCGGGTTTTGTCGTCAACCGGTGCTTGTCCCGCGCTTGGATTGTTCCGGGTTGACCATCCACTCCTTACCTTTGAGCATCGCTTTCCAGTAGACGGGTGGCAGGATCTTCTCTTTCAGAATCCATGCCAGGCGGGATGGCTGCTGCCCATTAATAACCCATCTGGGAAAGCTCGGCAACAGCTTGCCGCCGTAGCCGAATTCTGCCAGCACGATCTTGCCTCGCTCCACGGTGAGCGGACAGGAACCATAGCCGTTGTAGTGTGCGATTCCTGTCGCCAGGTTCATGCTTTCGAGCAGGTTATTGGCCACGATGGGCGCCTGCATACGGGCAGCCGCAGCAGTCTTGGCGTTGGGCGCATTCATGGCGTCACCCAGCCCCCAGATGTTGTCGAATTGCTTGTGGCGGAGGGTATTCTGGTCGACATCCACCCAGCCGGCGTCGTCCGCAAGAGGGCTTTCGCGCACGAAATCGGGGGCACACTGGGGCGGGCAGACGTGAATCATGTCAAATTCGCGTTCGACCTGGACCGTTGTGCCGTCTTCGGCGCGGGTATCGAACCAGGCCTTTTTCGCGTCCCCATCGATGCGCACGAGCCGGTGACCGAATTTCAATCGGGCGTCGTAGCGCTGGATATAGCTCATCAGTGCCGGCACGTACTCCTTGACGCCGAACAGCACCTCTCCGGCGTTGTAGAACTCCACCTCGATGTTGTCGAGGTAGCCCGAGCGATTCCAGTGATCGCACGATAGATACAGCGCTTTCTGCGGCGCTCCCGCACACTTGATCGGCATGGGAGGCTGGGTGAACAGGGCGCGACCCTGGCGCAGGTTCTGCACCAGCTGCCAGGTATAGGGCGCCAGGTCGAAACGGTAGTTGGACGTCACGCCGTTATGACCGAGGCTTTCCGCCAGCCCTTCGACGCCGTGCCAGTCCAGCTTGATGCCAGGTGCCACAATCAGGCGCTCGTAATAGACGGGACGCGAATCTTCCAGTCTCACCCTGTTCTGTTCCGGCTCGAAATTACCGACAGCCGCCCTGATCCACTCCACACCGTCCGGAATCAGCGAAACCATGGTCTTGACGGTCGCGGCCTGGCTGAAGACGCCGGCTCCCACCAGGGTCCAGCCGGGCTGGTAGTAGTGCACCTCGGCCGGGTCGATAATGGCGATGGAGAGGTCGCGGACCCGCGACAACAGGCTCGAGGCGGCAGCGATACCTGCGGCACCGGCTCCGACGATGACAATGTCGTAGTGCGCTGCACCGCGCTCGGGTGAGCGCGCCTGTTCCCTGGCCGCGGCGCGCAGCGCGCTGGACAGGTCATAGCCGCAGCGCTCGCCGGTGGCCAGCAGTTGCGAATCCGGGACGCCCAGGCGACGCTGGTACAGAGTCCACAGGGTGATCGAGCGGGTTCCCGTTCGGCAGTAGGCATGTGTGGGCTTAGGCAGTCTCTCGATCGCCGACAGGAAATCGCTGACGTCCTGGTCGCTGAACTTGCCGGAGACCACGGGTAGATAGGCCAGTTCCAACCCCAGTTCACCCGCGGCCGCCTCGACCTCGGTGACATTGATCTGGTCGGCGGCTTCCCCGTCGGGACGGTTACAGATAAGCGATTTTACGCCGCGTTCTGCCAGCTGCTTGAGATCTTCCAGATCGATCTGCGCCGAAACGGAAAATTCCTCGTTGACGTCTTTGATTTCCACGCTCATCGTGCCCCCTCAGGAGATCAGTTCGGAGATGTCATCCCCGCCGAATGCATTCAATGGCAGCTTGAGGTACACGCTTCCGTTGTCATCCGCCGGAGGCATGTGGCCAGCGCGCATGTTCACCTGCAGTGAAGGTAATATCAGGTTCGGCATTCCCAGGGTGGCGTCCCTGGCCTCACGCATCTCCACAAAAGCTGATTCGCCAATTCCCCGGTGGACATGGATGTTGGACTCCAGCTGGTCGGCAACGCTCGTCTCGTATTCCAACTCCCGTCCTTCGGGAAGGTAATCATGGCAGACAAAAATCCGGAAGTCCTCCGGGAGGCTCAGGATGCGCTCGATCGACTGGTACAGGGTGGCCGCATCGCCACCGGGGAAGTCGACGCGGGCCGTGCCGCCGTCGGGCATGAACAACGTATCGCCGACGAAGATTGCATCGCCCAGTACATAGGTCATGCAGGCGGGCGTATGGCCAGGCGTGTGCATGGCGTAACCGGCCATGTCGCCGATCTGGATGCCGTCGCCATCGGAGAGCAGCACATCGAACTGGGAGCCGTCCCGCGCGAATTCGGGGCCTGCATTGAAGATCGTGCCAAAGGTTTCCTGTACCACGGAGATGTTGAAGCCGATCGCAATCTTTCCGCCGAGGCGCTTGCGGATATAGGGCGCTGCTGACAGGTGATCGGCGTGCACATGTGTCTCGAGAATCCACTCGAGTTCCAGATTGTTTTCACGGATGTAGTCGATGATCTGGTTGGCGCCGCCGAAAGTGATGGATCCCGAGGGGTAATCGAGGTTCATCACTGAATCGACCACGGCGCAGGCCCTGGTGGCCGGATCCCTGACGACATACGAGAGGGTATTGGTGTCCTCATCAAAAAAGGGCGTGACTTCGGGAATGACGGCGACCGCTGCCGGTGCGCTTGCTTGTTGGCTCATGCTGTTTCTCCTGATCCGGGTAGCCATTAACCTGATACTGAGGAGCAAACGCCATGCCACAATAGAATACAAATTAAAAATAAGCTACAAGCTATTGGTATATATACTGAAACAACGCCCCATTGAGTCGTATTCAGCACCGGGCACTTGCTAACCCCCAAGGGATATGACAGATTTGTCAGACGCCCTTCGTCAAAAATGACAGCGATGGAAGTTATTGCAAGCGATACGGATACCGCGATCGCCAGGATGCTGGACAGCTACGAGCATCCCGCAATCCTGGTGACCCCCGACTACCGGATTCTGGCCACCAATGATCTCTACCGGGATAAATTCGGCCTGATCGATACCAGCCGGGGTCCCGCGCACTGCTACAAGGTCTCTCACAACTACGATATCCCCTGCGATCAGGCGGGTGAAGACTGCCCGCTAGCCGCCGCCACCAGTTCCGGCCGTCGGGAGCGCGTACTGCACATCCACCAGACCCCCCGGGGCGAAGAACACGTGGATGTGGAGATGCTGCCCATCCTCGATGAGCAGGGCAGCCTGCAATTTTTTGTCGAACTGCTCAAGCCCGTGTCGGTAGCGGGTACCGGTAATGGCGACAAGCCGATGGTGGGAGCAAGCCGGAGCTTCAATCGTATGCTGGGGCTGATCTCGCGGGTGGGGCCCACGGACGCCGCGGTATTGTTGCTGGGAGAGTCAGGCAGCGGCAAGGAACTGGCTGCCAGGGCACTGCATCAGGCGAGCAAACGCTGCAGCCGGTCCCTGGTGACCCTGGAGTGCGCCGGGCTGAGCGAAACCCTGTTCGAAAGTGAACTGTTCGGTCACGTCAAGGGAGCCTTCACAGGGGCCAATTACACCCGCCAGGGCCTGGCTGAGGCCGCTGATGGAGGCACGCTGTTTCTCGATGAGATTGGTGATATACCCTACCCACTGCAGGTGAAGCTGTTGCGCCTGATCGAGACGGGCACCTACCGGCCGGTCGGAAGCACCCAGGTGAAAACATCTGATTTCCGCCTGGTCTGCGCGACCCACAGAAACCTGGACGCGATGGTGGAGGCGGGAGAGTTTCGCCAGGATCTCTTCTATCGGATCAATGTATTTCCCATACACACGCCCTCACTCTCCGAGCGGCTCGAGGATTTACCCCTGTTGGCGCGGGCGATACTGAAAGAGCAGGGCGGTGACCAGAGTTACCATCTCACGGAATCGGCGATGCAACGATTGAAAGGGCACCGCTATCGGGGAAATGTCCGCGAGCTGCGCAACATACTGGCGCGAGCGGTCGTGCTGACCAATACCAATGTCATCGATCAGGGGATCGTGCAGCAGGCGCTGGATACCGGTGCATCCATCGCTGCGCCTGCAGACAGGGAGGGGGAGGGTGGTGCACCGGACCTCAGTCTCAAAGCCGTGGAACAGAGGCATCTGGAGCAACTCATGCGTCTGCACGGCAACGACAAGGAGGCCGTTGCGAGAATAGCCGGGCTCAGCGTGCGTTCCCTCTATCGAAAACTCCAGCCTCGCGGACCCGAGGGCTGACAGGCCTTCTTACCAGTCGCTGAGCGACGGTCCCAGAATATGCCGGGACTTGCCGATCACATGCTGGCTCTGGCCGACGATCAGGGGATCGGGGTTGCGCACCACACGCCTGTTTTTCTCCGGGTAATCGAGGCTGTCGAGAAAGTGCTGCAGGCAGGCAATACGGGCGCGTTTCTTGTCGGATGACTTGATGATGGTCCACGGGGCGTCCGCCGTGTCAGTGTAGAAGAACATGGCCTCCTTGGCCTCGGTGTATTCGTCCCACTTGTCCATGGATGCCCGATCGATCGGTGACAGCTTCCATTGCTTGAGCGGATCCTGCTGGCGCCGGTTGAAGCGGTTGCGCTGCTCCTCCTGCGTCACCGAGAACCAGTACTTGTACAACCGGACGCCACTGCGCACCATCATCCGTTCCAACTCCGGGGTCTGGCGCATGAACTCCAGGTATTCCTCGGGGTTGCAGAACTCCATCACGCGTTCGACGCCGGCACGGTTATACCAGGAGCGGTCGAACAGCACGATCTCGCCCTCTGTGGGGAGGTGCTTGATATAGCGCTGGAAGTACCATTGCCCCTGCTCCTCCGAACTGGGTTTTTCCAGGGCCACCACGCGCGCACCGCGGGGGTTGAGGTGCTCCATGAAGCGTTTGATGGTCCCGCCCTTGCCCGCGGCATCCCGTCCTTCGAACAAAACCACGATTTTCTCGCCTTTTTCCTTGACCCAGCGCTGCACTTTCAGGAGTTCGACCTGCAGCGCTTTCTTCTTGCGCTCGTAGTCATCCGTGGCCATTTTACTGTGATAGGGGTATTTGCCACTGAGAAACAACTCGCGAATGGCTTCCGGGTCGCGGCGCATTTTTGCCAGTTCGTGATGCAGGGTCGGTCCTTGATGTCCGGAGACGGCAGGGTTCTCTGGGCCACCTTCCCCGAGTTTCCCACTGTCGACCGATTTACCGTTTGCACTGGGTTTCCCGTTCTTTTTCCGGTTTTTTTCGCTGTTTGACGCCATCTTTTTTCCCCTGATCAAAAAAGCTGTAATGAGACCCTATGGAGAATCTCGTTGCAATGACACTGATCAATTCAGCAGCAAAAATATCGCGGTACAGGGCCCTGTGCGCGCCCACTTGTGGCAACGAACCCGGCCTCTCTGTGAACGCGCCTCCACGGTCTGCTGAAGCGGTCGCAGGTATCTGCTAACCTGACGGCAAGTTAAACACCACCGAATACCTGCGCCCCGGCATCCGATTCACAGCTATCACAAGGCAGGAGTACAGTCAGTGAAATCCTCCAATGATCTGCAGCGCTTTGGCAGCGCGGAACTCGCGGTGCGTCGGACGGGGAGGGGCATGCCCCTGGTCTGGGGGCACAGCCTCATGGGCAGTATGTGGGTGGAAGATCTGGCGGGTCTAATAGACTGGGACGAGGTGGCCGGACATGCCGACCTGGTGCGCTATGACGCGCGTGGGCACGGCAGGTCGCGTGGCAGCTATCATCCTCGCGATTACCGCTGGGAGCGCATGGCGGAAGATATGCTGGCCATTGCCGATTCAGTGGCTGCAGAACAAGGCACCGGCAAGTATGTTCTCGGCGGCGTGTCCATGGGGGCCGCAACCGCCCTGGCAGCGGCCGTGCAGCAGCCGGGCAGGGTGGCGGGGTTGATCCTGGCCCTGCCGCCGACAGCCTGGGACAGCCGCCCGCGACAGGCGGCCATTTACCGACGCATGGCCTGGCTGTCGGGCGCGTTGGGGGCTGCACCTTATCGCCTGCTGGATTGGCTCCCCAAGCCTGTGCGTAACGATGGTCTCAGTCGCCTGGCAATGGCTACGATCAAGGGACTGGCGCAGGCCGACCCGCGGCATGTGCAGGCAGCGTTGCGAGGCGCGGCGCTGTCAGATATGCCCGATCGGTTGACGCTGGCGACACTGAAGATGCCGACTCTCATCCTGGCGTGGGAGGGCGATACGGCACACCCGATGGCCACGGCGGAAGCATTGGCAGATGACATGCCCAACGTACGGGAGCTGAAGGTTATCAGCCGCGAGGAGCCCTACGTGTGGTCCGACGCTATCATTGAATTCCTGGATGGTCTGGCAGTGCCCCGGAAACGGCGCAAAAAAGCGAGTACCCGCCGCTCATCCAACTGATCTGCAAGGTCTTGCACCCACCGGACGCCTGCCTTTATTTAACATAATACTATTATCGAGCAGGGTGGCGATCTTTCTGGCCGCGGGCTGTGGCGGGATTGTGGCGGGATGGTTGCGCCGTAAGAGAAACCCAGCGGACCCTGAATCCCGTTAAGGCTATTCGGCATCACCAGGGACATCGGTTGAATAACCGGAGCATCCAACGCCGGGCCGCCAGCTGCTGAATGGCTGTCGATGCCAGTGGCTATGAAATGCGAATCGTCGGCGTGCAGTACGCGTTGATGAAGCAGCGAAAAAGATCCCCATAAACAGCGCTGTCGTGCGAACGACGGTAACGTCTCTGTACCTGGTCCTTTTCATCCTGTCTGGCACATGAACACACGGCGGGAAACTGAGTGAACGCAGCGGGTAAGAATGCCCGCAGCATCGGTGCCAGATTTCCTGGCAGTTCTGCAGCGAGATACCGAACGCGATATCGACCAGCGCTCCCGCAGCCCGTGACCACACAGCCAGCATACGGATGGCGCGATCCAGGTCCCTGTGATTTACCGGGATTCGGGAATCCGTGGTGACATGGGGAGAGGTCCGCGTTCGAGTGCCGGAAACAGCACTGAGACGGGTTACAGGGCCTGGAATAGCAGTGCCTGGCCAGATACAGGCTCGCTCCGGGATTTATCCACATGTGCGCATAATATATATTATGTTAAATAGAGGATTGAGGCACACAGTTGTCCACAGGCCATCTGGACGCACAACCAATGTTATAAAGAAACCTGCCTCAAAATGTGAAGTTACAAGGAAACTAGTGAAATGAACGCCCGCACTTAGCCCCCCTCTTCCCTGGGCCTTTGGTGAAAGTTGCTACAGATATCGGAGCCAGGCGCGACTGAATGGCGCAGCCTTTCTCGCCACATTTCGATCGGACTGGAAAACACAGTGCGCCTAAGTGTGAAAGCTGGTGTTGTTGTGTCCTAAGAAGGCCAATGACTGCTTACGTCAAGCGTAACCGCAGTCGAAAGTTTTCTGCAGTTTAAGGGCGAGGTGATGTTAACTGAGACTTTCGCCCTTCTGCAGAGCGAGAACCTATCTGGTTTGAAATGTTTTGCGAGGGCGTTCATTCAGCTGACGCGCCACGGCACTAAGCCTTGCCTGGCTGTGAACCGATAAATCGGTCCCTTGAGGAAA
>JAHEEV010000008.1 GCA_024640505.1 Halieaceae bacterium
GGACCACAGGTCGGCGTAATCAGTCACGTTACCGATTTCCATATGTCTGGCATGGCTGGCGGTTAAGGTGTTGGTCGAACTACCGGCCAAATAGCTTGCCGAAGGCCTTGTCGATTGCGCTGTCAACGGCCTCATCGGTCTGCCTGTCGACTTCGCGGTCGGCCTTGTTCTCTACCCTGTCCTTCTGCCGCTCGGCCTGGTCGCCGAAGATTTTCGACATGAAACCCCCGGTGGACCCCTCTTCGTCTCCACCCTGGGCCCCACCGAACATCTCACCGATGGCTGACATATCCGTCGGTTCCGCAGGCAATGCGAAGCGCGCCGGATCGATGCTTCTGTCACTGATGGCGGTAACCCTCATATCCTCGCCGAAACGCAGGGTACCCTTGTTCATTTTTGTCAGGCGCTTCTGCAACTCTTCCGGACCCTCCACCGGCTTTCCCGCCGCCCTGGCCATACTGCTGGTCATCGCAAATAGAGCGCGCTGAAACTCCAGGGCGCGGCGATCACTGGCCAGTACCAGTTCGGAAGTTCGTTCCTTTCCGTCGTTGTCGATAAAGCGGACATCGTAGACTTCCCCGGAAATGCCGGCGATCGTTTCCTTGCGGCCGGTGGATTCCAGTGACAGCAACTTTCCCTCCACCGTGGATGGGCTGGCGGCATTTGCCTGAGTGCCGAACATGCTCATGGTCTGGTTCAGGCTCAGAACCATCACCTGCCCCTCGGAGTTGGTGACCATATAGATCTCACCGTCCTTCAGGACCATGTAGTTGCCATCCTGCTCCATATTGATGCGCAGCTGGGAATCGCCGTTGTACTCGAACTTCATCTGGCCGCCGTCGGTGGTCCTGACGTCGGCTGCGCCAGCCTGCACGCCCGCACTCTGTAGTGCAAATATCGCGATGGTGAGGCAGGACAGGTGTTTCCTTAGAGAGTGCATGAGATTCTCCTTGCTCAGGCAGGTTCAGAGATAAAAAATAGGCCAGAATCGCGATTCAGGCAAGGTTTTAGATGACAGGTCCGGCACGCTCACAGAGAGTGCTAGCGACTGATCACGAGTTGCGGCTCCCCCAGAATCTGGTTGCTGACATCCCGATAAATCACACCGATCTGTTCCAGCGGCAGGCCGAAGCGGCTGAAGTCGATGTACTCGTAGATCCTCCCCTCGGAATAGTCCTTTTTCAACAACTCCGCGCCACTCTGCCGATTAAAAATCAGCAGGGTCATGGCCAGCCCGTCCCGGTTTTCAAATTCCACAAAACCGCGGAGGTTGGCGTCCAGTAACACTGCGTTTTCCGCCATCGCTAAGGACGGTGTGCCCGGCTGCCCGGGCACGCCCTGTCCCATCTGCGCCATAAGAGCCTCCATCTGGGCGCGCATTTCCGGCGGGATATCCGGGTTGTTCGCCAGCTGCTGCTGTGCTTCCGCAATCGCCGCGGTCATCTGCGCGTCCATGCCTGCAGGCGTTGCGTTCTTCCCCGCAATCTCGCCCGAGGGGGTCCCCTGTGCGTGTTTTGCTATCATCGACTGGATCGCCGCCGGGTCGCCCTGCCGGACCAGGACCTCCTTGCGCTCGCGATTGCTCAGTGCTGCGAACGCCTCGGGCGTCATCCCGGCCGTGGCTGCCAGCTCCGCGTTCATTTGCCGCTTTGACGCTTCTCGCGCCTGCCTGCGCTGTGCGCGGGCATCCTCCTTTGCCCGTCTGGCCTGGTTCTCCTCGAACACCTCGTTCCAGGCCGTCAAATCGTCACCGGCCTCGCTGAGCCTTAGGGTGAATCGCCCGCCGATAATGCCCGTTGCCACGACCAGCGGGGTAGTACCGATCCGGGTAAGCATCACCGGGTCACCCCCGGGCAGCCCGGGAAGGTCCTTGAGTTCCGCATCACCGGCGTTCATCGCTGCTTCCAGGTAACGCTGGTCGAGGGGAATCAGCCGGGATACCGGGGCGCCCCCGTTCAGCGGGATTCGGCTCACCAGGCTTTGCTTGTATTTCTTGCGGTTTGACTGCACCCCGTGCTGGGTTGCCAGTGCCCAACTCAGGAGAACGAGCTGATTCCCATCAATATAGAAGTCGCTCCACTCTTCCAGGCCATAGTCCGCCAGGACGCTGCCCAGCGGGACTTCAGACCGCAGACCAGCGTCGGGGCCCAGCCGAAACAAAAATGCGCCATCGCGCTCTTGAGTGTTACTCTCGCGCTGGAACAGCACATCAAAACCGCCACCCGGCGTCGCTCGTGCCGCCAGGGATTCGATGACCTCGGAGCGCTCGTCACCCTGGTTTTCGTAGAACTTCTGCAGGTCCCCCTCGTTCTTGATACTGGTGAAGTCAAAGGGGGCGACTGCCTGGCTCAGCTTGATACGCTTCTGCGAGCCGGCACCGCTGATCATCAGCAGACTGGTTTCGCTATCGGCAACCATACTGCCTTCCACCAACGTGTCCATCCGCAACAACGCGGCCCCACCCTCAGACGCCCACAGGTTCAGCGCGCTCATCATCGTAATGGAATCACTGAATATTTTTTCCCAACGCAGATCACCGTTCGGCTTCATGCTGGTCATGACCAGCTTCGCACCCGGGTAGTTCTCGCTGATCTGCCCATTCACCGGCATGGCCAGCACCAGGCTGCCCTCAGGGGAAATAGCATAGAACTGGGCTCCTGCGTCCGCCGTGGTCACCCCCAGCTTCCCGGTGGCCTCGATGGAGGAAAACGACTGGCTGCTCAGCCGCTCCCCCCCCCGCCAACGCTCCAGCCGGTCGCGGGCCAGGACCAGTGCGTCGCCATTTTCCAGGAGGCCGCCCCGGCTCTGGATACCGCTGCAGACTTTCCGGGCGACAGGTCTGGCTTGTGCGTCCGGCAGCCCGGGGCGCAAGGTGACCGAATAGTAATTGATGGCGCACTCCTGACCGGAATTCGGATCACCAAGGTAGGGCCAGGTATAGAACAGAAGGCTTGTTTCGTCACCGCTGACCACAGCATTCTGGACAATGATCCGGCTGTTGCTGTCACCCGGAATCAGGGTCTGCTGGGCTGCGGTCGCCCGGGAGGTAACCGGCAGGCATGTGAGCACCAGGAACACGCCGATCAAGCCGGGAGAGCGATTTACAGTTTTCATGGCAAAAGGCCTCGGTTCCATGATCATGAGTACACCCTGTAGTCTAGACGATCCTGCAGGCACGTCAGCCTGCGACGCGCGGCTTCCTTTGGCTGCAAAAAAGGCCTGATGTGTGTTAGCTTCCGTCAGCGGTCCTGACCTGGAGCCGGCCATGTATTTCACTCAAAACCTCCGCTGCCTTCTCGGCACTGTGTTGTTTTACCTTGCCACACCCGGCTGCCTGCAGGCCGCCGTGGTTCTGCAGTACCACCACATCAGTGATACGACCCCGGCCAGCACGTCCACCTCCCCGGAACGCTTTGCCATGCACCTGGCGTACCTGGAAAAACATGACTTCGACGTGGTTCCATTGGAGCAGCTGGTCCAGATGGTGCGTTCGGGGCAGCTGCTTCCGGACAGGACCGTTGCCATCACCTTCGACGATGGTTACCGCTCGATCTATGACACGGCCTACCCGATGCTGAAGTCCAGAGGCTGGCCATTTACGGTTTTCGTGAATTCCGAGCCCCACGATCACCGCCAGCCCTCCTTCATGACCTGGGAGCAACTGCGTGAAATAAGCCGCAATGGTGGGACGATTGCGAATCATACCGTCGGCCACCCGTACCTCCTCGCACGTGAGGCAGGACAGGGCGAGGAGCCCTGGCGGGAGTGGGTGGCCGACGAAATCACGACGGCACAGTCGCGCATCGAGGCCGAGACAGGCACTACGGTCAAGCTGCTTGCGTATCCCTTTGGCGAGTACAACGAGGCCATTCTAGAGGTTGCCCAAAGCCTCGGTTTTGCCGGATTCGGTCAACAATCCGGCCCCCTGTCAGAGCATAGCGACCTCAGGGTCCTGCCCCGCTTCCCGTTCGGCGGCAGTTACGGTGATGAATCGGACTTCGCTACCAAGGTAAACAGCCTGCCCATGCCGCTTGCTCCGGGGTCGGACTCCATCAGGCTGGAAAACGGGGACGGTGACATCCTGCCCGACATGGTTTTCCCCGAAAGCGGTGTCCGCCCGATACTCGGACTCAGGTTTGCGGAAGGCTTCGATACTTCGCGCGTCAACTGCTTCGTGTCCGGTCAGGGTCGCACTCCGCCGCGGGCCGAGGAATCCTGGGTTTATGTGCGCGCTGAACAAGGCCTGGGCCCGGGCCGTTCCCGCTACAACTGCACCGCTCCCAGTGGTCAGCCCGGCCGTTTTTTCTGGTACTCTCAGCTGTGGATCGTACGGCCAACTCCCTGAAGAACCCCTTTGATTGCCTGGAGACAACATGCAACGCTTGATCTTTATCCGCACGCTGCTGAGCGCTGTGCTTTGCACTTCCGCCCTGACCGCCTGGTCAAAGAATGAAGCACCTGCCGGCGCGGTTAACCCGTCGGCTACTCTGGCGGAATCCGCCGAGGTCGTCGTCGTCCAGGGCATGCCCGAGCTGATCAGTTTCCTGAAGTCAGAGGACTGGTGGGGGGAGGAGAACCGCGACGAACAGCTGACGGTTCCGCGCCTGATGATCACTGCCATCACGCCCTCCTGGCAGGAGGCCGCGAAAACGCTGACAGTACCCGAGAAGAAGGCCATCTTTTATCGCCTGATGTGCCCACTGGTGATGCACGCCAACGATATGGTACTGGAATTCCGAGGTGCCCTGGAGCAGGCCGCTCAGGAGCTCGAGACGACCGGAAAACTGTCCCCGGAAAGTCTCTCGGTGATTCGACGGGCGGCGATCCTCCTGCCCGGCATGGAGGAGGAGGATGCGGCCAGCATCACCGCCACTCAGCCCGAGCTGAGCAGCATGATCGATGGCCTGTTGTACCGTCTGGATATTATTCCGACGGGTCTGGCACTGGGACAGGCGGCCTACGAGAGCGGTTACGGCACATCGCGTTTTGCCGTGGAGGGGAACTCCCTGTTCGGCCAGTGGACCTACAAGGGGGATGGCATCAAGCCGGGCCAGCAGCGCAAGGAGCTCGGCAATCACCAGATCAAGGCATTCGAGTGGCCGTTTGACAGCGTGAGAGGTTACTTCGTCAACCTGATGACGCACCCCGCCTATGAGGACTTCCGGCGCCTGCGGGCCGAGCTGCGCGCGGCGGGCAAGCCTCTGGATTCACTGGTTCTTGCCGACGGGCTGGTCAAGTACTCCGAACGTGGCCAGGAATACGTCGACTCACTGAAAGGTATCATTCGGGTCAATAATCTCGATATCGCGGATCATGCGGTCTTTCGCGACGAGCCTGTTCGCTTCCTGGTCAGCGGGGAAACCGCAGAAAAAGCAGCGCAGCTCGAAACCATCATCCGACAGATGCGAGAAAGTGGAGAGCTCCATGACATCATCGAGCAGATGCGACTGGAGTAGTTGGCAGGCGCTCAGGGTGCGCGGAGACCCACCGGCATCTAGAACGGGTGCCCGAGGTTCAGGTAGTAGGCGGAGTTGTCGCCCTCACCTTTTGCGTATTCCAGGCGCAGGACAATGCCTGCGTCCGGCTTGAGAACAAAAAAGACCCCACCACCCAGCATCGGGTAGAGAGAGTCACCCTCATCGCAGGAGGATACTTTCTCGTAGAGACAGCCAACTCCACCAAAAAGTGAAGCGCCCCAGCGCCCGTAAATATGGAAACGGGCATCCAGGTTCAGGTGGCTGTAGTGTTCCGCCAGGTAATTACCCCGCGTATAGCCCCGCATATTCAGTGAAGAATATCCGGCCTTGGGTGCATCGTGAGTCCAGCGGCCACGAACATTCGTGGCCAGCACGTGTCCATCACCGAAGGCGTAGTAGTTGCTGTAATTAATCTGGTAGGCATCGAAGGATTCTTCGCCCCCCAGTCCCTCCCGGTAGGCGACATTATGTGCCACAAAGCGGTTGCCACTGTGCGGGTTGCGCTGATTGTCGCGGCTGTCGAATTCCCCCACCAGGCCAAGTCCATTGGACCTGAAGCCTGTCAGGCCAATCTGCTCCAGGATTAAATCGAAGTAGCCGTCCGCCCCGATGATGTAGTCAGAGGAAATAAACTGACCGCCCAGGTACCAGTTCCCCTTTACTCGATGGAGATATCGGAAAAAGAAGGTCTCCATGTTGTCCTCGGTTTTGGCAGAGGCACCGGTTCCCAGGAAGTCATCGTACTCGTTGCGTATTTTGCCGTTGATATAGCCGGTCATCACTCTGTGCTTATCGCCATCAAAATACATATCGCCGAACAGGCCGCCCACGTAGGAGTCCGTGTCGCTGTAGGTGACAAAACTGGTAACCAGGGAAGGACTGGATTCCGGGTCAAACTTGTGAATATAGCCAGCCACAGCGCCCAGCGTGGTACCCAGCTTGGGATCGGAACTGACTGTGGGTGTGATCAGCCAGGGCGACTCTTTTTTCACCGCCGCCTCCGGCATGCCGGGCTCGTCGACTTCATCAGCAGATAAAATCGCCGGGCATACCAAAAAAAGCGTTAGTGACATTAGCCATGTACGGATCATGTAGAAGTTCTCTTGCATCGATCTGGCCGATCTACGTTAACGACAACTACCTAGTGCACAACCACACGAACGCAGCCGGCCTGGAACGAACTTATTCTCTCGGGCCCGGGAGCACGGCTGATTCATGATGCTCACCACGCTCATCCAGAATCTCATAAGCCCCATTCGCCTGTTGTTCACTGTGGCGGCTTTCTCCACGCGTTGCAACATCCGCAGGGCGGCGGTTGACGACACCGCTGGGCTCGCTATCATAGCCCGGCTTGATAACCCTTCGGAGTGAGGTTCTACCATGAGAAAACTGCTTATCGCCTGCACCGCTTTTTCAGCCTTCACCGTGGGGACTGTACTGGCCGACACTCTGGAGCTTGCTGACGGCACACTGCTCGAGGGTGACTTCGTGGGCAGCAGCAATGGCATCATCATGTTCAACACCGGTGACGACATCGAGGCCTTCCCCGAAAGTGAGGTGGTGGGCCTGTTCCTCAGCGCCGGCGTTGCCACCGCCGAAGCCACCCGCAACCAGGCCCCTGCGACGATTACCGTACCCGCAGGAACCAGGCTGGTGATCCGCACCTCTGACACCATCGATTCCCGGCGCCATCAGGCGGGGCACCGCTTCCGCGGACAGCTCGAGGGCGCCCTGGTGATCGATGGCGTAACGGCTGCTCAGCGGGGCACCATGGTACACGGCCGCATCGTCCAGGCACGCCAGGCGGGCCGCGTAGCGGGATCCTCCGAACTGGCCCTGGAATTCACGGATATCATGGTGGATGACCAGCTGTTTGAAATCCGCACTTCAGGCCTGCAGGCCCAGACCGGCAACGAAGCCGGCCGCACCGTGGGCCGCACTGCCCGCGCCGCCGCCATCGGCGGCCTGATCAGTGGCAAGTCCGGCGCCAAGACGGGCGCCGCTGTTGGGGCAGGCGCTTCAATCCTGACGGGTGGCGCCAGCATCAATATTCCTGCAGGCACGCTCCTGGAGACCAATCTCTCCTCACCGGTGTCCCTGCCCCGCCCCTGATCAGGTGGCCCTGCGCTACGAGTGGGATGTGGGCGTGCACTGCATCGGTGATGTTGGCCGCCTAAACGTTCCAGAACACTAACGATCCCCACTTTTACCCCTGCACACCCCAGCCGGGACTTTCTCGACATTTTGGCAACTAGCGATTGAAGTTGCCTGGTCTGTCACCTATACTCATTACCCATATTATAAGCATAGTTATTAATAGTGTGCCTATGGAAGACAATATTGGTGCAATGCTGGCTGACGTCTCGCGCCTGATGCGGCGCTCCTTTAACGAGCGCGCCCGCGGAATCGGCGTGACCCGACCGCAATGGCAGGTACTCACCGTGCTGGGCCGCCATGAGGGGAGTAAACAGGCGGGTGTAGCGGATTTGCTGGATGTCGAGCCCATCACCCTGTGTCGTATGGTCGATCGTCTGCAGGAGGCCGAGCTGGTCGAGCGGCGCCGTGACCCGGGGGACCGCCGGGCGTGGCAACTCTTTCTGACCCCCAAGGCGAGAGACCTGCTGGACGAGCTCAGGCCAATGGGAGAGGAGGTTATGGCCATTGCCCTGGAAGGTTTTTCGCAGGAGGAGCGGGACGGCCTGCGTCAGTCCCTGGACCGTATCCGCCAGAATCTGGCACGCCGTTCGGTCGGCGTCACCTGAACCGCTGTCCTGGCCTGTCAGCTCCGGAGTTTCTGTTATGTATTTACGATTTTTGACCAGATGCTTTGTGATAGAGTCGTCATGGCTTAACACGCCACGCCCCGCGAAACACGGACCTTGCGCCACCCTTCAACAATACCGGCGGTCATCACTGTGAGTTCCAGGACACGACAAGCCATTCTCTCCCTTGCCATGCTGGCCTGCGCTACGGCAATCAGTGTGCTGCTATACCTGAATCGGCCCACGTCGGAGATCGTGGAACCGGAGTACATCCCGGTTACGGTCGACGTGGCGGAGGTGGTTAAAGAGAACCTGCACATCAATATCCAGGCCCAGGGTACTGTCACGCCGCTGCGCCAGACCGCGATTTTAGCGGAAGTAAAGGGGCGGGTGGTCGAGGCTTCCCCCGCTTTTAACGTAGGTGGATTCGTCGCGCAGGACGAGGTCCTGCTGCGCATCGATCCGCGGGATTACCAGACCGCCCTGCTCCGAGCCCAGGCGGCCCTGGAATCTGCCGAGAGCGCACTGGTCCAGGAAAAAGGCCGCGCAGAAGTCGCCCTCAGAGAGTGGCAGAAACTGCCCAGGGGCGACCAGCGCAGCAAGGAAGCCCGGGACCTCTACCTGAGAAAGCCGCAGCTCGAACTCGCAGAAGCCCAACTGCTGGCAGCGAGAGCCGATCTGAACACCGCCCGTGACAACCTTGAACGCACGATCATCCGAGCGCCCTACCAGGCCCTGATACGCGCCAAGCACAGTGAACTGGGCCAGTTCGTGGCGGCAGGCTCGCAAGTCGCCGACATCATCTCCGTAGACTATGCGGAAATACGGTTGTCCATTCCCCAGAGCAAGCTGGGCTACCTGAACCTGCCCGGCCTGGGTGAGTCCGGTGAAGGCGCGCCAATCGATCTGTTCACGGACGTAGCCGGAGAGGTCAGGCACTGGGAGGCCCGGCTGCACCGCACGGAGGGGACCTTCGACGAGCGCTCCCGCGTACTCTACGCGATCGCCCGCATAGAGGATCCCTACGCCCTCAACTCACCCGGGCGCGAACCCCTGCGCATCGGCACCTTCGTCACCGCCAACATCGAGGGAAAAGAGATACAGGACGTGGTCCGGCTGCCACATCATCTGTTGCGGGCGGGAAATCAGGTGTGGATCGTGGATGAGTCGTCCCGACTCCGCAATCGCAAGGTCACCCTGTTGCGTACCGGAGGTGACGACGTTTATATCAGGTCAGGTCTCGATGAGGGCGACCTGGTATCGCTTACAGTGCTGGACAACTCCTTCGATGGCGCCCGGGTGGATGTCGTCTCGACGACCCCGAGTAACCAGCTGGAACTGAAGCCATCCAGCGAGAGCCCAATCATCGAGTCCGTGTCCGGCGAGACGCGACAGATCACCCGCTCCGAAGCCAGCCGGTCCACGCAATCCGAAACTGAACCGGGATGAAAGAGACACCACAGGTAGGCATCATCGCCTGGTTCGCGCACAATCCCGTCGCCGCCAACCTGTTGATGCTGATCATCATGGCCGTGGGCCTGGGTAGTGCATTCAGCATACAGCGCTCCATGTTTCCCAGCTTTGATATCGAGAAGATCGTCATTGAAGCGCCCTACCCCGGCGCGGCGCCCGAAGAAGTCGAGAACGGTGTGGTCCTCAAGATCGAGGAGGCCATCAATGACGTCGAGGGTATCAAACGGGTGGTCGTCGATGCCTATGAGTCAAGCGCACGCTTCTGGATCGACCCACAGGATGGGACGGACATATCGAAGCTGCTGGATGACATCCGCAACCGCATCGACGGGATCCGGCATTTCCCCGAGGAAGCCGAAAAGCCCATCGTTACACAGCCTGAAATGCTGTTCTCGGCGTTGACGGTACAGATTTCCGGGGATCTCAGCGAGCGCAGCATGAAATCGCTGGCAGATGAGATCAGGCGTGAATTGCTGGCACTGCCTGATGTCTCGGCCGCCGAGGTGACGGGCGCCCGGGATTATGAAATCGCCATCGAGGTATCGGAGCAGTTGTTGCGGGAGTACCACCTGACGCTGGGTGACGTGGCCCGGACCATTGCGGCGTCGTCGCTGGACCTACCGGCAGGTGCGGTGCGCACCGAGACCGGGGACATCATGCTGCGCACGGTCGGGCAGGCCTACGTGCAACAGGACTTCGAGGCGATCGTGCTCAAGACCTGGCCCGACGGCACCCGCCTGCTGCTGGGCGATATCGCCAACGTCCACGACGGCTTCGTGGATGCCCGGGGTTTCTCACTCTTCGACGGCAAGTACTCCCTGGGTGTCAGCGTATTCGCCATGGGCAAACAGGACATCATCGAGACCGCCAACGCCGCTAAAGCCTACGTTGCAGAGAAGAGTACCCGCCTGCCGGATGGCGTCCAGTTGAATATCTGGGCTGATTCCACCTATTACCTCGAAGGCAGACTGGGCATGATGCTCAAGAACCTGGCCATGGGGGCACTGCTGGTCTTTATCGTCCTGGCCCTGTTCCTCGAGATAAAGCTGGCCTTCTGGGTGATGTTGGGTATCCCTGTCTGTTTCCTGGGCGCTATGGCCGTGATACACACACCCTATATCGACGCCAGCCTGAATATGATCAGCCTGTTCGGCTTTATTCTCGTGCTGGGCATCGTGGTGGATGACGCCATTATTATGGGTGAAAGCGCCTACAGTGAGCAGGAACGCCACGGCCATAGTGTGGGCAGCGTCATCAACGGGGTCTACCGGGTATCGACGCCGGCTACCTTCGGTGTATTGACCACCATCGTGGCCTTCACACCAACGCTGTTTACCCAGGGCATGTTCAGCGCTTTTCCCGAGGCCTGCGGGTGGGTGGTGATTCTCTGTCTCTGCTTTTCCCTGGTGGAGTCCAAGTGGATTCTCCCCGCCCACCTGGCTCACAGTAAACCGACCCGCAACCGCTTTTTGCTGGCGATCGACCATGTACAGGAAGCCGCCAACCGCAAGCTGAGTCATCTGGTGGAAAACCACTATCGGCCGCTGGCTGAACGTTGTGTTGCCAACCGCTACGCCACCCTGGCCTTTTTCCTGTCGTTACTGGTGCTCTGCTCGGGGCTGATCGCAGGAGGCATGGTCCGGACCGTAGTGGCCCCCGATACCCCCGGGGAATTTATCCGGGCGGAATTGGTGATGTCACAGGGAACGCCGGAGGATCGCACGCTGCAGGCCCTGTCCGCTATTGTGGAGTCACTGCACCAGGTGGAACGCGACTACCAGCGCGAGACAAAGAGCGATACGCAACTGCTGAAGCATGTTTATGCCAGTGGGTTCGACCGCATCAATGGCCGCATCGATGTCGAGCTGAGCAAGGAAGACGAGCGGAGCATCTCGACCCAGGAGATCGAGCGACGCTGGCGCGATCAGACGGGCGCTGTCCACGGCGCCAAGATACTTTCTTTTTCCCACGCGAGCGGACCGAGTTTCGGGCCCGAGATTACCTTCGATCTCACACACAAGAACTTCGATGTCCTGCGCGAAGCGTCTGTCGAGCTGGGAGATGCCATGAGGCGCTACGCAGGCGTCTACGATATCCGGGAAGGAGCCAGCGATACCGCCGATGAATTTCACCTGGACATCCGGCCGGAGGCCGAATCTCTCGGGCTCACCCGCTATGACCTGGCAACCCAGGTGCGTCACGCTTTCTACGGGGCAGAGGCACAGCGGATACAGCGGGGCATCGATGAAATCAAGGTCATGGTGCGCTACCCACAGGCGGACCGTGAAAATATCAGCAGCCTGAACGGCATGTTTATCCGCACCCCCGCCGGAGACGAGGTGCCTTTCGAAACCGTTGCACAGCTGGATGTTCGCCAGGGACTGTTGAAGGCGACGCACATCAATTACCAGCGGGCCTCGTCCGTCACCGCCGAGGTCGACAAGAAACTGGTGGAGCCGGACAAAGTCATCTCCGAGATCGAGCAGAATGTCATGCCCGGCCTGCTGGAGAAATACCCGGGACTGAGTTACAGCGTTGCAGGCATCGCAGAGGAATCCAGAAAGGTCGTGTCCAGTATGCTGGTAGGCTTCGCCCTGTCTCTGTTCGGTATCTACGCCCTGCTGGCCATACCGACCAGATCCTACCTGCAACCCCTGATCATCATGGGAGTGATACCCTTCGGCATCATCGGTGCCATCGTGGGCCACTGGGTCACGGACTTCCCCCTGAGCATGATGTCGATGATGGGCGTGATCGCTCTCAGCGGTGTGGTGGTGAACGACAGCCTGATCCTGGTCGACTTCGCCAACAAGTCCGTGGCCGCCGGGGCTGAGCGCCACAGGGCTATTCTGGACGCCGGCACCCGGCGCTTTCGGGCCATTCTGCTCACCTCCATGACCACCTTCTGCGGCCTGGCGCCCATGCTGCTGGAGCGCAGCGTCCAGGCACAGGAGATCGTTCCCATGGCGATTTCTCTCGCGTTCGGTATCGTCTTTGCCACCGTGATCACCCTGCTCCTGCTGCCCTGCCTCTATATGATCCTGGACGACCTGAGCCGCTGGTGGCGATCACACGAGGCGACCAGGACGTCCGGGGACCGAGTTGCAGCAACACCGCGCAGCAGGCTGCCGTCAGATGGGGCCGCCGCGGATCCTTTTTCGCCGGAACTGTAAAGCTTCTACAGGGCGGTGACGCTCCGGCGGCCCGGATCTAACCTGGCATCACGCTGCAGGGAGCGCCGGGAGCACGATCATTACGACGTTTTCTCCCGGCCATCCCGGTCACCTTCCTTTTCCCCTGCTTTTTCTTTTTCTTTCGACGTCGGCTTACGCTCCAGCGCCAGGCTGGCCACCGTCCAGCCGGCGTCGAGGATATTTTTCCACCGGGGTGAATAGGGAGCGAGCTTGCCTTTGTCACTCCAGGCCAGCAGCAGAATGCGTTCGCTGTCTCCCTGGGCCAGGAAATCCTCGAAACCGAAGTTTTCCGTGAGCCGCGTTGTCCGGATCTCAGCGCCGCGACTCATGTAACTGAGCAGCTTGGACAGGCTGACATCCTCCGCGAACAATCTGCGGCCCGGCATCTCCATCGAGGGCGTGTGTTTGCCGTTGGTGATTTCCCCCTCCTCGACACTCACGGGAAGCGCGAACACGTCACGTCGGCCGAAGTCACGGGAAAAATAGGCACAGGCGAGACGATTCATCTCTGCGTTGCGCGACATGGCGAACAGCCTGCCGATACCGGCCAGGTCCAGCGTTCGCTCGGCATAATCTGACATGGGGTTACCGTAGAACGTGGGAATCCCTGCCATGCGCGCCTGGCGCAGGCTGTCCCAGTCACTGTGGGCGATGACCACATTGAAGTCCGCACCCTTGAGTACCTTGGCCAGCGCTGTGGAGAACGCATTGGCCCCCAGGATCAATACGCCTTCGGGCTCCGGTTCCGCCACGCCCAGTGCGCGGGCCAGGGGACGAGCCGTGACGCTCTGCAGGACAACCGTCCCCACGATAACGACGAAGGTCAGGGGCACCAAAAGGTCTGCCCCGGCGACGTTCTGCGCCGCCAGCCGCTCGGCGAATACCGCGCTTATAGCCGCCGCGATGATGCCACGCGGCCCTATCCAGGCGAGCGTTGCGCGCTCCTGCCAGCGCAGGGTCGAACCCAGCGTACAGAGGAACACCTTGAAGGGGCGCCCGATAAACTGGATGCTCAGCATCACCAGGAGTGCGGTCCAGCCCAGCGTCTGCAGCTGCTCGAAATCCAGTCGCGCCGCAAGCAGTATGAAAAGTCCCGAGATCAGGAGAATGCTCAGGCTCTCCTTGAAGTCGAGCAGCTCGCGAATATGCAGCCTGCTGGTGTTGGCCAGCCACACCCCCATCACCGTAACGGCCAGAAGACCCGACTCAGAGGCAATCGTGTCAGCGATGGCGTAGACGGCAAAGACCACGAGAAGGGTCGCGACGTTGTGCAGGAACTGGGGAACCCAGAAGCGACGCAGGGCCTGGCCCCAGAGTTGACCGGCGACACCGCCGACGATGAGCCCGCTGGCCAGCATGCGCAACAGCAGGGTGAATACTTCGAACCAGCTGGTCGTCATTTGACTGGCGAGAATGACTGTAAAGGTCAGTACCGCCAGAATCGCCCCCAGGGGGTCCACCAGGATACCCTCCCACCGGAGAATGTTGGCGACCGCACGCGTAGGCCGTACCGCCTGGAGCATGGGCATGATCACCGTGGGACCGGTTACGGTCATGATCGCGCCGAACAGGAAAGCGAGGGGCCAGTCCATCCCGACGATCCAGTGCGCCATTCCCGCCACCAGGACCCAGATGATGAGCACGCCCCAGCTTATCAGTCGTCGCACCACCAGGCCGTGGCCGCGGATCTCTTCCCGGTTCAGGGTCAGGCTGCCCTCGAACAGGATGACCGCGACGGAGAGAGAGATGAACGGGAACAGCAGGTCGCCGAAGAGTTGGTCCGGATCCAGTAGCCCGGTGACCGGTCCAAGCGCCACACCGGCACTCAGCAGAAACAGGATGGCCGGGACCCGTAATCGCCAGGCCAGCCACTGGGAGACCAGCGACAAGATACCGATGCCGACGAGCAGAAGCAGAACCTGGTGGGACATGAAACGTTCCTTGCGCGGGTGCGGGCGTGCGCAGCCATGTTAGCCCAGCCGCCGGGCACAATGAAGGCTGGCCCTGGTTAAATGCCCACCCGGCCCGATGCCAGCACCGTCATCCCGCCTGGCGGTCCGCCTTTGACCGGGACTACATCCCCCCGGAGATCACTTTCCCCGCATCTGAGTCTGCAGTTTTGGCTCCAGCCACCGATTCACGTGCAGCGGCTTCAGCCGGGGCCTGCTTCGCCCGCATGCGCAGATAGTGACGCATATCCTCGAGGTCTGAGTCAGCCAAGTGCGGCGAGGGTGGCATACCTTTCGGTTTGAGTGCGCCACCCTTGACCACGGCCTTGAAGACATTTTCATCGAGAATCATCGGTGAATAGCGCAGATCAGGGGCGGCACCACCACCTATCGCGTTCATGCCGTGGCAGACCAGGCAGGCATTATTGGCGTACGCCATGGCGCCCGCCATGACCCGTTCCGGATCCGGCTTAAAACCCGGATCCTCTGGTGGAATCAGTTCCGGCATATCGAAAGCCGGGAGGCTGGCAGTGCCATCGATAGAGAATGTCAGCACACGGCGGGGCAGCTGGTAGTCGGTGCGATAGGCTGCGTTGCCTGTCGCCAGGATGCCTCCCCCCTGCGAGCCATTACCGGTCAGAACAGTGACATACTGTTTGCCCTTCACGCTGTAGGAGATCGGTGGGGCAACGATCGGGGCCGCCGTCTTGAAGGACCAGGTCTCCCTGCCCGTTTTTGCATCATAGGCCACCAGGTAGCCGTCAATCCGCCCCTGGAAAACCAGATCACCGGCGGTTGCCAGCACGCCACCGGGCCAGGCGCCGGGCAGTTCGATAGTCCAGGCAGGCTGCTGGGTAAGGGGGTTCCAGGCTTTGAGGAAGCTGCGCCGACTGCCCGGCAGTTCCGCGTCGGGAATCAAGGTCGCCCCCATACCCGCGCCGATACCGGCGGCGCCGGGACGGGGTGGGCCGATCAGCGCGCCAACTTCCATAATCGGGACGTATACGAGCCCGGTTCGCGGGCTGAAAGCCTGCGGCAGCCAGCTGTGGGCGCCCTGTGGCCCTGGCCAGAGCTCGAACAACTCCGGTTTGCCCTGGTAGCGAATACCGGGGTTTTCGACCGGGCGCCCGGTGTCCGGGTCGATCTTTTCCGCCCAGGTCACCCTGGCTATTTTCTCGGCAGAAATAAATTCTCCCGTGGCGGCGTCCACTACATAGAAGAAGCCATTCTTGGGTGCCTGCAACACGACCTTGCGTGGCTTGCCATCGATTTCCAGGGTCGCGATCGTCATATCCTGCGATGCGGTGCAGTCCCATTGTTCCGCGGGACAGACCTGGTAGTGCCAGACATACTCGCCCGTATCGGCCTTCACCGCTACGATCGAGGCAAGGAAGAGATTGTCGCCACCGCCGGGGCTGCGCATCTGGTGATTATAGGGGAAACCATTGCCTACCCCGAGGTAGACCAGATCCAGTTCCTCGTCGTAGCTGAAGGCATTCCAGGCGGTGCCACCCCCACCTTTGCCGAACCAGTCACCCTTCCAGGTGGGGCGCATTACCTGCTCTGCCTTGCTGTCTGCAGGCCTGGAGGGATCGCCGGGCACCGTATAAAAGCGCCACAACTGCTCGCCTGTCATGGCATCGTAGGCCGTGACATATCCGCGAATGGGGCTGATATCCGCGCCACCGTGGCCGACAATGACTTTGCCGTCAAATACACGAGGCGCACCGTTACTGTTGCGCAGCTCCGTCAGCTCAAACTGGCGCTGTTCCCATACCGGCTTGCCGGTAGCGTCGTCCAGTGCGATCACGCGACCGTCCGTGGTAGCAAGAAAGACCCGTCCGTTCCACCAGGCGATGCCCTTGTTGCCCCAGCTCATATGCAGGGAAGATTGCGCAATGTCCCGCACCCCTGGGTCGTACTCCCACAATAATTTGCCGCTGGCCGCATCGAACGCGCGAATGTGGTTGTGCCCCGTCGTGGTGAACAGCTTACCGCCGGCCTCGACCGGTGCCGAGACCGAAAAGCCCGGCTCGAGGTCATAGGACCAGGCCAGGCTCAGCTCGTCCACATTGGCAACAGTAATCTGATCGAGGGGGCTGAAATGCTGCTCACTGCCGTCGCGCCCGAAATTGGGCCAGTCACCCGCCTCCGTCGCAAACAGATCGCCGGGGTAGAAGCCGAACAGGGCAAATGCTGCGGCCAGTGCAGGCGCGAGTACGCCCCCTGGGGAATCGTCCACTCTACCCTTCACTGCGTTTATCATTATGCGTATACCCATTATCCAGTCCTGACGATAAGGCTCATAGCGCTCGCCGTGAGCGTTAAAACAAGCGCAAGCGGACCCTTTGAGACTATGACATGCTTTCGGCACGGTTAACCTATCAGCCAAGGCAATCCGAATGCAACGAGGGGCCGGGATGAGTTTGTCCGGCACTTGTCCAGTATGGCCCTCGTCTGCTCCCCGGGCTGCTCCGTAACAACTATGTGTTTGGCAAACGAGGAGAAAATTGTGCAATTAACCGTGGAAGCGTGGCATAAACCGGAGCTCGAGAGCAACTCCCGCAAACTCGGTCGGATGCGACTGGACATCGATGAGCAGGCGTATCGTTCCCTCGAGAAAATCGAGAAAAAACTGCAGGAGAGCGAGGAGAGGGAAGCCTATTTGGCCGTGGATCCTGCAGAACTGGACCTTCAGCTTCCCCGGCAATGTGGACAGCTCTCTAATTTCAGGATCAGGGTCTACCTCCGGGAGGAGGATGACAGCGGTCTTTTCCACCTGGTGGGCCGCCGCGAGGCGGATGACGGTCTCGTTTATACCAACGCCGTCATGCTGAGGACTGTTGCTTCCTGACAGACCTCGACCCGCTACACCTTCAACTAACGGTAAACGCAAACTGACAGGAGTTGTTATGAAAAACCGCGTATTTTTTCTGGTGGAAGATATCGAGGCGGCCAAGCTTCTGGTACCGGATATCAGGCGACTCGGCATAGAAGATACTGATCTGCACGTCATCGCCAATCAGAGCATCGCCCTGGAACCTTTGCCGGAACCAGACATCGCTCACAGAAGCGACCTGGTGAACGCCGCGAGGCGTGGGGCACTGACAGGTGGCACCCTGGGACTGGTCGGAGGGCTGGTGGCACTGACGGTTCCCGTCGCCGGGCTCACCCTGGGAGGGGGCGCCGTGCTGGCCAGTACCGCTCTGGGCACAGCCCTGGGTACATGGTTCAGCACACTGGTCGGCGTGAGCGTTCCCAATCAGGAGGTAGAACAGTACCGCGATCGCATCGATCGCGGCGAGGTGATGATCATCGTAGACCTGGAACCGGAGCAGGAAGCCCTGTTCACGGGCCTGATGGCGGACAGGCACCCTGAAACCCTGATCGAATACGGCAATCTCGACGCCGCGTAGCGGACCAGAAAACGTCGCTGCATTCTGTCCTCATCCGGGAGAGGCGGTCACCAGACCGGCCGGGGCGCTGTAGCCCGGTCAGCTCTCCTGGCTGGCAGCCGCGCGTGTCATGGCCTCGCCAAGCAGCGCAATATTTCCCCGGGTATAATTCATCTCCAGTTTCGACCTGCAGATAACCCAGCCCCGCGGTCCCTGCTCAAAGGTGTTGGTGTACTCCCCCACGACCGTCACCACGTCCTGTTCACCGGCAATAGTCACCTCGGGATCGGGATAAATCACGTGTTCCGCCGTCAAATAGGCCCGACAGGTGACACTGTCACCCGCGAACTCGAAACGGTGGTTGGTAATGGTGTGCCGGGTGATGTCAAAACCGTTGATCACACTCTGTAACACCGGTATCCAGTCATCCGCCGGACGCGGCACATCGGGACCACCGGAGGCCTCACTGAGGCCGCCGTAATCAAGGTACACTTCGTCCGCGAAGCAATCGCGCACCATGGACCAGTTCTTTCTGTCCAGGCCCTCGGCGTAGGCGTTGTAGTTTTCGATGATGGCAGCCCTTATCTCCGCCAGCTTATCGCTTGCAGCCATAGTGTTTCAGTCCTTATGCAATTTGGGCACGGCCCCTTCGGTGATCGTGGTCGTGTTGTCCACCACCATGGCCGCGCCGTTGACCGATTTTGATTCGTCGGAGGCGAGAAACAACACCATATTGGCCACATCCGAAGGTTCGCCGACCCAGAGCTTGTCCATCTGTTCGACGGCGGCGGGATCACTCCTGAGAACCGTTTCCCGCATTTCCCGCAGCATGGGCGTGTCCATGTTACCGGGGTGTATGGAGTTGCAGCGCACCCCGTAACCCTCCTGGGCGCTCAGGCAGGCGACGGACTTTGTCATGCCGCGGATGGCGCTTTTGGAAGCGGCATAGGCGAAGATATTCGGCCCGCCCTGGATGCTGGCCGTGGAACACATGTTGATAATGGATCCGCTGCCCTGCCGTTTCATAATCCGCAACGCGTGCTTGCAACCGTAGAACGTGCCGTCGGTGCCCACCGCATTGACCAGGCGCCAGATAGCCTCGGTAGTGTCCTCGATGCTCGCCAGCCGGGCGACACCGGCACCATTGAGCACAATGTCGAGGCTGCCGGACTCCTCCACCACCTCATCGACCAGGCGCTCCCAGGCAGGTTCTCTGGTGACGTCCAGGAGGGCGAAGCGCGCACCCGGAATATCCGCCGCAGCTTCACGTCCCTGTTCTTCGTTGATGTCAGCCATCACCACCCGCGCGCCCTCTTCCGCCAGGCGCCTGGCCGATGCCAGGCCAAGGCCGGAGGCTGCGCCGGTGACGATAGCCACTTTTTCTTCTACACGTCCCATGGCTTTTTATTCCCGAAGAGGTTACCTGTCCGCTTGCAAATTTCTACCGCGATGTTACCTTATCATAAAACAGTCAGTCCGTACTGTTTATATGAAAAATAATGGAAACCCGGCACGAGCGTGAAGGAATTTGTGAGGTCGTCTTGCGCGACACGGCGACTGGGGCACTCAGCGACTTAGAGTAAACACCATGGGAAAGAAAGTATCATCGAGCGACCCGGATAGACTGGCCCGCTCGCCGGGCAGGTCCTACCAGGAACTCCTGAACGAAGAGACGAACCCGGTCCCGGACTGCCTCCGGGAAAATACCAACCCCTACCTGGGTTCCGGGAACCTGTCCGTTGACCGCTATCTATCCCGGGAATTTCACGAGAAGGAAGTCGAGCACATCTGGAGGCGCACCTGGCAGGCCGTGTGCCGAGAAACCGAAGTTGCCGGGCCGGGCGATACACATGTCTATGATATCGTGCGCTTTTCCATCATCGTTTGCCGCACGCAAGAGGGCTCACTGAGAGCCTATCGCAACGCCTGCCTGCACCGCGGTCGACAACTCGTGGATCAGAACGGCAACTACGAGAAATTCAGCTGCCCCTACCACGCCTTTACCTGGAGCCTGGAAGGAGCGTTCAAGGGGGCCCCGTGCAAGTGGGATTTTCCCCATATCGATCCCGACAGGTTCGGCCTGCCACAGGTCCAGGTGGATACCTGGGGCGGCTGGGTGTTCATCAACATGGATCGGGAGGCACCGCCGCTGCGCGACTACCTGGGTGTGCTGCCGGAACATTTCAAGCGCTGGAAGCCGGAAAACGCCTACAAGATGATACACGTGGAGAAGGTCATTCCGTGCAACTGGAAGGTCGGCTGGGAGGCATTCATCGAGTCTTACCATGCCGTGGCCACGCACCCCCAGATCCTTCACTATACGGCCGACGCCGACTCCCAGTACGATGTCTGGCCACCCCACATCAGCCGCACTATCACCGCCCTGGGCGTGCCGTCTTTCCACCTCGACGCTATAACAGACCAGCAGGTGGCGGATGCCATGCTGGGGGTTTCCGCCATGGTTGCCAGGCCTGACGGAACAGAAGTGCCCAGCGGCATGAGTGCCAGGGAGTTCATCGGCGTGAAGAATTCGGCAGAATTCAGCAAAAACCACGACCGGGAACTGGCGAGCTTCGCCACCAATGCGGAGCGCATGGACTCAATTCTCTATTCGATATTCCCCAACTTCGCGCCATGGGCAGGCTTTCACCCCAACATCACCTACCGCTTCCGGCCCAACGGTGACGATCATACGACCGCGCTCATGGAGATCATGGTGCTGTGTCAGCTGCCAACGGGGGCGGAGCACCCCGGGGACTGTCCGGCTCGGCGCATGGGTGAGGACGAACTGTTTTCAGAGGCTCCGGAACTGGGCCCGGGCCTGGGCACGATCTTCGACCAGGACCTGTTTAACATGCCCATGATCCAGAAGGGCATGCACAATGTGGAGTCGCGGGAGCTGGTACTGGCCAACTACCACGAGGTCCGCATCCGGCACTTTCACCAGACCATCGACAAATATATCAACGGGGAGCTGTAAAGACCCCGCGCCGTGGCGCGCTGAAGATTTGCCTGCGCGTGGTCCGGCGTCTTTACCGGGGAGCGCGGCCGGGTCAGTCCGCAACACCCGGTACCGTCCCCTCATGAGACGCGTGGGCGATCTTGTCCCCGTCGAACAGCAGGCTCATCTCCGGGATGAGTTCTATAACGACCCGCAGCGGCGTGTCCAGGTATGCCAGTGCGGCCTCGGCGGTCGGCGCCGGGTAGGGAGAAATGATCTCCGCCATGGCGGGGTAAAACCAGTCCTTGGTGGCCTGGTCTTCATGCAGCACCACCCTGCCCTTGTAGGTGATCTGCTTGCCGGGCCCCATATCCGTGCCCATGCTGGAAATGACTACCGTAGCTCGAGGATCCCGCTGCAAAGCCTTGATGCGGGGCCGCTGGCGGGTAGCGGTCAGCCAGATGGAGCCATCCTTCGCGACGTAGTTCATGATCACGCCCATACCGTGACCTTCCTTGTTGGTCCAGATAAAGTTGCACTCGATCTGCTTCTCCAGCAGCTCCTGCTCCCGCTCCGGTGACAAGCGGTAAATGGTGACGTCTTCATAGCCCTGCATGACGATCTCTCCCTGATTGGTTGTGTGTCGTTCCGCTATTCGAAGCGGGGCAGATGCCCCATCTGCTGCCCACCCGCCAGATCCAGTACCTGCCCGTTGATGTAACCGGATCTTCCCTCGTCAGCCAGGAACAGGGCCGCCTCGGCCACGTCATCCAGGGTTCCCATCCGGCCTGCCGGGGTCTCCCTGAGGTGGCCCTGTACGACCGGATCCATCTCGAACAGCTCGGCAGTCATATCGGTATTTATCAGGCCGGCCGCGATTGAATTGAAGCGCACCTTCTGTGCCGCGTACTCCACCGCGGCGACCTTGATGGCGTAATCGATACCCGCTCGCGCGGCAGAGTAGACGGCCAGGCCGGGGCCGGGAATACGCGCGGTCAGTGAAGACATGGTGATCACGGAACCCCCGTCGGACATGGCGGCGGCAGCGTGTTTGAAAAATAACAGTGCGCCGATGAAACTGGTTTCCAGGGAAGGCCGGATCTGCTCGGCAGTCAAATCCGCGATGGCGCCCGCGGCATAGTTGCCGGCGGAATAGACACCGATATCGACCCGGCCATAGTGCTCACGTACCGCCGAAAACAGCCGCTCGATCTGCTGCTCGTCGCTGACGTCGCAACCGACCGCCAGGCCCCCGAGTTCCGAGGCCAGCGCCCGCAAAGGCTCTTCACGGCGGGCCGTCACCACCACATTGGCGCCCTCGGCGCCCAGTCGCCGCGCAATGGCCGCGCCGAAATTGGCCTTGCCCGAGGCGCCCATTATCACTGCCGTCTTGCCGGCCAGAGTTCCCATGCAGGTTTCCTCCTGTTATGAATAGACAATGCCCGCCACCCGGGGCCACAGGCGGGCTTGCGGAACCCGGGCTCCGTGGAACCCCTCGGGCACCCTCACCGGTGTTTCACCCGGACAGTCTCCTACTGGAGCCCCACCCGTTCTTTTATCCGCCGCCGCAGGACATCCTTGCGCACCTTGCCGCTGGCGGTGCGCGGCAGTTCGTCGACCACCTCCACGTGCTGGGGAATCTTCTGTTTCGCCAGGCCGGCTTCATCGGCAAAGGCAGCCACCAGGGCGAGGTCTGGCACCACCTCCGCAGACTCCGGGATCACGAAAGCGCAGACACCCTCCCCCAGCCGCTCGTGGGGCATGGCTACCACGGCCGCTTCCCGAATGCCCGGGTGGTCGTGGAGCACGTCCTCCACCTCCTTGGCGCTGATATTCTCTCCGCCGCGGATAATGATGTCCTTCTTGCGATCAGTGATGAGAATGGCGTCATCCGCGGTACGCTGGCCTATATCACCGGTGAGGAAAAAGCCGTCACTGTCATGGGCTTCTGCATCCTGTCGGGGATCGGCATAACCCAGCATCTTGCCCGCACCCCGTGCGGCGATTTCACCGTCCTCTCCGATGCCCAGTTCCTTGCCCTCCTCATCGAGGATCTTCACCTCGTAGCCGAATATTTTGCCATCGGTCTCGGCAGCCAGTTGCCGCTCCCCCTCGCCGACGAAGCCCAGGGTGATAATGGGCACCTCGGTACTGCCATAGACCCTGAAGGCCCTGCAGTTATCCAAAACCTCCCAGGCGCGGGTGACCACCTGTGGTGGCACCGCCGCGCCCCCGCAGGCAAAGAGGCGCATGCTGGGCAGGCCGGTGCCGGCGCGCTCTGCGGCGTCTACCAGCTCCACCAGGAAAGGTGTCGCCCCTACACTCGCCGTGGCGCCTACTTTCTGAATGAATGCTACTGCGGCATCCGCGTCCCAACGGGCCATCAGCGCGGACTTGGTCGGGGTCACGAATGGCAACACCATCCCGGAGCCATAACCGGTGATATGGGTAACGGGCGACGGCATCAGCATGACGTCGCGCTCATCCAGCTGCCAGTAGTCCCGGGAATTATGGATGACCCGGGTCAGGGTATTGTGGCTGTGGAGCACCGCCTTGGGGTTGCCGGTGGTGCCCGACGTGTAGAGGATCGCCTTGATGCAATTGGGATCTATCGCCGGCAGCGTGGCGAGATCGGCCGCCTCATTGTTCACCAGGTTCTCGTAGCACAGCATCCCGGGGTGCTCATCCTGCGCCCTTACCGTGACGATGTATTCCAGGTCTGGCAGGTCCGGCTGCAGGCCGGCCAGCATCGAGGGAAACTCCAGGCTGCGTATCTGCTCGGGAATGTAGATCAGGCGGGTGCGCGCGTCCTTGAGGATGAAGCGCAGCTCATGGTCGCGGTAGATGGGTATCACCGGATTGACGATCAGGCCCATTGCCGAGGCGGCAATGTCCAGCACCACCGACTCGCGCCAGTTGGGCAACTGGAAGCTGACCACGTCGCCCTCCTTCAGGCCCAGCCCGCGCAGACCGGTCACCAGTCGCAGGGCCTCATCGGCGATAGCGCCGTAGGTGATGGGCGGCTCGTCCTCGAGGTAGATCGCCACCTCGTCCGGCATTTTCTCCGCCTTCTCCCAGGCCGCGGTGGCGATGGTCTTGTTGAACCAGAGGTGTTGGTCCCGCTCTATACGCGCCTGGCTCAGGGGATTTTTCATAGTCGCGACGCTCCCGTGTGCAAGCCCGGATGGAAAAGGAGTGACTTAAAGGCTGGACAGTACATGGCCGCCATCAACCGTCAGGGCCGCACCGGTCATGAGTGCGCCGGCCGGTGAAGCCAGCAGCAACAGCGGGCCATTCAGATCCTGGAGGTCTCCGACCCGACGCTGGGGAATGCGACGGATCATCTCCTGCCCCGCTTCGGATGCCAGCCAGCCGCGGTTCAGGTCGGTCTCAAAATAGCCGGGGCAGATGGCGTTCACCCGAATTCCGTGCTCGGCCAGCTCCAGCGCCGCTGTGCGGGTGAACTGCACCACCCCGGCCTTTGACGCGGCGTAGTTGGTCAGCAGTTTCTGCTCCCGGTGGGCCAGGATGGAGGCGATATTGATCACGCTGCCGCCGATGCCCGCGGCAATCATGCGCTGTGCAGACTCCCGGGTCACAAACGCCAGGCCGTTGAGGTTGGTATCAATCACCCCGGACCAGTCGTCGTCCTCGAGGTCCACCAGGGGTTTGGGGATAGTGATGCCGGCATTATTGACCACGACCGATACGGTACCGAAGGTTTGCTCCGCGGCGTCGAAGGCGCTGGCGATGCTGGCGCTTGACGTGACATCCATGGTGACCGCCACAGCCTCTCCACCGGCTTCGTTAATCTCATCACAGGCGGCCTGAACCCGCTCGCTGCGACGGGCTGCCAGGACGACTTGCGCACCGGCCCTGGCCAGCACCGCGCCAAAATGGCGACCGAAGCCACTTGAAGCGCCCGTCACGAGGGCGGTTTTACCCTCCAGCAGGAATGGCTGGAACAGGTCATTCATGTCTCACCCTCTCTTGGTTGCCCGCGTCAGGCGTAGACATATTTATCCAGGGTCTGGTGGAAATGCCGGATGCGGATCTCCTGGTAGTTCCCCAGCACCACTTCACCGGACTTCAGGTTTTTCAGACCCCGCTGCACCATCTTCAGGTTGCTGAAGTCCTGGTCGAAGACCCGGCCCAGCCCCCCTTCCAGGCCTTCGGCCTCGGAGAACAGCTGGTCCTTGTCCAGCCGCTGCACCGGGCAGTCCACAGGGCGATCCTCTCCCTCGGGGTAGCGCATCAGGACAATGATCTCCATGGTGCACATCTCGTGGTTGTCACCATAGGGTTTCATACGATAGGTCAGGTTGGGATGGAAACCCGCCCAGGGCGCGAAGTTGGGAAACAGGGAATACAGGATCGAATCCATGATTTCGCTATGTGTGCAAAAACTTGCAAGGTCTGTTTTGTACTGCTCGGAGAAGGCACTGAAGTAATAATCCGCCAGCCATTCCCGGGCTGTCATGCCCTCGGGGACCTCCATCTTTTCGCCGCCTGCCAGCAGGTTCGCATGCTGCAACCAGTCGTTGACGGTCTGGCCGGGTTCGACATTTTCCAGGTGCGGGCTGACGACCCCCATGGGCGAAATGGTGCGGCTGACGTTGTCCCCCCAGCAATCGTACTGGGAGTTGGAGTCCCCCAGGTAGGGCATTATCTGCGGGTGGGTCTGCACGGTGTGAAAGGACTCGATGAAGGCCTCCCAGGCCACCTTCCAGTTGCACTCGATCACCTTCTCCACATGCAGGGCCTTGAACGTATTCTCGGGCTTCCAGCGGGTGAAGTGTTGCGGCAGGATTCCCATGTAACTCTGCAGTGACTCGGCCTCCAGGTCCATGTTCATGAAGACCCAGCCACCCCAGGTATCCACCTGCACTTGCGGGAGAGAAAACTCACTCTTGTTGATGTGGGGGAAATCCCACTCGCAGGGTGCCCCCTTGAAATCGCCCTCGAGGCTCCAGCGGAAGCCGTGGTAGGGACACTTGAATTCCCGGGCGTTACCACAGTCCTTGCGCAGCTGGCGGCCGCGGTGCAGGCAGGCGTTGTGATAACCCTTCAACGCGCCGGACTCAGTGCGTGTCACCACGATGGAGTAGGTGGTGATATCGTGGACAAAGTAGTCCCCGGGATTGCCGATTTCTGTTTCCCGGCAGACCGCCTGCCAGGTGCGGTTCCACATTTTCTCCACTTCGAGCTCGTGGAACTCGCGGCTCAGGTACCGGTCCACCGACAGGTTGTCGGAGCCCAGGAAGGTGTCGGTGCTCTCGCGAAGAGGGGCGGGCACGGGGTTGGTCTCTCTGTCCAGCATCTCCTGGTAGGTATCGCCATCGGAGCGGGTGACTACCCGGCCGTCCTCCAGCTCAATACTTCTGCTCAAAATGTTTCTCCTAACGCTGCAGGATAGTGACGGCGCTGATGCCGGGCGCGCCATAGACGTGGGTGTAGCCCAGCTTCGGCTCGCCCGGTACCTGGTGTTCGCCCGCCTCATGACGCAATTGCAGCACGTTCTCGTAAACCTGGCGCAGGCCGGAGGCACCAATGGGCTCGCCATTGGCCAGGCATCCGCCATCCGTATTGATGGGCATGCTACCGCCAATATGGGTGGCGCCGGACTGGATCAGGTGTTCCTGCTCACCGTGCTCGCAAAAGCCGTTTTCCGCCATGTGCATGATTTCAGCACCCGATTCGGTGTCCTGCAATTGCGCCACGTCGATGTCCCGGGGCCCAACCCCCGCCATCTCGAAAGCGGCCTTCGAGGCATCCACCGTCGGGCCGTCAACCTGCCGGAGGGCCTGGCTGGGCGCAAACACCTCGAACGATCCAAACCGGCGCGACTTGAGAACGGCGGATTTCAGGTACACGGGTTTATCCGTGTATTGCCTGGCCTTGTCCGCATGGCATAACACCAGGGCCACTCCACCCTCTGCCGGCGAGCAGAACATGAACTTGGTGAGTGGATCGTTGAGCATCATGGAATTGGCAATCGTATCGGCGTCCACCGGTTCGCGACGCCAGGCGTTGGGATTCAGGGCACCGTTGGTGAATGCTTTTTCAGCCACTTTCGCCAGGGTGCCGGAACTGATCCCGTAGTCGTGCATATACTTCTGGATCTTCATGGCAAAAAACTGGGTGGTCATCATCAGGCCGACTTCGCCGTACCAGTCGCCCAGACCCAGCGCCTTCGGGTCGGCGTTGAAAGCGCCGCGATCGTGCTTGTCAAAGCCTACAACCAGACCCAGGTCATGCTCGCCAGACTTGATCGCACTGTAGGCCGCCATCAGGGAACTGCCGCCCGTGGCACAGCCATTGGCCACATTGATAAAGGGAATTCCCGTCAGCCCGAGCTCATTACCCAACGCATCGGCGTTGCCGGCGCTGGCGCTGCCACCGAAAGCGAACTGGATGTCCTTCCACGCTACGCCCGCGTCCTTGAGAGCCAGGCGCGCTGCATAAGCGCCCTGCTGCAGGCCCGTTCGCGAAGGGGTACGACCGAAAGGGTGAATGCCGATACCTACAATCGCCACATCCATCATTCAGTCTCCCGCTGCCACCGGCTTGAAGAAAAAGCTGATGACCTCGTCGCCGTTGTCTTCTGTACGCCAGGTCTCGAATACCACGTCCATTTCCATTCCAATCTGTATTTTGTCGGGGTCGTTCTCCGTAAGCCGCCCTTCTACCCGCACGCCGCCCGGCAGTTCGAGATAGCCCACGCCGTAAGGCTTGAAAGTCTCCGGCGTCTCGCCGCTGAGGTAGGGTGGCTTGGGCATGAACTGCTGCACGGTCCAGGTCCACAGCGTCCCGCGGGTGGGCAGTTCCTCGACCGATACATCCTCGCCGCTGCAGGCCATACAGGATTGCGCTACCGGAAAAGTGGCAATACCGCAGTTGTTGCACCGACTGCCCAGCAGGGCCGGGTTATCCGCAGGCCAGGTGAACAGGCCCTCGGCGATGGGAAGTTGCTTACTCATGGTTTTCTCTGGTCTCACCTCTTCCCGACACAATAATCAGGGACGGCCGGGGATATGGCCTCATAACGTCAGGTTCTGCATCCAGTTGGCGTGAAAGCCATTGGGTACCCGTCCGGGGATATGTATCTTGGCGACCGGGCCACTGTCAAAATCGCCCGCGCTGAGTATCGACAGGAATGCACCCTCCCCGGGATTGTAGACAAAGCACATAACATAGCCGTCTTCTTCCCGGTCGCTGTCGGGGTTGGGCACGTGCACCGGTTCGCCGGCGTTGGCCTCGGGGCCGTATTCCCACAGTCTGGTTTCGCCGGTCTGGAAATCGAAACGGCCCGTACAGTTATAGCCGTGAGCGTCCCCCCAATCACGGTTGGAACAGGTGGCAAAACCGTAACGGTAGTCCTTGCCCATGCGGCGCTCGTCCACCCGGGAGAATTCACACCAGGCATCGGAGAACTGCTCGTTGGTCACCGCTTTGGTGGCCAGGTCGAGGGTCATACGGTACATCCGGCGAGGCTGCTTCTCCACGCCGGTACCCTGGGCCTGGGTAAACGGTATGGAATTGATCCACACATAGTCGATGACGATCTTGCCGCCCTGCTCGAAGCCGTTGCAGTAATGCCAGCTGAAAAACGCATCCGTCTCGAATACGATGTTCTCACCGCTGCCACTGCGGGGGATTGCTATGATCTTCGTGCCCTTTTCCGGCTCCCACATGAAGGGGTTTTCACCCTTCATGGCCTTCTCCACGCTGTGGAACGCGGGGGCATAGAAAATGACGATGTAGTTGTCGGTGATCTGCAGGTCGTGGATGATGCCCTTGCGGGGGAATTCCACCGGGATGGTCTGCTTGTGCACCCCTCTGGCATCGAATACCTGCACCCAGTAGTTGGGGCTGTCCCAGCGCTGGGTACAGGAGATCAGGTCGCCGGTATCCGGGCAGACTTTGGGATGTGCGGTCAGGGCATCCCCGGGCTTGAGAGCGCCTTCGTAATCGTAGAGCCCGACCGTGGACAGGTCGTTGTTCAGCAGGTGGGGAAAACCACCCTCCCACATGGCGAGCAACTTCCCCGCGTGATAGAGCACATTGGTGTTGGCCGTATTGCGGATCGGGTTGGGCTCACCCCCGGCGTCGATCACTTCCTGCGGCACTTCCATCAGCTTGCCCACACTGCCGTAGAGGGTGCGACCGAACTTGCGCTCCGTCAGGAGGTGGCTGGTCTGCACCCAGCGATTTTTGTACTCGACATGACCGTCCTTGAAGTAGACCGCATGCACCATGCCGTCACCGTCCAGCGGATAAACATAGTGATTGGGCTGGAAGGCGCAGTTGGGGCCGTCCCGCATGAATGCCCCCACCAGGTTATCCGGAACATTACCTTCTACACGCAGTTCGTCTTCACTGAAATCCCGCTCCTCGTCGATCGGGGCGTAGTTGCCTTGCAGGTAGGGAAATGCACTTAAGTCCATGAAGTGACTCCGTTTATCAGCTCGTCAGGTCGTTGGATCAGGGATTCTGGATAGTACCAGCTCGCTCCTTATAAAAACAGTCCCGTCTGTTTCTTTTTCGGCAATGAGGCGCTAAAGTCTGAGTATCGGATGCCCCGGAGAAGCGCGCGATGAGCAGGATCGAAGACCAACTGGCACTGCAGGACCTGATGGCCCGCTATGTAGACGCGGTCAATCGCGTAGACGGAGCCGCCTGGGCGGCTACCTGGGCCGAGGATGGCAAATGGAGTCTGCTGGGCAACGAGGTCGCCGGCAGGGACAGCATTCTCGCCTACTGGCGGCAGATGATGAGTGGTTTCGAATTTGCCCTCATGATGCCCGGTTCATGCCTGCTTGAAATAGAGGGTGACTCTGCCTCAGGCCACTGGTACCTGCAGGAGCACACCCGGGACAGGGAGGGGAATGCCGCCAGTGTCCTGGGCCGCTATCGGGACAGCTACAGCCGGGTTAATGGCCAGTGGCTTTACCAGTCCCGTGACTACGACATCATCTATTACGGCCCGGCGGATTTAAGCGGAAACTACTCGCCCCTGCCCTGATACCGGGTACCAGCGGCTCAGGCAGCCGCGTCAATAAGGCGAACCCCATAGGGAGCGATGTTTTGGTCGCAGGTCAGGATACTCAGGCCTTCAGCCTGGGCCTGCGCTATCAGCATACGATCAAAAGGGTCCCGGTGAAGGGGCGGCAAAGCCCCCGCCTGCTCGGCGTGAAACGCATCTATCACCAGGGATTCAAATCCTTCCTCATCCAGAATCATGTCAAATCCATCGGGGGCTTGCAGCTTGCCCAGGGATTTCTTGATGGATATCTCCCAAATGCTGGCAGCACTGACATAAATGACATTATCAGCCGCCGCTATCAGGGATCTCGCTCGAGGACCCAGAGCAGCGTCGTCCGCCAGCCACCAGAGCAGGACATGCGTATCCAGCAGGAGGCGCTTCACGACTCGTCCTCAAATGCTGCAACCACCTCCGGCGGCAAGCGGTCGAAATCCCGGGCAAGCTTGATCTTGCCTTTGTAACGACCGGGAACCCTCTGCCGGGTTGATGACGTGTGCGGTTTCAAATCCAGATAGGGCTTCCCGGCTTTTGCGATGACGACTTCGTCTCCCCGCCAGGCCCGTTCCGCCAGTTGGGATAAACGCGTTTTCGCCTCATGCATATTTACCTGGATGCGATTCACTTTTTTTCTCGGCATAGCGGACAGTCTCCACTGTAATTAGCTAATTTTAGCTAATAGAGCGGCTGTGCACTACCTCAGTCCGGAAAAACGTTATTGGAAATCTACTGAAATTAGCGGAGGATGGAACATCACTTGAAGCCATCAGTGGTAAAACGGCTCCGCATACTGCTGATAGACCTCCAAAACACCCACGGGAAGGCTATCGATACCTGGCCCGGAACCAATCCCTGGGCACCTGGACTATTCCGGAATACGGATCACCAGCTTCCCGCTGTTACTGCCATCAAACAGGCGCAGAAAGGTCGGCAGCACGTTGTCGAGGCCGTCGACCACATCCTCCCGGAACTGGAGCTTCCCCGCCATTACCCACTCCGCCAGCTGGGCAATGCCCTCGGGAAACCGGTCGAGGTAGTCCAGAATCACGAAGCCACGGATGGTGACGCTGCGGGCCACCAGTTGCCAAAGGTTGGCAAGGGGCGGCAGCTCACTCTCGTTGTAGGTCGAGATCCAGCCGCAGACCGCAACCCGGGCATACCGGTTGAGGCAGGCCAACGCGGCATCGAGAATCTCACCACCGACGTTATCGAAGTAAACGTCCACGCCATCAGGGCAGGCTTCACTGATAGCCGCGCGATAATCTCCGCAGGTCCTGTAATTGATCGCGGCGTCGAAGCCCAGATCTTCTGTGAGCCACCGGCACTTATCCTCGCTACCGGCCATGCCGACCACCCGGCAGCCCTGCATTTTGGCAATCTGCCCCACGATGGATCCCACGGCACCCGCGGCGGCGCTGACCAGCACGGTTTCACCCGCTTTGGGCTGACCCACTTCCAGCAGACCGAAGTAGGCGGTCAGCCCGGTTGGACCCAGCACCCCCAGGAACAGGCTGAGGGGAATGCCGGCATTTTCATCCAGCTTGTTCAACATGCCGGCCGGCACGGTGGTGTACTGCTCCCAGCCCCCCATCACCATGGCCACGTCGCCCACGGCAAAGTCCGGGCTGTTACTGGCAACTACCCTGCCTATGACGGAACTGCGCACCGCGTCTCCCAGCGTGATGGGCTCTATGTAATTCGGCGCATCACTCATCCAGCCACGAATCGCGGGATCCAGTGAGATGTAGAGATTGCGGATAGTCACCTCACCCTCCCCGGGCGGGGCAAGGGGCACGTCCCGGCAGGCGACGTTATCCGGGGTGGGTTCACCGACGGGACGGGAAGCCAGGAAATACTGTCGGTTGGTGAGTTCTGTCATGGTAGCAGCTGCCTTTTGCGATAAAGCGTTTACCTGCACCGACGTCGGCAACAGGAGCGCATTGAGCGCCGGGATGAGAGGGCAACATAGTCTGTCACAAAAAAGCAGTCAACCCTGATTGTTTTCGACAGGTCGATCTGCTAACTTGCCGCAGACCATCTCGCGCTTGACAGGCACTGCAAATAACAAGGAATCCACCATGACAACCCTGATTGCCGGAACCGTGGACATGAGTCCGGAGAACCGCGCCGAGGCCCTCGCCGACGCCGCCGACCTGATCGCGGATACCCGCTCGCAGAAGGGTTGCGTGCACTATGTGTGGTCAGCGGACCCGACCTCCGATACCCGCATCTATGTCTACGAGAACTGGGAGACCACGGAGGACCTGGCAGCTCACCTGGCAGGCCCCTATTACACCCAGATGCTGGGCGTACTGGGCAAGTACGGCGTTGAGAACGTCGAGATATCCAAGTTCAGGATCGACCTCGAAGAACCGGTGTACGATCCGGAGGGCAGGCCCCGGGCAGATTTCTTTACCGGCTAGAGCGGATTCTGATTGTAAGGGGGAGCATCCAGTGGCTACCAGACAAGTCAAAACCTACTGCCGGTTCTGCCACGCCTACTGCCCCATGGTGGCGACGGTAGAGGACAACCGCCTCATCGCCGTCGAGCCGGATACGGACAATGAGATCTACGGCGGCTACACCTGTGTCAAAGGCCGCCAGCTGGTGGAACAGACCTATCACCCCCAGCGCCTGCAGCATTCGCTGAAAAGACAGGCAGACGGCAGCTTCGAAACTATCGGCACGTCCCGGGCCCTGGATGAAATCGCAACGAAGCTGCAGGACATACTGGACAGGCACGGTCCCCGCAGTATCGCCAGTTACAATGGCACCGTCTCCTTTCAGAATTCCGCCACCCACCCGGTCGCCAAAGCCTGGCACGTGGCCCTGGATTCCCCCTCCTACTACACCAGTATTACCATCGACCAACCCGCCAAGGTGGGTATCGGCGTCGCCCGTATGGGTTACTGGGGCGGCGGCAACCACACCTGGCGCGATTCCAATGTCGCCCTGATCATCGGCAATAACACCCTGGTGTCACATTTTTCCATCCCCGGGGGCATTCCCTCCTTCAGCCCCAGCAATGCGCTGCGCGAGGGGAGGAAGCGCGGCATGAAAATCATCTGCGTCGATCCGCGCCGCTCCGAAGTAGCCTCCCGGGCTGACCTTCACCTGCAGATCAAACCGGGGCAGGATGCGGTACTCCTGGCGGGCCTGATTCATATTATTCTGGAGGAAAACCTGCACGACGCGGAGTTCTGCGCCCAGCATATCCGTAATCTGGAGCCCTTCAAGGCCAGCCTTGGCCGCTTTACCCCGGATTACGTCGCAGCGCGTACCGAACTGGAACGGGACGATATTATCGCCGCCGCCCGACTGTTCGCCGCCGGCCCCAGGGGCACGGCAAGCACCGGTACCGGCCCGGAGATGGGGCCGCACCCCAATCTGGTCCAGCATCTGGTGCAGTCCATCAACGCCATTTGCGGTCGGCATTACCGCGCCGGGGAGAGGCTCCCCAACGCCGGTGTGCTGTCGCCGCTGGCTCCACGCCTGGCGCAGGCGGTACCGCCGCAGCCGGAATGGCTGACCGGTGTCCGCAGCCGGGTATCAGAGGATATCGGCGAGGTCACCGTACTGACCGCCAATGGCCCGATCAAGGAAATGCCTACCGCGATCTGCGCCGATGAAATCCTGATGGAGGGCCCGGGCCAGATCAAGGCCCTGATCTGTGTCGGTGGCAATCCGCTGCTGGCCTGGCCCGGACAGGAGAAGGCTTTCAGGGCACTGCAGGGCCTGGAGCTGTTGGTCTGCATTGACTACAAACTGTCCGCCACGGCGGAACTGGCAGACTATGTGATCGGCTCCAAGTTGTGCCTCGAACGGGACGACCTGACGGTGCTCACCGATATCTGGTACGAGCAACCCTACAGCCACTACGCCAGAACCGTGGTGGAGGCCGAGGGCGATGTCATCGAGGAGTGGGAACTGTTCTGGGAGCTGGGCAAGCGCCTGGGACTGGACCTCAGCATCAACCAGCAGCATCCGCTGGATATGACGGAGAAGCCAACCAAGTACGACATACTGGCCAGGATGACCACCGGCTCACGGGTTCCCCTCGAGGAGATCTACAACCGCGATGGCGGTCATGTCTATGACGTACCCGATGTCATCGTACAGCCTGCAGATCCGGCGACCCGCGGCCACATGGACCTGTTCCCGGCCGGCCTGGCTGACGAACTGGAGGCGGCAGCCCGGGATGCCGACCACGGTTTACAGCTTACAGCCGGGGGCGAATATCCGTACCTGCTGGTGAGCCGCCGCATGAAAAACACCTTCAACTCCACCGGGCCGGAACTGAGTTTTCTCGCCGCCAAAGGCACCACCAATCCCGCCTATATCAATCCGGACGACCTGGCCGCACTCAACATCGCCGATGGGGAGATAATCACCATCCGCTCCGAAAGGGGCGAAATCCCGGCAGTGGCGCAGGGCAGTCCCGATATCAAGCGCGGCGTGGTATCCATGGCCCACTGCTGGGGCGCTGCGCCGGACGGCTCCGGCGATGACAAGGTCCGCGAAATTGGCGCCAACACCAACCGGCTGATCGACAACCTGGATCATCCGGAAAAATACTCCGGCATGGCGCGACAAAGTGCCATCGCCGTCAAATTGTGCAAACCGGGATGATCGACATGAGCACTAAACCCTTTCGTTTTTCCCTGCAGAGTTTCAATACGGACTCACCCCGCAGTTGGCGCAACCTGATCAGCAAAACCGAGGACCTGGGTTACTCCACGTTCTTCCTGGCTGACCACTTCCTCAGCCCCGGCCCCGCCCTGGAGGGCACGTTCCACCCGCCCCAGACGGTGGCATCGGTGCCGGCCATCGCCATGGCCCTGGAACAGACATCCACCCTGCGGGTGGGTTGCCGGGTCTTCTGCAACGACTACCGCCACCCGGTGATTCTGGCCAAGGAAGCGGCCACGATGGATTACCTGTCCGGCGGGCGTCTGGAGTTCGGGCTCGGCGCCGGCTGGATCAGGGCGGAGTATGAGGCGGCCGGCCTGCCCTTTGACGAGTTCCCCGAAAGGTATGCACGCTTCACAGAAACCGTGCATGCCTACAAGGCCTTCATGTCCGGCGAGCCACTGGAAATAGAGGGCGCGTTCATCAAATGGTCCGGCTTCTCCGGCACACCGGCCCCGACGCAATCGCCCTACCCGCCCCTGATGATTGGCGGTGGCAGTAAGAAGATTCTCGAGTTTGCCGGTGCCGAAGCGGATATCGTCAGCCTGAACTTCAACAACCGGGCCGGCATGCTGGGGCCGGACGGTATGAATTCCGGCATGGCTGCCGCCACGGCCAGGAAGGTTGACTGGATAAAATCGGGGGCAGGAGATCGCTTTGACGAGATCGAGCTGGAGATCGGCGCCTACAACACCGTCGTCACCGACCACCAGCAGCCCACGGCGGCCGCGATCGGCGACGCATTGGGAATGAGCGCCGACGACATCCTCAGCCACCCCCACTGCCTGATAGGCTCCATCGATTACATCTGCGAGGAACTGGAGCGGCGCCGGGCGACCTATGGCATCTCCTATATCGCAGTATTGGACGACGGTGAAAACAATATGGTGGAGGCCTTCGCACCCGTGGTCGCGCGATTGGCAGGCAAGTAAGTTCCGCGAGTTCGACCTTTCGTATATAATCTGGTCAGCTTTAACCTGTTTTAAACAGTCGGTCTTGTTTTTTTAACAAGAGACAACACTAGGGAAGGTAACATGCCAGCGGACAAAACTGAGAACGCCAGGACTGTCATTGACGAAAACGGGGAAACCATCAGCTGGCAGGCCCAGAAGAGCGCCATGACCCGGGACAGGATCCTGGACGCCGCCATCAGCTGTTTCATCAACCAGGGTTACACCAACGTCACCACGGCCAAGGTTGCCAGCGCCGCCGGCGTCTCCCGCGGCGCCATGCTGCACCACTTCCCCTCCAAGACCGAACTGATACAGGCGGCTATCGAGTATCTGCACGACAAACTGGTGGAAGATTTCACCCAACGGGTAAAGGCCATACCCGATTCCCTGCGAGGGAAAAAGCATCGACGTGCGGGCCTGGATGCCTACTGGGAGCACCTCACCAGCGACCTCTTCATGGCCTACCACGAGTTGTGTGTGGCGGGACGCACGGACCCGGAGCTGCGGGAAATACTCGAGAAATCCACGGTCACTTTCGACCAGCATGTACGCAGCTCAACCACGGAACTGTTCAAGGAGTGGGCTGACATGGGAGATCGCTTCCTGCTGGCCATGGACGTCACCAAGTTCATGATGGAGGGCATGGCCGTAGGCCAGATGGTCGGTGATCGGGAGGCGCGGGTTCAACGCCTGCTGGACTACCTGGCGGATCGACTCGAGGAAATTTTCAAGGAGGGTGGTTCCGGCGCAATTGGCCGCCACTCTGCCAGGAAGAGGTAGCCCTGTCCCGGAGACCCCGACCGTATTGTTTCGCCACAATGAAACCGACGTACAGCATCGCAGCAACAAACACAGCATATAGCGGGCAGATCGACCCACCCCCGAACAGCCAACTCGAAGGAGAGTGCAATGAGCCTGGACAAAACGGCACTGGCGCGAGCGTACCGCCAGATGAAAACCATCCGCGAATTCGAAGAGCGCGCCCACGCAGAAATCATGAACGGCCAGATAGCCGGCTTCACCCACCTCTACACAGGGCAGGAAGCCAACGCCGTCGGCGTGTGTGAGCACCTCTCGGGCGCCGACACCATCATCTCCACTCACCGCGGCCATGGCCACTGCATTGCCCGCGGCGCCGATGTGAAAGGCATGATGGCCGAGCTCTGGGGCTCCAGCGCGGGCCTGTGCAAAGGCAAGGGTGGCAGCATGCACGTGGCCGACGTGGACAACGGCATTCTGGGCGCCAACGGTATTGTCGCCGGCGGCCCGCCGATTTCTGTCGGCTCCGCCCTGGCAGCGAAGCAGAAAGGGACCAACAATGTCGCCGTGTCGTTCTCGGGGGATGGCTCCGTCAACCAGGGTACCTGTTTCGAGGCCATGAATCTGGCCGTGGTGCTGCAGGTACCGGCGATATTTGTCATCGAGAACAACTACTACTCCGAACACACCTCCATCAACTATGCGGTGGGTTGCGACGACCTCAAAGCGCGCACCGAAGGTTTTGGCTTCCCGGTGTTTGTCGCCAACGGCGTAGATTTTTTCGATGTTCACGAGGCCGCGGGCAAAGCCATCGAACACGCCAGGGCGGGCAATGGCCCAGCCGGCGTCTTCTGCGAGCAGGGACGTTTCCACGGCCACTTCGTCGGGGACCCGCAGGGCTATCGGGGTGAAGGCGAGCTGGATCGATTGCGGCAGGACTACGATTGCCTGAAACATTTCCGCGAGCGCGTGACAGGCACAGGGGAGATGAGCCATGAGGAGCTGGACGCCATCGATGCCGAGGTCATGGCGCTGATTGACGAGGCCGTCAGCGCCGCTCGCGCCGCGCCGCGACCCACCGCGGCGGACCTGGAAACCGACGTCTATATCAACTACGCAGCGCAGGGAGTATAAGACCATGCCACAGAAAACCATGCGCGATGCAATCAATGAAGCCCTGCACCAGGAGATGGCCGCAGACGAAAGAGTCTTTGTCATCGGTGAAGACGTGGCCGGCGGCAACGGCTCTGACGGCACGGTCGGCTGCGCCGGTGGCGTGTTCGGTGTCACCGCCGGCCTCTACGACAAGTTCGGCCCCCTGCGCTGTGTCGACACCCCCATTTCAGAGTCCGCCATCGTCGGTGCTGCTGCGGGGGCTGCCCTGTCCGGTATGCGCCCGGTGGCGGAAATCATGTTTGCCGATTTTATCGGTGTCTGCATGGACCAGATCTTCAACCAGATGGCCAAGTTCCGCTACATGTTCGGCGGCAAGTCCAGGTGCCCGGCGGTGATCCGCTTCGCCTCCGGCGCGGGATTCAGCGCCGCGGCCCAGCACAGCCAGTCCATGTACCAGATCATGACCGCGGTGCCCGGCCTCAAAGTGGTCGTACCCTCCAACGCCTACGACGCCAAGGGTCTGCTGCTCACCGCCATCCGCGACGACGACCCGGTGTTGTTTTTCGAACCCAAGGCACTCTACCAGGAGGCCTGCGAAGTTCCCGACGAGCCCTATACCATTCCCTTTGGTGAAGCGGCCATGCCCAGGGAAGGGGACGATGTGACCGTGGTGGCCTTTGGCCAGATGGTGGGCAGGGCTGCAGCTGCTATCGACGGACTGGAAGACCAGGGTATCACCTGCGACCTGATCGACCCGCGTACCACCTCTCCGCTGGACGCCGACACCATTCTCGAGAGCGTGAAGGCCACCGGCCGGCTGGTGGTCGTGGACGAGTCACCACCCCGCTGCGGCCTGACCGCAGACATTGCGGCCATGGCCGCCGATCGCGCTTTCCACAGCCTGAAGGCACCGATCAAACAGGTTTGCGCGCCCCATACGCCCGTGCCCTTTTCACCGGAGCTCGAGGCGGCCTACGTTCCCTCTGTACAGAAGATCCAGGCGGCCATCCTGGAGGTTATGCGATGAGCGATATCGTACCCATCGCCATCCCGAAGTGGGGCATAGAAATGGTGGAGGGCACCATCAACAGCTGGCTCAAGCAACCCGGCGACGCCGTCAGCAAGGGCGACGAATTGCTGGAAATAGAATCTGACAAGATCGTGAATGTCTGGGACGCGCCCGTCGACGGCATCCTCCGCAGGCAACTCGTTGCAGAGGGCGAGGTCCGCCCGGTGGGGTCACTGCTGGGCATTATCACCACCGCGGACGTGGACGATGCAGCAATCGACGAATTTATCGCCAGTTTTGCCGGTGGTGCAGAGCCTGAAGAGACGACCGCAGCCACTGAAGCACCCGCAGCCCCCCCGGCCGCATCGGCCCAGGATGGCGGTGTCAGCCGGCGCACCAACCCGGTGGTGCGTCGCCTCGCGGAGGAACTGGGCGTCGACCTGGAAACGGTCACCGGCACCGGTCGCAATGGCCGTATCACCCAGGATGACGTGCGCGCTGCGGCCCAGGGCGATGGCGCTGCCGAATCGGCTGCCAACGCAGGCGCCGCTGACTACGAGGTCATCCCCCTGAGCGCCACGCGCAAGACCATCGCCAAACGCCTGACCGAGGCCAAGCAGGCTATTCCTCACTACTACCTCAGTGTGGAGTGGCCACTGGACGGCCTGCTGGCTCATCGGGCGAAGCTCAATGACACCGGCGATACCAAGGTGTCGGTCAACGATTTACTGGTTTACTGCGTAAGCCGTGCGCTGATAAAAGTACCGAAGGCGAATATCAATGTGGTGGGTGACACTATTCACCAGTTCAGGACCGCCAATGTCGCAGTGGCCGTGGCCACGGACGACGCCCTTTACCCGGTAACCCTGCGCGGTGTGGAAAACATGTCACCGGCAGATATCGCCAGGGCAAGCGGTGCCGCTGCCGAACGCGCCCGCTCCGGGAGCCTGACGACGCAGGATCTCAGCGGCGGCAGCTTTACTGTTTCCAACCTGGGCATGTTCGGAATCGATCAGTTCACCGCCATTATCAACCCACCCATGGGGGCAATCCTGGCGCTGGGCGCGGCAAAGGAACAGCCCGTGGTAGAGAACGGTGAGGTGAAAGTGGCCACCGTGATGAATGCCACCCTGTCCTGCGATCACCGCGCTATCGACGGAGCCATCGGTGCGGCTTTCCTCGCGGCGCTGAGAGCGGAGATCGATAAACTGCAGGACTGACAGCCCCGGGCAGGTATGCGCGCAGCCGATCGGCAGACTTGTCGTCGACTGGAAGGCCTTGGTCAGGCGGCGGTCAGGCGGCGGTCAGGCGGGCATATCGTGCCAGATAGTAATCCTCGTCGCCGAACAGTTTGGACAGCAACATCAGTCGCTTGAAGTGGTGACCGACAACCAACTCATCGGTCATGCCCATGCCACCGTGTAATTGCACCGCCTCCTGGGACACATACCGTCCAGCCTCAGCGAGTTTTACCTTCAAGGCGGCACAGGCAGCCGGCCCCTCCTCGCTGCCGTCATCCAGCTGGATTGCGGCGTTATAGAGGAGTGAGCGCAACTCCTCAACTTTAAGATACATATCCGCCATGCGATGCTGCAGGGCCTGAAACTTGCCGATGGCCTGCCCGAACTGTTTTCGGGTGCTGGTGTATTCCACCGTCGTATCCAGCAAACACTGCATGGCGCCCAATGCCTCACCGCCCATGGCGACGATGCCGTAATCGATGGCTTTTTCCAGCAGGGGCAACGCCTTACCGGTCGATGCCAGCTGGTCGTCAGCCGAAACTGATACACCATCGAGGTCGACACATGCCCCGCGACTGCCGTCCACCGCGGTGAAAGCTTCCCGACTCACACCCGGGGACCCGGCATCGACGATAAACAGGGCGATATCGCCACCGCATCGTGCGCTGACGATCAGGTGATCCGCACAGTGACCGTTCAGCACGGCGATCTTTCTGCCGCGCAGTTGCCATTGACCACCCTCCTTGCTTGCCACCGTATCCAGCGCTGTCAGGCTATAGCCGCTGCGCTCTTCGGCGAAGGCGAAAGCCCACTGGCTGGTGCCGTCCATCAGCCCGGGCAGATACGCATCGCGCTGGGTTTCGTTGCCCCCGAAACGCAGCAAACCCCCACAGACCACGGTGTTGTGCAGGAACGGTTCGCGTGATACTCCATGGCCGAGAGCCTCGGTGAGCACCATTACATCAGTGGCAGAACCGCCGAGACCCCCCTGCTCTTCGCTGAAGGGAACACACAGCCACCCCAGCTCGGCAAATGCGTGCCAACGCTGCGGGTCAAAGCCCATTTCTGTGCGGGCCAGTTCACGGTGGCGCTCCACGCTGCAATGGTCGGCCACATATTTGCCGACGCTGTCGCGTAGCAGTAACTGTTCGTCGCTGAGTGTAAATTCCACCGTCGGACCTCAAAGCATTAAAGTTAACCTGAGCCCGCGGGCACGCCATGCAAGAGGCCATGGCGTCACAGATCAGATCTTCGTTGGCGCGCTCAGTCGCCCGGGCGCCAGAATCCGTGGAACCCGGCGGGCACGCGATGTGAGAGATGAACTTTGGCCAGCGGTCCCTGCGCCAGATCTTGCGCATCAAATATCAGCAGGCTGGTGAGACGGGTATCGAAACTGGTCGCCAGGGACAGCAGGTAGCCCTCCCCCTCGGCGGCGTTCAAGGATTTTGGTACGAAGAGAGCCTCGGACACCAGTGAACGGCCACAGGAATAGCGATCCTCCTTGCGCGTTTCATGGTCGTAATGGCCAATGGTGTTGAAGAAGTTGTCATTGGCCTCGAGATCCGATGTTAGGCCACCGTCGGGCGATGTGTACCAACCGTGCCGGTAGGGCTTACCGAGGTAGCGCGGATCACACTGGGGGAACTCGGATTCGAACTCGTCTATCTGTTCGAACTCCACCCGGGGCTCCGGCGCATTCATGTCGATGGTCCAGCGGGTCAGGCGGGGCTCGGTCTTGCCTGTGGATCCGCCATCCGGTGTTGGAAAAAGGGGCGCATGCTCCATCTGGCAGCAGTCCACGGAAACAACACCGCCCTGGTCAAAACCGTTCATAAAGTGAAAGGTGAAGGCCGTGTCCATTTCCAGCCAGCGAATATCCTCGGCAGTGCCCCCATGGCGCGGCAGAATGCCGATGTGCACCCCCTTCTCCGGTTCCCAGGCGAAGGGCGGCCCGCCCTCCATGGCCCGCTCCAGGCTACCGCTGATAGGCAGTACCGGAATCACGATATAGTTTTCGGTGATCACGAAGTCGTGCACCATGGAAGAGTAAGGGGTAGGCAGGATAATCGTTTCCGTGAGCACCCCTTCAGGGTTCACCTTGTGCACCGCCAGGTCGGATGCAAAAGGTCCGGTCGCCATATAGGCAAAAAACACCATCTCGCCGGTTTCCGGGTCAACTTTCGGGTGGGCGGTCATCGCGGTGTGCAGCTTGCCACGGAAGTTCCAGGAGCCGACGGAGTCCAGGGTGACAGGGTCGATTTCGTGGGGCAGATGCCCCTCCTCCATGGCCAGCAGGCGCCCGCCATGCCAGACCACCGCGGTATTGGCCAGGCCCTCCTTATCCACCAACACGAAATCGCTGTATTCCGGTTCACAGTCAAAGGGGTTCATGGCATTGACCACGGCGCGCCCCTCACTGTCCTCGATATTCCACTTGGCGGTACGCACCCAGCGGTTGCGGTAATCAACCTTACCGCCTTTTATGTAGAAGGCATGAATCATCCCGTCACCAGCGAACAGGTGATAGTCACCCCTGGGCTTGAACCGCTGGTTGGGGCCATTGCGATACAGGGTCCCGTTCAGGTCCGCGGGCACTTCGCCCTCCACGACCAGGTCGTAGGCTTCGCATTCCATCTGGATCGGGCCCCAGGGAAAATTCAGGAAGGGGTTGTCGGTGGGCATCGGTTCAGCCATGGCGCATCCTGTGTAAATCGTTATCCAAGCAAGGGCTATGACCTTACGCTGTAAATTAAAATCAGTCAATTCTGTTTGTTTTTAAAAGGGGCTTTTGATACTGTTTGTCAGCTCGCAATCCAAGGGCGTGCAAGTTGCACTCCAAAGACAATTATAAGCTTGAATTGGTGAATAAATGACTATCCAGCGCCTGGCTGCAGGTACCCTGCTATTGTTGCCCGCAATGGCGGCATTTTTATTGCCGGGCGCTGCACAAGCCCAGGAGCCGGAAACCCTGAAGAAAGAACTCGCACTGGAAGAGGTCATCGTGACCGCCAGCCGACGTACCGAACGTTTGCAGGAGGTGGCCATGTCGGTCTCAGCCTTCGGCAGCGATTTCCTGCAGGACAGCGGTATCAACGATCTCTCCAATCTGGAAGAGTACACGCCGAACTTGAAGATCACACCCGGACCAAACGCTCGCGCGACCTCTTTCAGAATCAGGGGAATCGGCTCGGCCGGCACTAACTCCGGGATAGACCCCAGTGTCGGCATTTTCCTTGATGGCATCTACCAGGGTCGCGCCGGAATGAGTATCAGCGATCTGGTGGATGTAGAGCGGGTGGAAATCCTCAGGGGGCCACAGGGCACCCTGTACGGCAAAAACACTGCTGCCGGCGCTCTCAGTGTTATCACCAAGCGGCCCTCGACCGAGTTTGAGTCCCTGCTTGAACTGAACTACGACAGCAATGAAAAACTGGAATTGCGCGGCACGGTCAACCTTCCCCTGGGCGAGTCCGGACACGCCGTCCGCCTGTCGGCGTTCGCCGTGGACGGCGAGCACCTGTATGAGAATAGCTACAATGGCGAGGGACTCAACGACGCCAACAAGTGGGGAGGACGGGCCCGCTTCCTGCTGGATATGAGCAGTCGTGACGGCGATGAAGGCCTCGGCGAGTTCCTGGTCACCCTCGACTACACCAAGGAGGACAAGGACTGCTGCGCCTTCGCGGTCATCGACTATAATGGCCTGTCCCCGCTAAACACACCTGCAACCAACAACCCCTCTGCTGAATGGCAGGCCATGCTGGGACTTAACGACCAGGGCAAACCCATCCTCCAATACACCGCCTTCGAGGATTCGGAAGGTTTTTCTCCACCAGATCCCGACCCCTTCGGCGATGACTACTGGCTCGACGGCGATCTTCGCAGCAAGATTGAAGTAGGCGGCCTTGGGGTCGAATGGAATCGCGACATGGCCGATGGAAATACGCTCACCTTCATCAACGCCTGGCGGTTCTATGAGAACGACAGCGCCTTCGATGGCGATTTCACCGCCTATGAGGCTTCTCTGGCTTCGGACCTGGTCGATCTCGACCAGTATTCATCCGAGCTGCGCATCGCCACTCCCGCCGGCCAGACATTCGAAGGTCAGGCGGGCCTCTATGCCTACTATTCCGAGTTTGATTCAGTCGGCGTATTCGCCCAGGGCCAGAGTCTGTACGAAAATGCGATAGTCCGGATTGAGGGCACCACGATAGATGCGCCCATGTCGATTTTTTTCCCCAATGGTTCGGTCAACACCGACGACAACACCTATACAACCACCAGCTATGCAGCTTTCGGGCAGCTGATATGGAACATAAACGAAGAATTCAGTGCCACTCTGGGTCTGCGCTACACCTATGAGAAAAAGGAACGCGAGGGAACCCAGACCAGCGATCCGGTTCCACCTTTCGATGTGGATCTCCCACCCATCGCCGGACCGAATGTCGAATACGACAATAAACGCAGTGATAGCAATATCTCGCCTTCTTTCAACCTCCGCTACTTTTTCAGCCCCGATGTGATGGGCTACGCCTCGATAAGCCGGGGCTTCAAATCCGGTGGGTTTGACCAGCGACGTGTAGCGGTGGGTAATGACGGGGAGTTCGACGAGGAAACTGCCACCAACTACGAACTGGGCTGGAAAACCACTTTGTACAACCGCCGCCTGCAGTTCAACGGGACCCTGTTCCTGGTGGATTATGAGGACTTCCAGGCCCAGTCCTTTGACGGTGCACAGGTGCGCGTCACCAACGCCGGAGACCTGCGCAGTTACGGTTCCGAACTCGAATTGGTATTTCTCCCCGTGGCCAATATGACCATTGGTAGCGCCATCGGCTACGTCAAGGCAGAGTACGAATCCTTCGACAATGGCCAGTGCACCATCGAACAGGTTTTTACCAAATACTATATCGAGGATGGCGCACAATTTGGCTCCCCGGGAACACAGAGTATCTGTAAGCAGGACCTGGCCGGCAAGCCCCTGGACAATGCACCGGAGTGGACTATCAGCTCCTATATCCAGTACGACTTTGACCTGGGTGAGAATCTGGTGGGCATTGCACGCCTGGAACACAGCTTTATTGACAGCTACTATCTTGACCAGGACCTCGATGAAAACCTGCAAAACGATGAAGTAAACCTGGTGAATTTCAGGCTGACCCTGGCCCATGCCGCCCGCAACTGGGAGGTGGCACTCTGGGGTCGCAATATGCTGGATGAGGAATACTACTCCTGGGGCCTGGATATTCCGACACTGGGTGGCTATGCCGGCATCGTCGCGCCAGAGGCTACCTACGGGGTCACCCTGCGCTGGATGAATTAGGAGTCGCTATCATCATGCCCCACGACAGCATCATCTCCACAGATCAGGGCACCGGCCGTGTCGCAGCGGCAAAAAAACCGGGTTTCTACTACAACTGGGGGCCCCAGGCGTGGATCGACATGTGGATGTCGAACACCATGCTGGTGAAGAAGGCGATGCCGATCATCAGTCACACTTTCGTGCCCATTCTGCGTCTGTCCGGTGATAAGGAACAGGTGGATCGTGATTACGATGAGATCAAATCCCGTCGGGAACCGGTCAAGTGGTCCGACTCACCCAGGGAGAAATGGCGCAAGCGCTACGGCAATTTCGTCCGGGAAGCGGAGTGGGCCCTGCTGGAACTGCGCCGGTACTACAGCCAGAAGCAGTACGAGGAGATTGTCATCGGTACATCCGTCGCCCTCTCCCACGAAAACTCCCCCGAATTTCTCAAGATGATGAACAGCATGTCGGACAAGAACAAAAACAAGAAGGCAAAGCCCTCAAAAGACGGCAGCCGTCGACCAGGGCGCTGGAGCACATTCCTGTTCGAAACATTCAATCCCGCCCATTGGCTCACGGGCCGGGCCACCATCACGGAATTCGACCCGGCCAACGGCCTTACCGTCATGGAGATACCCGACTGCGCCTGGCACACCTGCGGCCCCAGGGAGCGGCTACCCAATCCCGATGCCCTGCCGGAGGAAGGTTGCCTGAATATCTGCAAAGGCCCTTTCGAAGCGCTGTTCAATGGTGAAGGCGGTGGCCTGAAAATGGAGTTCGAGCCGCATCTGCCGGAAACCTCCTGCACCGTGCGCATGAGCTGGGCGACCAGGTAGTGTGTCCCTGTTGAGTGATTTTCTTGCCCCGCGAAAACGCCTGCTACGCCAGGCGCGTGAAATCAGGCAATTGAAAAAAGAGCTGGACGCGCTGCAGGCCCGGAACGCCAGCATGAGCGAGGGGATGCGCCGCTGCATTAACTGCGAGTATCGCATCGACTTCAAGAACCGGCAGGGGCAGGCCCCCGTCAAGATTTCCAACCCGTGAAACAGAGAGGACTACCATGTCAGTAATACTCGTCACCGGGGCCAGTACCGGTATCGGCCAGGCAACCGCCCTGCACCTGGCCAGTAAAGGGCACCGTGTTTTTGCCGGGGTGCGCAGCCCTGATACTGCCACTGAACTGAAAAATAAAATCGCCGCCGACGATGTACCCGTGGAACTGGTCCAGCTGGATATCACCGACCAGCCATCCGTAGACCGGGCCATCAACGACATCATGGCCAGTGCCGGACGCATCGATGCCCTGGTCAACAACGCCGGGATCGGCGGTGGACGTGCCGTGGAGGAAACGCCTCTGGAAGAAGTGCGGGAGGTCTTCGAAACCAATTACTTCGGCACGGTGCGTATGCTGCATGCGATTACCCCGATTATGCGTGAACAGCGCTCGGGACGGATCGTCAACATGAGCTCACTGGCAGGCCGGATGGTTTTCGGCTGCCATGGACACTACTCCGCAGCCAAGTGGGCCCTGGAAGGCCTGAGTGAGGCCCTGGCCTTTGAAATGGCGGAATTCAATGTTCGAGTGGCCCTGATCGAACCCGGTACGGTCCCGACTCCGGCCTGGGAAAAAGGCACGCCACCGCCGGACGATACCCATTACACCAACAGCCTGCAGCGGCTCGCCGCCTGGGCGACACATACCATGAGTAACCCTGCCGCCCCACTCGACGTTGCCGTTGCGGTAGCCCACGCCATCGAGTCCGACACGCCCCACTTCCGCTATCCGGTGGGACAGGACGCCATAGAAGATATTGCCGGCCGCTTCAGCGTCACCGACGATGAGTGGATCGAGGCCAATCGCCTGCAGGGAGAGGCCTTTTATGAGCGCTGGGAGGAAATCGTCGGGGTAGACTACTTCCGATACCAGACCTGAGATTCACCTGACTCCGAAATTGAAGGAACCTACCGGACAATATGAAGCAGATAGCGGGCCGCGTCGCGGTGGTTACAGGAGCGGGCAGCGGTATTGGACAGGCCCTGAGCCTGGAACTCGCAAAGTGCGGCGCGGACATCGCGCTGGTCGATATCGATTCAGGCCGCCTGGCTGATACCCGCGAGGCCGTTGCAGCGCTGGGCAGGAAGTGCAGCGCTCACGCTGTGGATGTTTCCCGCCGCGAGCAGATGGCCGCGCTACCGGATCAGATCCTGGCGGAACACGGGGCTGTTCATATTCTGGTGAACAATGCGGGGGTATCGGTAAACAAGAGCTTCGCCGAGCAGGAAGTCGACGACCTCGAGTGGATCACAGGAATCAATTACTGGGGCGTCATGTACGGCTGCAAGTACTTCCTGCCCCATCTGGAAAGAGCGGACGAGTCCCATATCGTCAACATGTCCAGTTCCGCGGGCTTGACCGGGATGAAGGGACAGAGCTCCTATGCAGCCACCAAATTCGCCGTGAGAGGACTGAGTGAATGCCTCTACGTCGAACTGGCCAACACCGGGGTTGGAGTTACCTGTGTCCACCCGGGAGCCGTGGCAACCAATATCCTTGAAGCCGCGCGCATGGACCCCGCACACAAGAAGAAAATGCTCAAGTCCTTCCACCTGGCCATGCCGCCAGAGACCGCGGCGCGTCTTATTGTGAAAGCCATCAGGAAAAACCGGTTCAAGCTTGTGTTCTGTGTCGATTCCAGAGTACTGAATTTTATGCAGCGCGTGGCGCCCATCGGTACGCTGAAGCTCATGCGGCTGCTCGCCTGAGACGGATGCCGGATTTACAAGCGGGTCAGAACCTTGCACTGATGACTGGGTGTGCGCAGCGCCTCGAAAGCTTCGGGCAGTTGCTCCAGGTCGACCACGTCCGTGATCATGGGTGATATGTCGATACGCCCCTCCCCCAGCATGGCGATACAGGTCTCGAAGTCATCCCGTGTGTAGGCGATGGCGAACTGGATATGCAGTTCCTTCACCAGACCGAAGAAAGGCATGATGGCGTCGGGTTGTTCGCACACACCCACCGGAATGATCTTGCCGCGCTGTGGCGCCATTTCGATACACTGCTGCAGTAGTCCCGGTGCCCCGACACACTCGAAGATGATATCCGGTGGGCCTCCGGCCACATCGCTGAACTGGGCCAGCAGGGTCTCCGCATCGGCAGAGGGATCCGGCTGAATTACGCCGGTGGCACCCATCTTCCTGGCCAGTTCCGCCCGCGTATCCGCCATCTCACTGACCACCACCTCTCGAGCGCCAAAAAACCGCGCCCACAGAGCGACGGTCAAACCTATCGGCCCGGCGCCGATCACCATCACCCGGCTGCCCGCCTTGAGGTCAGACACCCGCACTGCGTGAATACCCACGGCCAGGGGCTCAATCAGCGCAGCCCGTTCCAGTTCCAGGTTGTCCGGCAGCAGCAGGGTCTCCCGGGAACCGGCATTGACGTACTCGGCAAACCCGCCGGGGGAATTGACGCCGGACAGAAGTTTGTCCTGACACTCGAAGAAACGGCCGGTAGCGCAGGCGGCACAATGACCACAGGCCAGAAACGGGATAGAACATACTCTGTCCCCGACTTCCCAGTTGCCATCCGCCCTGGGTCCCACCTCGACGATTTCGCCCACATATTCGTGACCAAGAATCTGGCCGCAGCAGGCTGTGGTAAGGCCCTCCCGGGTAGCGTGGAGGTCGGTTCCGCAGATGCCGCAGTAACCCACTTTAATGACCAACCCATCTTCACGGGGTACGGGATCGGCAACGGACTCCACTTTCAGCGGTTTACCGACCTCTTTGAATACGGCAGCCCTCATCCGGATCTCCTGTTATGCAGCAGTGACATCGACGGGGTCGAAGGTGATGTGCAACTCCTTGAGGCCGCGCAGCACCACATTCGGCCAGTGCGTCAGGTCGTTCTTGCCCTCCGCCAGCCGAATGTTGGTTAATCTCTGCAGTAGTTTGGTATAGGCCACCTGCATCTCCTTGCGTCCCAGGAAAGCTCCGGGGCAAAAGTGTGTGCCGTAACCAAAAGCGATGTGGTCGTCCGCATTTTTGCGGCATACATCCATCTGCTCAGGGTCATCGAACACTCGCTCATCGCGATTAGCCGACGCGTAGCGCAGCATTAACAGGGAGTCTTTGGGTATCGATATGCCGTTAATCTGGGTATCCCGGGTCACCACGCGCCACAGACCCGCGGAGGGTGATTCGAGCCGAAGTATCTCCTCTACGGCATTGTCGATCATGGCAGGGTCATCACGGAGCGTATGCATCTGGTCAGACAACTGGATCAGGGATAACAGGCCGCCCGACAGGGCCGACGTGGTCGTTTCATTGCCTGCCACCAGCAGCTGCTCGATCATGCTGATCGCTTCCTGCATGTTCATCTTTCGACCGTCTTCGATCTCGATGTTGACCAGGTCGGAGATCATGTCGTCTCGCGGATTTGCGCGGCGGTCCTCGACCACCTTCGCCATATAGTGCTGGTATTCCACAATCAGCCGGGCATTCTCCACCTCCTCTACTGCAGAGGCCATCCCACCCAGGCGGGAGGCAAAGGCGTCAGACCAGGCCTTGATCCTGCGCAGATCCTCCCGGGGCACACCCAACTGGTCGGCAATCACATAGACTGGCAGCGGTGTGGCGAAATCGTGTACAAACTCGCACTCGCCCCGGTCGATAAAGGCATCGATCAACTCGTCGACGATCTGCTCCATGTAGGGGCGCATCTTTTCCACCCGCTTGGCGGAAAATACCTTGTTGATCAGCGAGCGATAGACCTTGTGACGGGGCGGGTCCATGGTTAACAGGGTGTCGACGGGCTCATAGCCACTGGCGTAAATCTCTGCCGCTTCAGGCGAGGGATCCGGCCCCTTGAGCACATGCATGAAATCGTTGGAGAAGGTGGCGGTATCCTTGGCCGCGCGGCGAACGTCCTCGTAGCGGCTCAGCATGAATATATTGGTGCCCGGCAACTGGTACACCGGCGCCTGCTGCCGCAGGACCTGGTAAAACTCGTGGGGGGACTCGATCACCTCGGGATCAAAGAAGTCAAAGTCGTCGGCACTCTTCTTCATTCAGTGTGTCCTCGCCCGCATTTTCCGGCAGCGCTTTATCAATATTGGTCTGGGACCGGGGACAACACATTAGCGAATAGAAAATAAACAGTCAAATCTGATTGTTTTTTAGAGGGGGGTTTGATAATTTGGCTCGATCCCGAATCAATCCCTCTTGCAGGAGACCCACAATGGACCTCGGACTATCTGGAAAAAAAGCTGTCGTCACCGGATCCACACGCGGAATCGGCCGGGCCATCGCCAATCTGCTGGCTGACGAAGGTGTCGACCTGGCTATCTGCTCACGCAACCAGGAGGAGGTAGATGCCGCCGTCTCCGACCTCAGCGCCAGGGGCGTGAAAGTGACGGGGGCAGCCATCGATGCAGCCGACAAGGACGCGTACCAGGGGTGGATCACCGCAGCGGCAGAAGAGCTCGGCGGTATCGATATCCTTGTATCCTGTGTCAGCGGCAAGGGAGGAAAAGTTGACGAGGAGGGCTGGAAACTTAATTTTGACCTGGACCTGCTGGGCACGACCCGGGCCATAGAGGCTGCGATGCCCTCCCTCAAGGCTTCCGGTTCGGGTGCTATCGTCTGTATCGGGAGCACTGCGGCGGTCGAGGATTTCGCCGCCCCACAGACGTACAACGCCATAAAAGCCGCCGTCATCGTACATGCCAGCCAGCTGGCAAAAGCGCTTGCGCCCGAAGGCATCAGGGTGAACTGCGTGTCCCCGGGGCCCACCATGGTCGAGGGCGGTGACTGGGACATGATCAAGAACCACATGGCCGACTTTTACGATGCGACCGTGGCAGCCCATCCCATGGGCCGACTCGGCTCTCCCGAGGAGATCGCCAATGCAGTGGTGTTCCTGGCCAGCCCCGCGGCCAGCTGGATTACGGGCACCAACCTGGTGGCCGACGGCGGCTTCACCAAACGCGTCCAGCTGTAACGCGGGACAGGACCCATGGGCAAGAGTGATCGCATCGATGTCTACCTGGTGGCAGGCGGCAAGTACCACAATATCGATCACGCCAGGCTGGAAATTCTCAAGCTTCTGGCACAGCAACCCCGGATCAAGACCCGCGTGGGTGAAGATTACCGGGACATCGATGCAATCTGCGCGTCCGACTTCCTGATCACTTATACCTGCGACGTGGTTCCCGGTGAAGCGGAAACCGCCCGGCTCCAGGAGTATATCCGGTCGGGAAAAAAGTGGTTCGCGTTGCACGGGACCAATTCCATCCTGGAATTCCTCGCACCGGATGAGGACGGCAACCCCCAGGTAGACTGTCCCGAGCGCAATGTGCCCTTCATGGAAATCCTGGGCAGCCAGTTCACGTCCCACCCGCCCATTCACGAGTACGAGGTGCTGGTCACCGACCCGGCACACCCGCTGGTGAAGGACATTCCCACCTTCAGGGTGGACGACGAGTTGTACCTGTGCAAATTTTACGGCGAGTACCAGACCCTGCTCCACACCCACTGGTCCGAACCGGTGGCCAATTTCGTGAGAGATGACTGGGTTAAAGACACCGATGTACAGCCGGTCTTCTACCTGCATCCCTACGGCCAGGGCACGGTACTCTACCTCACCCTCGGCCACTGTCGGGGCAAGTACGATATGCAGCCGCTTATCGAAGAGTACCCGGTACCCGAGGATGGGGCCTGGAAAACCGGGGAATTCTACGAACTCCTCCAGCGCGGCATACAATGGGCCATGGAGCCCTGATCATCCTCCAACGCCCGGGTAATCCATGGACCTGAACTTCACAGAGCAAGAGCGGCAATTCCAGCACGACGTGCGGCAATTCCTGGCGGAGCATCTCACACCGGACATCGTCGAAGACACCGCAAGGAACAGCAGCGTATTTGTGGAGAAGGACTTGGCACTGCACTGGCAGGCCATTCTGGTGGAAAAGGGCTGGGCGGTTCCACAATGGCCTGTGGCGCACGGCGGCACCGACTGGACGCCGGCCCAGAAGTATATCTTCAGCCGCGAATGTTATCTGGCAGGCGCCCCGATGTTGATTCCCCTGGGCCTGCTCATGTTGGCTCCGGTGATTATGGCGTTTGGTAGCGAGGAGCAGAAAGCCGAATACCTGCCGAAAATTCTTTCCGGTGAACACTACTGGTGCCAGGGCTATTCCGAACCCGGTGCCGGATCCGACCTGGCCAGCCTCAAACTGAAGGCCGAAGCGGACGGCGACGACTATATCGTCAATGGCTCCAAACTGTGGACCACCCATGCCCACCTGGCGGACCACATCTTCTGCCTGGTGCGCACCAGCAACAGCGAACGCCCGCAGCAGGGCATAAGCTTCCTGCTGGTGGACATGGACAGCCCCGGCGTCACCGTTGAACCCATACTCACCATGGCCGGGGATCACGAGGTCAACCAGGTCTTCTTCGACGATGTGCGTGTTCCGCAGAAAAACCGTATCGGAGAGGAAAACAAGGGCTGGAGCTATGCCAAATACCTGTTGGAATTCGAACGCGGTGGCGGGTTCAGTGCGCCGCGTATCCAGCACGAGCTGGATCGGCTGCGCAACATGGTTGAAGAAGCGATCAAAACTGTCGACAATTTCGATGAGAGCGGCGAGATCGAGCGGCGGATAGCCCGCATCGATATCGATCTCAAGGCACTGGAGATCACCGAGCTTCGAATCCTGTCCGCAGTAAGCGGCGGCGGCAATCCCGGCCCCGAGTCATCCATATTGAAACTCAACACGGTACGTCTCGAGCAGGCTATCAACGAACTGGCTGTTGACGTCATGGGTTATCGGGGTCTCTCCATGAATCCGGTGGCGGGGGGTAGCCCCTATCGCGAGGACTTCACGGCCTCGGTAGTACCGCGCTACCTGAATAACCGGGCGGCGTCCATCTTCGGTGGCTCCCAGGAAGTACAACGCAACATTATCGCCAAGATGGTACTGGGGCTGTAAATGGAAAGAGAACTACTGATCGAGGAAGTAAAAACCCTGCTGGACCTGGTCGATTGCAACAGCACCACGCTGGCGGACAGCGTGATGGAGATCGACGCCACCGAGTACATCGATTCGGCGCTTTTCCAGCAGGAAAAGATCGAGCTGTTCCGCAACTATCCGCAGTTCGTCGGACCCAGTTGCATGATCCCGGAGCCCGGAGACTACTTTGCCTTCGACGATACGGGCATTCCCATCCTCATCGTACGCAATACAGAAGGCGTGCTGAAGGCGTTCGTCAACATCTGCTCTCATCGTGGAGCACCCCTCAACGAATGCGATCACGGCAAGGCCAGGAAGGGCCGCATGTTCTCCTGCCCCTACCACGGCTGGAGTTACGACCTGGACGGCAAGCTTATAGGCGTGCCTTTTGGCAAAGAGGGCTTCGACAGCATCGATCGGTCAGTTCTGGGCCTGAGACCGTTGGACGTTCAGGAAAAGCACGGCTGTATCTTTGTCATGCCCAACCCGGAGCTGACTTTCGATATCGACCAGGTACTGGGGGGTCTGGAAGAACGCCTGTCGGGCTTCGGTTTCCAGGATCACTACTACCTGGGCGCCAAGCAGGTTCACACCAACTTCAGCTGGAAGCTGAACATGGACACCTTCCATGAGTATTACCATTTTGAGTTTCTGCACCCCGATTCTATCGCCCAGATGGCCTACAGTAATATCTCTACCTACCACCAGTATGGGCGCAATCACTCCATGGGCTCGCCGACACTGCAGATCACGGACCTGAAGACCGTTCCCGAGGACCAGTGGAACCCGCGGAGTTACAGTTCTTATGTAAATTACATTTTCCCCAACGTGGTGATCTTCGTGGTTGAGGATCACTTCCAGACGTGGCGGGTCTATCCCATCAGTCCTGACCGCTCGGTGGTCTACCACAGCATGTTCGTGCCACAGGCGCCAGCGAATGAAGAGGAGCGGCTGGAACGCGATGCCTACCACCAGATGATCAACGACGTGGCGGTTACCGAAGACTACGGACTGGTCGACAAGATTCACCGCGGACTCAACTGCGGCATCGATCGCAAGGTGCTGGTAGGACGCAATGAACCCGGCGTGCAGAATATGCACCGTCAATTACATGAGGTACTGGGGATAGACCAGGTCTAATCGCAGTAACTCCGACAGGTTTCTGAAAATTTTCGATTGAATCACTCGTGCAAGTCATCTCTCCGCCGCCCAGCCACTGTTTCAATTTTATCGGGGCGAGCTTTGCGTGTTCAAGTTCGGGTGGGGTAACGCTGCAACGGAAACGCCGCTGTCAAAACGCACCTACCCTAGCGCTGCTCTTCCACCTGATCAGGGCTGACCGCACCCGCGGTATTGCCGAAGCTTGCCCGGACATAGGTCGCCACACTGGCAATGTCCTCATCCGAGAGTCTTTTCCCGAACATCTTCATCCGTGTCCGGTCCACGACAAAAGGTGGTGGCGGCAGGTGCGGCCCGTACAGTATGACGTTGAGCAGTGATGCAGGGTCCGGTGCCTGAACGATGGCACTGCCAGAGAGGGAGACGCCCAGAATGTCGTCCCCGAGCCCGGAGGGTAAATGGCAGCTGCCGCAGTGCACGGTGTAGACAATCTCCCCGGCTTTCAATACTTCCGCTGCGGGCGGTGGATCCGCAGAATGGCTCCGCGGAGGTATATTCTTGAGATAGGTGGCGATAGAAAACGCGTCCTCTTCCGTCAGAAAGCGCGTCGAGTTCATGATCACTTTATTCATGGGCCCGTGAACCACGGCGTGTTTACACTGGCCCGTTTTCAGGTAAGCGACGATGTCCTCCTCGCTCCACTTTCCAAGGCCGGTGGAGGATGGCGTCAGATTTACACCCGACCACCGCCGGTATGCGCCTGTTTTTACCTTGTCAAAATATATCCCGCCGGTCAGGGCCTGGTCGTAAAGCTCCGCACCCAGCAGATTGCGCGGCGAATGACAGGCACCGCAATGCCCGGGTCCCTCGACAAGATAGGCCCCCCGGTTCCAGGCCCGCGATTTCTCCGGATCCGGCGCATAGGTGGAGGCATCATGAAATAGCGCCTTCCATACCGACAGCAGGGGACGTAACCCGTAGGGAAAGCGGAGTGCGTTGGCTCTGGCAGACTCGCGTACCGGTTCGATGGTCTGCAGGTACAGGAAAAGCGACGCGATATCGTCGTCGGTCAGTTTTGCAAATGCCGTGTAGGGAAAGGCGGGATACAGGTGCGTTCCGTCAGGGCGCACACCCTCTTTCATCGATCGATAGAATGCCTCGAAGGACCAGTCGCCGATGCCGGTTTCACTGTCCGTCGTTATATTGGTGGAATACAGTGTGCCAAATGGTGTGCGAAACGCTACGCCACCCGCGAAGGGCGCACCCTTGTCGGTAGTATGGCAGGTCGCGCAATTGCCGACTCTGGCGAGATACTCTCCCCGCTCCACACTGGCGTCGTACGCTCCTTGCCCCAGGGGTCTGTCGACGCCTGTCCAGGCAGTATGGAAATAAAGCGCGACCAAAACAGCCAATAGCGCCAATACCCAGGCTGTCGCCCAAAGTTTGAATTTCATGCCGGAAGACTCCGGATGACTCTCGCCATGTCCACCTGCCCGCTACCGGGGGACCGTCGCTTCGCGGGGAGCAGAATCTTCGAAGGGTATCCCGACCAGGCGTAGCCAGTTTTTCGTTCTCGCCAACAGGAAGCGGCAGGGATCCTCATCATCTGACCCCAGCCAGCTGATGATGCTGCCGGTCAGATGCGCTGTGAATGCTGCGACCGCGGAATCGTGATCAATCGATGTGTCCGGCATGACCCGGGCTATGGCCCTGTTTAAAAGTTCACCGCGTTTTTTCTCCAGGGCCACGAGAGCCGGATCCCTGACGTTGGCCGCATAGCTGGAGAAGAAGGAGGCCGAGGACTCCCTGCTCCCGACGGTATGACCGATAAAGGCCGCCACTTCGAGCAAATGGTCACCGGACGGTGTGGTGGGAAGTTGCTCCAGGCTTTGACTGAACGCATCGATCATTCTGGCCAGTATCTCGGTTTTGAGTGCCTGGGTGCTCTTGAATCGCAGAATGATGGCGGCGCGGGACAGGCCGGTCTCTGCCGCCACTTCAGACAGGGTAAAGGCGTCCACACCACGCAACCTGATCACCCTGGACGCGGCATCAAAAATCTCTTCGTCGGTAACGGTTGGTGTCCTTGCCATAAACTACCCACTTACAGGCTCGACTGGGCGAACGAAATTGAAAAAACAACAGACCCATTGACATTACTAACGGCAGTGTCAGAATAATACTAACATAGGCGTTAGTATTTTATGCAACTGCTTTATGCAACGAACTGGGATGTGCCGGGCATGACGAGAAAATTCCCATTATTTCGGGCCGCCCGTTGGTCCGCCCTGCTTGCCGCAGGGCAACTGACCGCAGCCCAGGCCGGGCCGGCCTTTCTACAGGACGGTGAGGCAGGCTTTGTCGTATCCCACATTGAGTACGCGCTCTCCGACGACGCCGAACTGAACGGCGCCTGCCCTTCGGGCATGACAGGGGGTTTACAGGAAATTTTCGCGGCGTCCCCCGGAGGGAAGCGCGGTCCCGATGAATCGGACGAGCAGTATGTCGCCCGGGTACAAAAAGGCACGCGCACACTCTCGACCACATCTGATGGCCGCGCTCTGTGCATGCACCCGGAGGCCGGTCAGCCCGACCCCTATTTCCGCACGGTTCAACGCAGTGACATCGCGGTTTTCGGTATCGACCTGGATGGGGAAATATCCAACAGCGACAGCAAAAAGCACGGCACCTGTGCCCATGACGATTTCTCTGGAAGGAACGGCGAGCCCGGCATCGACAACCAGTTTTACCGGGTCGTTGGCTGCAGCCGCTCCTTCCAGTCCACCGGTATGTCCAACAGTTTTTCCACAGAAATGCTTACGGGATCCTGGGGCATTCTCCTGCGGCTACGAGGCGTGGATGACATCGCCAACGACGACGACGTTGAAGTAGGCCTCTATTACAATACCGACCCGATAAAGCTCAGCCCTGGCCGGGAACCACTGGCCTACGCCAGTTATATCGCCGACAGTGATTCCAGGTTCAGGGGAGAAACGCGGGGGCGTATCAGCAACGGCGTCCTGACCACCGAACCGGTGGATGTGCGGTTCCGTCATGTGGTCAACAGTATGGTCCTGGAACGCTTTCTGAGAGATGCGCGCCTCCAGGTGACCCTGTCTGAGCAGGGTGAACTGGAGGGTTACCTGTCCGGGTATACACCGGTGGAGGCTATGTATGACCAGCAGTTTGGCTACCGCAATGGCAAGACCGGCTCGGGCGAACTCGCTCCACTCAAATTGAGGTCCGGGTCTGCTACCGGCGCGGCGTTTGTACTTGGGCACACCTGTAATGGTGCCTACTATGCGTTGCTTGAGCACGCGGATGGCCATCCCGATCCCGCAACGGGTGAATGCACCTCGATTTCCACGCAGTATCGTATCAGGGCGATACCCGCCTTTGTGCTGGAAGACACGGATTCGCCGGAAAGTCTCAACCCGGTTGTGGCGGGTACTGCGCAATGATCGTCGCTCGCAGTGTCCTGCCTTCATGCATGACCCGGAAAATCCGTCTTTCCGTCTGTTTTTCCATAGCGAGTATCTGCCTCGCGGGCGCGCTCAATGGCTGTAACTCCGCTGATGAAACTTTGGCCGAGCCCACCCCCGTGGGTGGTCCGCCGCTCATGCGTCGCCTGACTGAATCCCAATACCGCGCCACCATCGCTGATATTTTTAGCGCCGAGATACCCATAGCAGCGCGCTTCGAACGCGGCGTCCGAGCGGATGGTCTGCTGGCCATCGGCACCAGTGAGGCAGGCATGTCGCCTTTCAGCATAGAGCAGTACGACGCTGCCGCCCGCAGCGTGGCCAGTGCCGTGGTGAGCGAACAGTGGCGGAAACAGCTTGTTCCATGTCGACCACAGTCGGAGACCGTTTTTGATGAAGGGTGCGCCACAGCATTTGTCGAGCACTATGCTCCGAGACTCATGCGGCGAACGCTATCCACGCAGGAGCTCCAACCCTATATCGAACTTGTTCGTCGCGGCCACAGGCAGCTGGATAATTTTTATGAAGGGCTGAAGTTCGCCTTGATCGGAATGATGATGTCTCCGGAATTCCTGCTGAGGATTGAGAATACGGAGCCGGATACGGAGATGCCTGGTCTGTATCAGCTGGACGATTTTTCCAGGGCAACGCGCCTCAGCTATTTCCTCACAAACTCCACCCCGGACAGCGAATTACTCCGGGCTGCGGCAGCCGGTGAACTGAAAACCCGAGAGGGCCTGGCCGGACAGGTCGACCGATTGATTGCATCGCCGCGTTTTGAAGATGGGGTTCGCGCCTTTTTTACCGATATGCTTGAATTCGAGTTATTTGATGACCTGGCAAAGGATCCGGTTATCTACCCTGCGTTTAATTCCCAAGTGGCAGCCGAGGCGCAGGAACAGATTCTGCTGACGATCACTGACCAACTGATCGGGCGGAACGCAGACTACCGTGATCTGTTTATCACCCGCGATACCTATCTCACCAGGGACCTGGGTATTGTTTACCGACTGCCGGTCGCGACACGTAAAGGATGGGAGAAATCGGAATTCCCGCAGGATACCGGTCGCGCGGGAATTCATACCACTATCGGTTTTCTGGCTCTGCATTCACATCCGGGCAGATCCTCACCTACCCTTCGCGGCAAGGCGATCCGGGAAGTCTTCCTGTGCCAGGAAGTGCCCGACCCGCCACCAAATGTCAATTTCAGCGTGGTTCAGGAGCCTACCAGCACCAACATGCCCACCGCCCGTGACAGGCTCGAGGAGCACAGGACACAGGCTGCCTGCGCTGGCTGCCATAAGATAATGGATCCACTGGGTTTGACGCTCGAAAACTTCGATGGCCTGGGCGCGTACCGCACGCGGGAAAATGGTGCACCGATAGATTCGAGTGGCTCGCTGGACGGCACTGAATTCAACACTGCTGAAGGCCTTGCGCAGGCACTGCATGATCACCCCGAGACACCGCGCTGTCTGGTAGAAAAAATGTACCGGTTTGCCGTCGGACGGGATACCGTCTGGGAAGAGCGTCCGTATATGGACTATCTTGTAAAGATGTTCGAGGCTGAGAGCTACCGTGTACCTGAACTGATGCGAACGATTGTGCTGAGCAGGAATTTCTTCGCCATATCAGGCGTGCGGCAATATGGTGGGGAATTCCAGAATGCCGGCCTGAACATCCCGATGGAGGAAACACCGTGAAAAACCTTTCCCGGCGGACGGTGCTGAGAGGCGCCCTGAAAGGGGCCGGCGTCGGTGTCGCACTGCCCTTCCTCAATTGTTTCCTCGATGACAGTGGCAAAGCCTTCGCCGGCACGGGGCAGCGGCTACCCATGCGCTTCGGAACATGGATCTGGGGATGCGGGTTCATTCCCGAGCTGTGGATACCTGCCTCTACGGGAACAGATTATGAATTGCCGGCACATCTTCTGCCTCTGGAACCTTACCGCGACAGGCTCGCGCTACTGAGCGGCTTTGACGTCAAACTGGATGGCGTGCCGAACAAGCCACACATTACCGGTTGCTTCGGGCTGCGAACAGGCATCCCTGTTCCCGACAGTAACGTCAAGGCACCGACTATCGATGTACTGGTGAGCGATGCCATTGGGCGCAATACACGGTTTAAATCGCTGGAAATAAGCACCTCGGGTATCCAACGATCCTACTCCTATCGTAGCGCGGGTTCGCCCAATCCAAGCGAGATCTCCCCTATCGCACTCTATGAGAGAATTTTCGGCGAGGGTTTCCAGGATCCCGGTGCGGCCTCTTTCAAACCCGACACGCAGGATATGATTCATCACAGCGTCCTGTCTGCTGTGAGTGACGATAGACATCGGCTCATGAACGTCGTCGGCGCTGAAGATCGCGCTCGACTGGATGAATTTTTTACCTCTATCCGGCAGTTGGAACAGCAGATCGCCCTGCAACTCGAACCGCCGGCCCCGATCGAAAATTTCGTCAAGCCGGATGCACCGCCGCAGCTTACGCTGGATTCCGAGATGGGAAATGTCATGGAAACTCATCGGATCATGGCGGGGCTGCTGGCGAAGGCCTTACAGTGCAACCAGACACGGGTATTCAACGTTCTGTTTTCCGATACCACCTCAAACCTGCGCCGCCCTGGCACCACGACCACACATCACACGCTGACTCACGAGGAACCGCTGGATCCCGAGCTGGGTCACCAGAGAGAAGTGGCGTGGTTTGCACGGGAGAGTATGGTGGCGTGGCGCGAATTCCTCGACGAACTTGCCGGCATTCCCGAAGGCGACGGGACCCTGCTCGATAACTGTCTCGTCCTGGCTCATTCCGATTGTTCGATCGCCAAAGCACATGCCGTTGAGGGCATTCCCACCATGATTGCCGGCGGCGGAGGTCTGTTGCGCACCGGAGTACACCTGGCCGGCAAGGGAGACCCCATCTCACGGGTCGGGCTGACGGTTCAGCAGGCAATGGGTCTGCAGGTAGAGCGCTGGGGATCGTTATCCATGGAGACCAACCGGACTATCACGGAACTATTATCTTGAAATTGACACTTGCGCCAGCGCTGGACAGCCATGAAGGCCGGTACCGGCAACTTTTACGGTGTGCCGCCGGCGGGAAACATGTTATATAAGTTACGGTTGATTTACAGGCAGCATGTACAGGATTAAAGCCGGCCTACCGAATATTCCTGATCAATCAGTCGGTGATAATGAGAGAATGCCAAGAGAATAAACCTTGAAAGCCAGATAAGAAAATCCCGCTAAAATCATAATACTCCACAGGAGATAATAAGATGTCCCATATCCTCAAGAGATCAATTAAAAAGTACGTGCAACAGCTGGCAGCCGGCTCTGCATCGGTGGCATTGATGCCAGGAGCAATACTCGCCCAGACAGTGAACGCTCCCGACGGTAGCGGGAGCCTCGAAGAGATCGTGGTTACGGGTACGCTGATTCGCGGCGTGGAGGCGGTCGGCTCGCAGACGATCGGCCTCGACCGTGAGGCCATTATCGAAAGCGGGGCAGTAACGACCAACGAGTTGCTCGCCACCGTGCCGCAGGTCTCTAACTTTTTCAACCAGAGACCGGAACAGGATCCAAGGGGTGCCAACCGGTTACAGGTCAATCGTCCGAATTTGCGGAACCTGCCCGGCATCAACTCGGCCACCGGCGCCACGACGCTGATTCTGGTGGATGGTTATCGCATCGCCCCCGTAGGCGTCGACCAGGCATCGCCGGACCCTGATATCGTCCCCGGTTTCGCTATCGAGCGGGTAGGGGTGATTACAGACGGCGGCTCGTCTCTGTACGGTGCGGACGCCGTCGGAGGTGTGATTAACTTCATCACAAGAAATGACTTTGATGGTGTCCAGATCGACCTCGGTTATGATATCGCCGACGATTACGACGGCTGGCAGGCGTCGTTCACCGGGGGCACCAGCTGGGAGAATGGCTCCGGTTATATCTCGCTGGGCACAACGGATCGCGATCAGATCAATACCGGTGACAGGGACTGGGCCGCCGCTGGCGACTGGAATGAAGAGGGTACCGTCCTGACACCCGATGGTACGGAGTGTGTGACCCCGGTTGGCGCCGTGACCACGTGGTACTGGTATGGCGCGGGATGGACCGACAACCCGGCCGCGCCGGGCGCGGGCGTTAGACCGGTGGGTGATCCCTGCGATATCAGGGCGGAAGACGCCCTGCTGCCCGAGCAGACCCGCGACAATTTTTTTGCAGGGTTTACGCAGAACCTCGGTGACATATTTACGCTCAAGCTGAAAACCTACTACATGAACCGTACTACCAAATACGGCACCTATCCCATTGGCAGCACCATCGCAGAACCAAATCCTACTGAGCAAGGCCTGGTGGGTGAAAATAGCGGAGACCTGTTTGACACGGCACAAGTGGGATTTTCCTATGGCGCCCATCCCGACTACCGGAACCGGAGTCTGGAAAACGATATCGAGACCTGGGGTATCATCCCCGAGCTGACGGTTGACCTGGGCAGTAGTTGGCAGTGGCGTAATACTTTCTACTATGGTGAATCTGACAACAAAACCAACGACCCCAATGTAAACCTCGAGAAACAGGGCGCCGCCGTCGCAGCTGGTCTGCTTGATCCACTGGACGTCGCCGCTGCAGACGCCAGTCTGATCGACGACATCCTGGATTGGGAGACCGCCAGCAAAACAGAACAGGAGTTGTGGTATATCCGCTCGATCGCCGACGGTGAAGTGATGGACCTGCCCGCCGGTAAGCTGAGAGCCGCTGTTGGTGTGGAGTATTCTCAGGAAGAGGCGAAGAAGCGCAAAGGCGATGTCGAGCGAGGCAACCTGAACGCGTTGGAGCAAAAAAAGGATGACCGCGACGTCACATCTGTCTTTGGCGAGTTGTCGGTGCCCGTGTTCGAGTCACTGGCCCTGTCGTTATCAGTACGCTATGACGACTACAGTGATTTTGGTGATACGACCAACCCCCAGATCGGCTTCGATTTCATCCCCTTTGATTGGCTGACAATCTATGGCAAATGGGGTGAGTCTTTCAATGCACCGACCGTGCTCGATAGCATCACGCCAGGGTTTGGTCGATACATTTTCGATGCAGCTGCAGGCGTGCCGGACCCCAATATGGAGAGGACCAACCCCAATCGCGACGACGTGTTCCTCCTCGAAGGTTCCGGCGGTGCGCTGGCCCCTCAAACGGCTGAAATCTGGGCCGGCGGCTTCGAGATACGGCCACTGGAAGGTCTGTCGCTGAACCTTCACTACTACGACATCGAATTCAACGAGCTGCTGGCTTCAGTCAACCCGCAGCTTTCCACGGCGGTGCTCCTGAACCCGGACAAGTTCATCTTTGAACCGACCCAGGCGGAATGGGACGAATTCGTCGCGGCTGTCGACGACCCGGGAGTCGTTCCCGCCACGGTGGGTGCTGACGACGTGGGCGTGATTGTCGACAGAAGGCTCTCAAATACGGAGGAAGCAGCGCTCAAGGGTATCGACTTTGGCATCCACTATTTTCATGACACCCGTTTCGGCTCGATGTCATACGGGCTCACGGGCAACTATCAAACGGAGTTTGACCTCAGCCAAAGTGGCGTTGCGGTAGATCAGCTGGACTATAACCCTGATCTATTCCTGTCGGGCAACATTGGCTGGAGCAGAAACAATATACGAGCCAGCCTGACGCTCCTGTACACTGATGAATACGATGCCGACCCGGGTATCGCGGTCAACCAGACCAAGGTGGATGAATTTCTCAATACCAGGCTGTTTGTCGGGTATGACTTCGACAGTAACTCGGGTATCACCCAAGGTCTGTCACTGCGTCTGACTGTAGACAACCTTTTCGACGAAGACCCCCCCGAATATCGGGTGCAGAAGAACCTCAGCTATTCCCCCACCGGCTTTACGCTGGGTCGGATGTTTAAATTCGGTCTTACCAAAAGGTTCTGATCGTGGGAATAGCCAGATCAAAACCGGGCTGATAACAGCCCGGTTTTTTTATACGTTTCCAACGCAATGCATTACCCCACTCTCGCCACCGGTCCGTCCGGAGCAAACTGCAGATAGTCTCCCTATGCGACAGCAACGATCCTACGAGAGAAAACATCACTACTTGATGTTACGCAGGCTTGCCGCAGGGATGGCCGCCAACATGTTGTGCGCTATGCTGATACCTGCCAGCCACGCAGATGACGAGACCAACACTGGCGATGCTGCCTCGAATGATGCCAAAACGGCCCACTACTCCCCCTCCCTGCGCCAGCCGCCTGAGAAAAACCTTTATTGGGGTGACCTTCACCTGCACACCCGGCTCTCTATGGACGCGTACCTCAACGGGACAAGGAATCTCGGACAGGAGGCGGCCTATCGCTTTGCCATGGGTGAAGCGGTTGTTGCCGACAATGGCGTAAACGCGAAACTGCGTCGACCGCTGGATTTCCTGGCGGTGACTGACCATAGTGAAAACATGGGTCTTTACGTGAGTATTGCCGCAGGGGACCCCAGGGTGATCGGGCAGCCAGTCGGAGATCGCTGGATGGAAGTGCTCGATCTCGTCGACAGTGTCGGCCTGCGCAATGCGTTCATGACGGTCATGGGAAATTCCGGCCCCATGCCCGACCTGCCTGAGGACCTGCAGCGATCAATCTGGCGCGACGTGACGCGGCTTGCCGATAAGTTCTATCAGCCGGGTCGCTTTACCACGCTCATAGGCTACGAGTGGACGTCCATGATTGACGGCAACAATCTTCACCGCGTGGTGCTGTTTCGCGATAATGCGGAGAAGACAGGCAATGTGTTGCCTATCAGCGCCCAACGGGATCCCGACCCGGAGAGTCTCTGGTCCGGGCTGGCCCGTTATGAGGAGAGTGGCGGCAAAGTGCTGGCCATTGCTCACAATGGCAATCTCTCCAACGGGAGCATGTTTTCTCCCGACCGAATCAACGGCCAGCCGTTGGACCCTCAATATGCGAAGACACGGGCGCGCTGGGAGCCGGTCTACGAGGTCACCCAGGTCAAGGGAGATGCTGAAACGCATCCTTACCTCTCTCCGACCGATGAATTTGCAGATTTCGAGACCTGGGACAAGACCAATGTCGCCAATACAGCGCCCAAGGAAACCGGGATGCTGCGCTACGAGTATGCGCGCGCGGCCCTCGCGGAAGGGCTGAGGCACGAACAGTCCCTGGAAGCCAACCCCTTCAAGTTCGGCATGATCGGCAGCAGCGACAGTCACACCAGCCTGTCCACTACTACCGAAGACAACTTCTTCGGAAAGTTCAGGGGCTCTGAACCCTCGCCGGAGCGCTATCTTGCAACAATGAGCGGCCAGGTCGAGCGCAACTGGGAATTGGGGGCGTCAGGTCTTGCCGCCGTCTGGGCACTGGAAAACACGCGGGAGGCGATTTTTGATGCGATCCTTCGCCGTGAAGTCTATGCCACCAGCGGCAGCCGCATTCGCCTGCGCTTTTTCGGCGGCTGGAATTTTCACGAAGAGGACATCGATCGGGCGGACTACGCCCGCTTTGGCTATCGTCATGGGGTACCCATGGGCAGTGACCTTCCGCCGCGTGATCAGGGCAGGTCGCCCACTTTCCTGATTCATGCAGCGCGCGATATTGACTCCGCCTTCCTCGACCGGGTACAGGTGGTTAAGGGCTGGTTGAACGAAAACGGCGGTACTCAGGAAAAGGTTTACGATGTCGCCCTGTCCGACGGCCGAGCGACAGGAGTCAATAATGAGCTGGATCCCGTCGGCTCTACCGTTGACCTCAGGGAGGCCAGCTACAGTAATTCGATTGGGGATCCGGAATTGGCAAGCTGGTGGCGCGACCCCGACTTCGACCCATCGCAGCCGGCATTCTACTATGTACGCGTACTGGAAATTCCTACCCCGCGCTGGACCACCCATGACGCTGCTTTTTTCGGCACTGAGTTGCCGCCGGAAATACCTCGCTCGGTACAGGATCGCGCCTATAGTTCACCGATCTGGTACAGCCCCTGAAACGTTGGCGCCACCGGGATTCTTACGGTCACCCTGGTGCTTCCCCGCGGGCCGGGGAGGAACTGCGGTTCTCATTTTGAACTCGAGCACGTTATCGGGTACTTCAATGTCCGGGTCATAAAAGTTCTTCTCCAGAAATGCCTCGACCCGGTCATTCACCTCGGGAACCCCGGCAGCGAAATCGCCGTGACCGCCGCCTTCGATAGTCTGGAAAATAACCGGGACGCCAGCTTCTACAAGCGCGGCCTCCAACTGTACCGATTGGTTGTAGTCCACCAGGGGGTCTCTGGTCCCATGCACGATCAGAAAGGGCACATCGCTGCTATCAACATGAGAGACAGGTGAAGCTTCCGCAGCGAGCCGGGGGCTCTCCTGGGGCGTTGCACCGAGTAAGCGGGTGACCACCGAGGGGTTGCCGAGAGGATCTTTACCATCTTCGCTGCGCAAATCTACTGGCCCAAAGAAATCCACGACACATTGCACGTCGCTGGATTGGTCTGTGTGATCGCCAAGTTCACCTTCCAGGCTGATGACGTCATTGGTGGCACCCAGCATAGCCGCCAGGTGGCCACCCGCCGAAGGACCAAAAGCACAGATTCGGGAAGGGTCGAGTCCGTAGTCCTTGGCGTTCGCCCTGATCCAGCGAATACCCGCCTTTACGTCATGGATCTGTGCAGGCCATCTGTCCTGCCATGACAACCTGTAGCCGATGGACACCGCTGCATAGCGACCGGTTGCCACCAGTGGAAGCATCTGCGCACGCGCCATCACTTTGCTACCCATCGTCCAGCCCCCGCCGTGGATGTAGGCTATTACCGGCAGTGGCCGCCCCCCCTCCGGTTCCCCGGGGAGAAAGAGATCCAGCTGCTGCCGCGGGTCATGTGTCGCAGCATAGGGCAGATCCTCGATAAGATTGATGCTTTCCGGTATCGCCATGCTTGCCGCATTTCCGGGATCCAGGTCATAACCCGCATATTCAGTGAGCGATATGTTGCCGTCGCCGTCGGCGTCGTGTGCCGCCATGACCATCGCCTGGTAAGGATGAAGCTCCGTCAGAGAGACCTTGCCGTCCTTGTCGGCATCGAGTGCCTGCCACAGTGGCGTGAGACGAGCGACATCGCCTCCTTCAACCCCTGCTGAGGCCACCAGAGGAAAGACGAGGGCAAGCGCGAGGCAAAAATATTTCATAGGCCAATCTATCCTCAAAAACCATGCGTCGGAAACTAAAGATATTTGATCAAGCTTTGATTTGATACCATTTTTCCGGTACCACGGATGGCTGCGGGCCAACGGTACTGCCATGGGCCAGTGATCCGCGTTGACCGCCGGCCTCGCCGGGTTGCCCATTCAGGGGGCAACGCTGTAGTCGTTGAACTTTTCACGCACCCGGATAAGATCCAGATTGCGCTTGCCCCC